>NZ_BAABKN010000019.1:0-436306 GCF_039543845.1 Nocardioides endophyticus | reverse complement strand
AGCCACGATATTCGCGATCATCACCTGGCTACGCACATAAGGGAGACACGGCCTAGCCGCGCGTCCCCAGATTGGGGCATTCGCTCGCGATCCCCGGTGCGCCCGGTGACGGATACCTAACGTTGACAGTGCCCGGGCCGATGGACCGGACAACTGGTTCGAGGTACGGGGGGAGGTAGCACCATGTGGGACACCGTCCAGACGAACGCCGTGCATCTCTCGCACGACATGCCGTGCCCGCAGTGCGGGCACGCTCTCCACATCTATCTTGCGTGTGGAGACTCGTGCGACTGCGTGCCGGCGGTCGCTCGGAGCCGCACCGCGGCCTAGCCGATCGCATCGAGCGTCGCGACCCGGGTCAGTGCCGGGCGCTCGGTGACGCCGTCGACGACCGATCCGGCGTTCCACCACATGCGGATACCCTCGGGCGCGAGCTCGAGCACGGCCAGGTTGTTGTCGTACCAGGGCCCCTGGGTGACCGCCCACCGGATCGGCTCGGGGCGGACTCGTCCTGCGAGCGAGAGCAGTCGAGCCACCGCGCCCGTCGCTCGTGCGGCCGCGAGTGCCGTGAAGCCCCGCATCCCCTTGGGCAGCGGGTTGCGGATCGGTGAGCAGACAGCCTGCAGGATCCGGCTCGCGGCGAGACCGTCTCGAGGCCACGCCTCGGCGACGTAGCTGTGGTGCACGTCCCCGGACAGGAACGTGATCGTGCGTGGTGCCCGGCCGCGCCGGCCCGTCGCGACCTCCAGCACGATCTCGGCGACGTCGCGGAACCCCCGCTCGAAGGCGCCCCAGTGCTCCAGGTCCGCCCGCTTGCGCGCCCACTCGCCCAGCACCATGCCCGGTGGTCCCCAGGCGCCCTCGGCGATCGCCTCGCCGAACGACTCGATGTGGTGCAGCCCGGGAGCGAGCAGGAACGGCAGGGAGGTCCCGATGAGCAGGTGGTCGACGTCGCCCTGCAGTAGGGCGTCCAGCCACATCAGCTCGCCCTCGTCCAGCATCGAGCGGTGCTCAGGATCGAGCACCCGGGCGGCGCGGGAGTCGACGACGACCAGGCGGGCCTGGGAGTCGAAGTCTCGCGAGTAGCTCCACCGGTAGGTCTCCGGGTGCTGGTCGGCGCGGTCCGCGAGGGCGTCGAGCGCATCGCTGACGTCGAGCTCGCCCGGGCCGTCGTGCGACGAGATCTGCTTCCAGAGCTCGTCGGCGTGGCGCTCCTCCGGGCCCAGGTTGCCCAGGTGCTGGTGGACCCAGTACGACGCCAGTCCCCCCACGACCCGGTCGTGCCACCAGCTGGTGGCCTCCATGTCCTGGCGCCAGGTCCAGCTGGTGTTCCAGTCGTCGCGGATGTCGTGGTCGTCAAAGATCATCGCGCTCGGCAGCGTCGACAGCAGCCACCGGTTCGCCGGGTCCGACCACGCGAGCCGGTAGAGATGGGCGTACTCCTCGTAGTCCTTGAGCTCGTACCAGGGTGCCTGCTGGGGATCACGGCGCCTCTCGATGAACGCACGCATCTCGTCGCTGGTCTCGTCGGCGTACACCTGGTCGCCGAGGTAGAGCGCCAGGTCTGGCCACCGCTCCCCCGGATCCTCCGAGTCGCTCTCGGTGATCCCGGCCATGAACAATGCGTAGGCGCGCATGGCGTCGACGCCGAACTTCTCGGTGCCCTCCTCGTCGTGGTCGACACTGACCCGGCACGAGCCGAACGCCAACCGGAGAGGCTTGCCCGGCTCGAGTGTCGAGATGACCGACGGCGGGAAGTCGGCGAACACCGGGTCGTTCGACGGCCACACCTGCTCGTCACCGAGCAGGACGGTGTACGGCGAACGGCTGCCTGGCTCGAGGCCGGTCAGCTCGACCAACGCGTAGTGGTGGCCGTGGACGGCGAAGGTCCGAGCGACCGCCTCCCGGCCGCCGGCGGTGACTCGCACCGTCGTCGCGGTCGAGGCCTCCACCCAGATGGTCGCGCTTGTGGCGTCGACGTAGCGCAGCAGCGGACCGAGCACGAGCGAGGTCATGCCAGGGGCTCTACCCACCGATGGTGTGCTCTAGGCTTTGCGCCATGGCGACACCCGAGCGACGTACCGCCCCTGGCACCCCTGCAGTCTCCACCGGAGCCCCCGCGGCTTCCGGCCCGGTGCCGGTGATGGCACCGCTCGGCTGGGTGCTCATCCTGTCGGCCGGCACCGGCCTGATCCTCGCCAGCTGGCTCCTGTACGGCGCCGAGGCGAGCGGCATGTGGGCGGGGTACCGCGACGGGATCATCGGCACGGTCGTCGTGCTGGCCGGGATGGGCCTCAACAGCTCGCTCCCGAAGCAGGCGCTGCTCGGCATCTGTGGGCTGGCCGGCATCCTGCTGATCCTCTTCGCGGTGTTCCTCGACAACGAGAACGCCGTCTTCGTCAGCGAGCTGGTCGCTGGCATCGTGCTGCTCGTCGGCGTCGGCCTCTACGCCTCAGGCCGCCGCAGCTGAGCTGAGCCGCCGCCTGGACGATCGACTCAGGGCTCGACGAGCACCTTGATCGCGCGCCGTTCGTCCATCGCCCGGTAGCCCTCGGCGACGTCGTCCAGCGGCATCGTCAGGTCGAAGACGATGCCGGGGTCGATCCCTCCCGCCAGCACGCGCTCGAGCAGCTCCGGGATGTACTTGCGGGTCGGCGCCATGCCTCCGGCCAGCCCGATGTTCTTGGTGAACATCCTCCGGACCGGCAGCTCGATGCCGTGCGGCGCACCCACGAACCCGACCGTCGAGCCGGGTCGCGCGATCTTGAACGCTGTCTGCATCGCCTGGTCGGTGCCGACGCACTCGAGCACCGAGTCGGCTCCTACTCCTCCGGTCAGCTCCAGGATCGCCTCGACACCGGCCTTGTCGCGCTCGGCGACGATGTCGGTCGCGCCGAAGGCTCGGGCGATCGCCTGACGCGGCTCGTGCCGCGACATCGCCACGACCCTCTCGGCGCCGAGCAACGACGCGGACAGCACCCCGAAGAGCCCGACCGCTCCGTCGCCGATGACGACCGCCGTCCCGCCGGGGCGGACGCCTGCGGAGACCGCGGCGTGCCAGCCGGTCGGGAAGACGTCGGCCAACGTGAGCAGGGACGGGATGAGACTCGGGGCGGGCCGGCCGTCGGTCTTCACGAGGCTGCCCTCGGCCTGGCTCACCAGCGTGTACTCGGCCTGACCGGTCTCGGTGAAGCCGAGGTTGACGCAGCCTGCCTGCGCGCCGGCCCGGCAGTGCGCGCAGGTGTTGTCGCAGTGGTCGAACGGCACGATGACGAAGTCCCCGGGTCGGAAGGACGTCACCTCGGCGCCGACCTCCTCAACGACACCGACGCACTCGTGGCCGACCGTGTCGCCGGGCGTGATCTCGTTGTCGCCGCGGTACGGCCACAGGTCGGATCCGCAGATGCAGCCGGCGACGATCTTGACGATCGCGTCGGTCGGGGCGGAGATCACCGGGTCGGGTACGTCGGAAACCCGGATGTCTCGGGTACCGTGGATCGTCGTCGCGCGCATGGAGCCATCCTGTCAGGACAGCCACTCCCCCACGACACCCCGGGCACCACGCCGTTGTTGCGTTATCTCATATGTGAGTTACCGTGGCTGACATGACTGAGGGTTACAAGACTGAGGGCTACAAGAATCGGATCGGCAATCTCATCCGAGACGCCCGCAAGCACCGCGGCCTGACCCAGCACCAGCTCGCCGACCTGCTCGGCACCAGCCAGAGTGCGGTCAACCGGATCGAGAAGGGCCACCAGAACATGTCCCTCGAGATGCTGGCCCGGATCGGCGCGGCGCTCGACTCGGAGATCGTCGCGGTGGGCGCCGGACCGACCCACCTGCGGGTGACCGGACCGACCACGCTGTCCGGCGAGATCGACGTCAAGACCTCCAAGAACGCCGGGGTCGCACTGCTGTGCGCCTCGCTCCTCAACCGGGGCCGCACCACCCTGCGCAAGGTCGCGCGGATCGAGGAGGTCAACCGCCTGCTCGAGGTGCTGAACAGCCTCGGGGTCCAGACCCGCTGGCTCAACGACGACAACGACCTCGAGATCGTGCCGCCGCGCGACCTCGACCTGCACCACATCGACGAGACCGCGGCCCGCCGTACGCGCTCGATCATCATGTTCCTCGGCCCGCTGCTGCACCGCGTCGACACCTTCGAGCTGCCGTACGCCGGCGGCTGCGACCTCGGCACCCGCACCGTCGAGCCGCACATGGCGGCGCTGCGCCCCTTCGGCCTCGAGGTGAAGGCGACCGACGGCAGCTACCACGCCCAGGTCAACCGGGCCATCGAGCCGGTGCGGCCGATCGTGCTCACCGAGCGCGGCGACACCGTCACCGAGAACGCCCTGATGGCGGCCGCGTTGCACCCGGGCACCACGGTGATCCGCAACGCGTCCTCCAACTACATGGTCCAGGACCTCTGCTTCTACCTCCAGCGCCTCGGCGTCACCGTCGACGGGATCGGCACCACCACACTCAGCGTCACCGGTCTCGCGGAGATCGACGTCGACGTCGACTACGCGCCGAGCGAGGACCCGATCGAGGCGATGTCGCTCGTCGCCGCCGCGATCGTGACGAAGTCCCAGATCACCATCCGCCGGGTGCCGATCGAGTTCATGGAGATCGAGCTGGCGCTGCTCGAGGAGATGGGCCTGCAGTACGACCGCTCCGAGGAGTACGTCGCCCTCAACGGCCGCACCCGCCTCGTCGACATCACCACGAAGCCGTCCGAGCTGCACGCGCCGCTCGACAAGATCCACCCGATGCCGTTCCCCGGCCTGAACATCGACAACCTGCCGTTCTTCGCCGTGATCGCGGCCGTCGCCGAGGGGCAGACCCTCCTGCACGACTGGGTCTACGAGAACCGCGCGATCTACCTCACCGACCTCAACAAGCTCGGCGCACGGGTCAAGCTGCTCGACCCGCACCGGGTGATGATCGAGGGCCCGACCAGCTTCAGCGGCACCGAGCTGGTCTGCCCCCCGGCCCTGCGGCCGGCCGTGGTGATCCTGCTGGCGATGCTCGCCTCGAAGGGCACATCGGTGCTGCGGTCGACGTACGTCATCCACCGTGGCTACGAGGATCTTGCCGAGCGTCTCAACCACCTCGGCGCCAACATCGAGACGTTTAGAGACATTTAGCCAAGCGCCGACTCGGCTGAGTCCTACAGCCAGCACGCCGACGACGTACCTCCAGCGCGTCAGTCGAACAAGGTCTCCACCCACGCACGCGCGGGAGGCTTGGTGGCGGGCGGGGCGGTCATGTCGGGCGTGATCCGCGGCATCGGCGCGGTGTGCTGGCCGGCGTGGCGGTGCCAGTCGCTCTCGGCCTCGATGAGTGCTCCGAGATCGGCCCGCGCGAGGAAGACGCCGTGGTTGTCGGGGCACGAGCTGACCGCGCCCTCCCCGAGTGACGAGCTGATGGCGCGCGTCTCCATCTCCGCGCCGCACCGTGGGCAGGTCAAGGTCTCCATGTCCCGACGCTACCGCCCGAGTGGTGAGTGGACGCGGACGCTCGCCGGTCCGCGATACTGCCTGTCGTGACGTCTCCGGCGAAGGCTCCGTTGACCGGGTTCGCCTACCTCGACCGGGTGCACGCGGCTCCGGGCCCGGTGCTCGCCTTCGCCCACCGCGGGGGCGCGTACCACCCCGAGATCGAAGGGCTGGAGAACACGCTCGCAGCCTTCCGCCACGCCGTCGGGCTCGGCTACGACTACCTCGAGACCGACGTGCACGTCACCCGCGACGGAGTGCTGCTCGCGTTCCACGACTCCGTGCTCGACCGGGTCACCGACCGGCGCGGTGAGATCGCGGCGCTGAGCCTGCGCGAGGTTCGCGAAGCCCTGGTCGGCGGGCGCGAGGCGGTGCCCACGCTCGCGGAGCTGTTCGACGCCTTCCCACATGCCCGCTTCAACATCGACCTCAAGTCCGAAGGCGCCGTGCCGGCCCTGGCCGCCTTCATCGCCGCCCGCGACGCGTGGGACCGGGTCCTGGTCGGCTCCTTCTCGCGACGGCGTACGGCGCGCTTTCGTCGGCTGACCGCCGGGCGGGTCCCGACGAGCGCGACGCCCGGTCAGATCGCTGCCTTCCGCCTGCTCCCGAGCGGGCGTCTGGCCGCCCTCGTGGCGGGTGCCGGCGCCGACGCGCTCCAGATCCCGCACCGGCGCGGACGACTGCTCGTCGCGACGCCGGGTCTCGTACGCCGGGCCCACGCCGCGGGCCGGCACGTGCACGTCTGGACGATCGACGAGGCCGAGGAGATGGCGGTGCTGCTCGACCGGGGCGTCGACGGACTCTTCACCGACCGCACCGACATACTCAAGGCCGTCCTCGTCCGGCGAGGCCAGTGGAGGGAGCCGTCATGACCGCAGCGGGCCTCGATCCGCAGAGCCGCCAGCGCGAGCAGAGGGCCTGGTACTGGTACGACTGGGCCAACAGTGCCTTCGTCACGACCACGGCGGCGGTCCTGTTCGCGCCGTACCTCACCTCGGTGGCGGAGAAGGCCGCCTGCGGCTACGTCACCGACGAGGACAAGCACATCAAGTGCACGCAGGACCTGCACGTCTTGGGGCTCGACGTGTCGGCTGGCTCGCTGGTGTTCTACCTGGTCACCGCCGCCACGATCCTCTCGGCCATCGTGTTGCCGATCGTCGGCGCGGTGGCCGACCGCAGCGCCAGCAAGCCCCGCCTCCTCGGCGGCTTCGCGTGGGCCGGCAGCGCGATGGCGGCGCTGATGTTCTTCGTGGCCGGCTCCAACTGGCAGTTCGGTGCCGTGCTGCTGCTGCTCGCGACGCTCTTCCTCGGCGCCAGCCTGGTCGTCTACGACTCGATCCTGGTCGAGATCGCCGACCCGGATGAGCGCGACCGGGTCTCGTCGAGGGGCTGGGCGCTCGGCTACCTCGGCGGTGGGCTGCTGCTCGCCGTCAACTTCGTGCTGCTGACGGTGATGAGCGACAACACCGAGATGGCCGTGCGGATCAGCCTGCTGAGCGCCGGCATCTGGTGGGCCGCCTTCACGGTCATCCCGGTGCGCGGTATCCGCTCGCGGCCACCCGTCAACCCAGATGGTGGGCAGAGTGCTGAACGCGGCGGACTGGTGAGGGCCAGCTTCGGTCAGCTCTGGCACACGCTGCGCGACCTCCGCAGCTACCCCGTGACGCTGACCTTCCTGCTGGCGTACCTGTTCTACAACGACGGCATCCAGACCGTGATCTACGCCGCCTCCGTGTACGGCGAGAAGGAGCTGGGGTTCGAGAAGAGCACCGTCTTGATGGCGTTCCTCGTCGTCCAGTTCGTCGGCATCGGCGGAGCGCTCGCGTTCGGCCGGCTTGCGGGGCGCGTCGGTGCCTACCGGGTCATCAAGGTCGGGCTGTTCATATGGCTGGCGGTGGTCTTCGTCGGCTGGCTGATCCCCGACAACAACTTCCCGTTGTTCCTGCTGCTCGCCGTCGCGATCGGAGTCGTGCTCGGCGGCACCCAGGCGCTGTCGCGGTCGTTCTACAGCCAGCTGATCCCTCGCGGGCGTGAGGCGGAGTACTTCTCGCTCTACCAGGCGTGTGAACGAGGCACGAGCTGGATCGGCACGCTGATCTTCGGCCTGGTGCACCAGTGGACGGACTCCTACCGCCCCGCCCTGCTCGCCCTGATGGTGCTGTTCGTCCTCGGCATCATCTTGTTGATGCGGGTGGACCCGCGGCGCGGCATCCAGGAAGCCGGCAACACGATGCCGACCGTCGTCTGAGCCTGCCATCTGAGAACTTGCTGTGAGTGCGGTCATAGGGCCCGATTCCCGGAATCTTGCACTTCCCCCTACCGTTGAACGGATTGAGACCGATGGGAGCGGGTACACCGACGTCGTGTACGCGGGGCCTGTGGGTCTCGGACAGGCAATTTTTCGGGGGACAAGATTCGGGAGGTGGCTCATGGCAGAGCGCACACTGCGTGGAGCGCGGCTCGGGGGCCAAAGCTTCGAGGACGAGCGCGGCATTGAGTTCGCGGCTCGTCAGCAGGTTGGTTTCCGCTGCGCCCAGGCGCACGAGTTCGAGGTCACGATGTCGGTCGAGGCCGACGTCCCAGCTGTGTGGGAGTGCCCGCGCTGCGGTGGCGAAGCGATGAACGTCTCCGGCATCCTGCCCGAGGTGAAGGCCGAGAAGCCGGCCCGCACCCACTGGGACATGCTGCTGGAGCGGCGTTCGGAGAAGGAGCTCGAGGACATCCTCAAGGAGCGGCTTGAGCTGCTTCGGGGCGGCGAGATCGGCCCCGCTCACCTGCACCGCGCCAACCAGAAGAAGCGGAAAGCTACGGCCTGACGAGCATCGGCGACACTAGTCCCGTGAAGGGGGCTCGTCGTCGATCACCTCGCCCCGGACAACGGGCCCCTCAGCGGGTCCGGGTCCGGGGCGTCGTACGTCCACGACCCCGAGGAGCAGTCGCCGCCCGACCGCCGCGGCGAGCAGACGGCGGAAGACCGGCCGGGTGAACGGCAGGATCAGCAGGATCCCGAACGCGTCCGTGATGAAGCCCGGCGCCAGCATCAGCGTGCCGCCGATCAGGATCAGCGCCCCGTCCGCGATCTCGGCGGCGGGCATCCGGCCGCCGGCCAGCGCATCCTGCAGGGCGCGCCAGGCGCGGCCGCCCTCGTGCCTGATCAGCCAGGTGCCGAGGACGGCGTCGAGGAGGAGCAGGGCGATCGTCCAACCCGCGCCGATGACCTGACCGACCTGGACGAGCACGTAGATCTCGACCAGCGGCACCACCACGAAGACGACGAAGAGGGCGCCCTGGATCATCCGACGCTTGCGGGTCATCGGGACAGCGCCTTGCGCACCCGGTCGGCCCGCTCCCGCAGGCCCCACGCTGTGATCCGCTTGAGCGACTCGGTCGCCACGGCGCCACTCATCTTCGAGTCGCCGCGGACGCGTTCGACGAACTCGATCGGGACCTCACGGACGGTGAGGCCCGCGGCGAGGGTGCGCGCGACCATGTCGGTCTGGAAGACGTAGCCGGTTGACTGCACCGACTCGAGGTCGATCTTCTCCAGCGTCGTACGTCGGAACAAGCGGTAGCCCGCCGTGGCGTCGCGGACCTTCACCCCGAGGAGCAGGCGGACGTAGAGGTTGCCGCCGCGCGAGAGCAGCTCACGGCGCAGCGGCCAGTTGACGACCGCTCCGCCTGGCACCCAGCGCGAGCCGATCACGAGGTCGGCTCCCGCGCGCAGCGCGCCGATCATGCCATCGAGCTGCTCGGGCTGGTGCGAACCGTCGGCGTCCATCTCGCCGATCACGTCGTACCCGGCCTCGAGAGCGACCCGGAAGCCGTGCAGGTACGCCGCACCGAGGCCGGCCTTCGCGGTCCGGTGCACGACCCGGACCGCCGGGTCCGCTGCGGCGAGCTCGTCGGCGATCGCCCCGGTGCCGTCGGGCGACCCGTCGTCGACGACCAGGACGTCGATCGCGGGCTGCGCCGCACGCAGCCGACCGACGATCCAGGCCAGGTTGTCGGCCTCGTTGTAGGTCGGGATCACCACGACCACGCGGCCGAGACCCTCGATGTGCTGGGGGCCTGCAGAGTTCACCGATGCCGCCCGCTCACGTGCTCCCGCTCTCGTTGGCTGCGACCAGGTCGGACGGCACCGTTGCGTCCTCTGCCTGGTCTCGAGTGAGGTTCCGACGATACGGGACGAGCACCAGCAGCAGTCCCAGAATCGCGAGCGCGATGCACACCCGACCCGACCAGGGCCCGATCCGCACGGCCGGCGTGATCGCGGTGTCCAGGCCGACGGTCGCGACCAGCGCCGCCTGGGTGCGAGGGGCCGCACGCGAGACGACGCTGCCGTCGGGCGCGATCACGCCGGAGACACCGTTGGTCGAGGCGACGGTCAGCCACCGGCCGGTCTCCACGGCGCGCAGCCGGGTGATGGCGAACTGCTGGTCGATCTGGTCGGTGTGGATGAACGTGGCGTTGCTGGTCTGCACGGTGAGCAGCTGCGCTCCCCGGCTCACCTGGCCGTAGATGGCGTCGTCGTACGCCACGTCGAAGCAGATCGAGTCGGCGACCTCCAGGCCGGCGATCCTCAACGGCGTCAGCCGAGTGCCCGCGAGCATGTCGCGCCCGACCATGGTGAGGCGACCGATCTGGAGGTCGTCGAGGTAGCGGCGGAACGGGATGTACTCGCCGAAGACCACCGGATGGTGCTTGGTGTACCGATCCCCCGCGCCGGTGGCCGGGTCCCAGACGATGCCCTGGTTGAGCACGTGCTGCGGACCGGCGTCGACGATGGCGCCGACCAGGATGGGCACGCCGATGGCCTCGCTCGCGGAGCGGATGCCCGCGTTGGTCTGCTGGTCGCGGAAGGGGTCGATGGCCGTCGAGTTCTCGGGCCACAGGACGAAGTCCGGCCGCGGCTCGCGTCCGGCGGCCACGTCCGCCGCGAGCCGGGTCGTCACGTCGACCTGGTTCTGGGTGACCTGGCGGAAGTCGTAGAGGATGTCGTCGCCGTTGCCGGGCACGTCGCCCTGGATCACCGCGACGGTCGCCTCTCCTTCGAGGGACGGGTCCCACGTCACGACGAGCGGGAGCAGCAGAGCCGCGACCGCAAGTGCGGCCAGCGTGCCGAGAGCGACCAGCCGCAGGCGTCCGCGCTCGACGACAGCCCACGCCAGCAGAGTGCCGCTGAGGGCGAGCACGAAGCTCGCGCCGACGGTGCCGATCCACGGCAGGGCGTCGGCCAGCGGCGTGTCCACGACCGCGAACGCAAGGCGCCCCCAGGGCATGCCGCTGAACGGCCAGCCGCTGAACCAGAGCTCGTTCGTCACCCAGGCCGCGGCGACCCAGAGCGGCCAGAGGCGGTGGCGCTGCAGCAGGTTGACGACCAGGCCGAGGACGGCGAAGAAGAGCGACTGCCAGATCGAGAGGCCGATCCACGCGTCGGTCCCGACGGCCCGCATCCAGTAGAGGAGCACGAACTGGAAGCCGACGCCGAACGCGAGTCCGGCGAGCAGGGCGCGGCTCGGCCGCAGCCCACGGGTCGTCAGCACGAACCCCGCGACGGCGAACGGGATGACGACGGGAACGGCTACCGGCTCGAACGCTAGGGAGAGCCCGACGCCGCACGCGAAGGCCACCAGGATCCGGAGCAGCACAGCCCCGACGATACCGAGCGGCACCACGGCTGCATGCCGTTGGGCGCCCTCTGGCGGCTGCTGGCAGTCCCCGGAAGGATCCCGCGCCCTTCGGACCAGTCCGATCTCGACCGGCTGCCGAGGCCGCGGCTGTTGTCTAGGGGACACGGGCCCCTTCCGCGTCCGCTCTCATGGGGGCGGACCGACCTCCGCGAACAAGGTCCGAGGAGTGGTTGGCACCCCACCCTCCGACCCGGCCACTCGGACGTCGGTTCGCCGGCCACGATCTGCATGAGCGGACGGCACACCTTGGTCGCGAATCGCGCTAGATGTCAACCGCCTGATGACCTGCACAGACACGCGAATCTGCAGGTCAGACCAGCAGTCTGCGTCCCGAGATCGAGCGAAAATTTCACCACGACTCGGCGTGTCGCAGCGGCGCGCCGACGAGCCGACGGGCTAGACCGGCGTACTCGCGTTGCAGGTCGTCCAGGTCGAGCTCACCGTCCGGCGTCCACCAGCGCGCGACCCCGCTGCACATCTCCAGGAGCGCGCGGCGTGCGACCGCCACCGAGCCGATCCGGAACGCGCCCCGGGCCACGCCATCGTCGAGCGCGGACTGCCACAGCGTCTCGTAGCGGTCCCGCAGCGCCACGACCTCGGCGCGGGCGCCGGCGGAGAGCGCGTTCACCTCGTCGTCGACGACGCGGGTCTGCTCCGGGGCGGTGGCATGGGTGCGCACGTGGAGCCGCACGAGAGCGTCCAGCCGCTCCCCCGGGTCGTCCATCTGTACGACCTGCTCCGCCGCGTCGAGCAGACCGGTCAGGCTCGAGCGCATGATCGCGACCAGCAGCTCCTCCTTGGTGCCCATGTAGTGGTAGAGCGAGGCGGACGAGAGGCCGGCCGCGTCGGCGAGCTGGCGGATGCCGGTGCCGTGGTAGCCGCGCTCGGCAAACAGGCGGAGGGCGGCATCCTGCACGCGTTCGGACGTGCTGGTCGTTGCGCTGGGCACGGCTTGACCCCTCTCCTGGTGACCACCTACGGTCGCTCATGATGCCCGATCGATCGATCGATCGGAAGCCGCGACGCGTGAAGGAGGCCTCGATGGGGGTCGAGACTGAGCTTGTCGAGTACCGCCGCGACGGTGAGGTCGCGTTGGTGCACCTCAACCGGCCGGAGCGTCTGAACGCCGTGACGGTCGCGCTCACCGAACAGCTGGGCGCAGCCCTGGCCCGCGCCGCTGCGGAGGACGCACGTGTGGTGGTGCTCGCAGGAAGGGGCCGGGCCTTCTGCGCCGGGCACGACCTCAAGGAGCCCGAGCCCGTCGAGACGCCGATGCAGACCCGGCTCCGGCTCGAGGCGATCCAGGAGGTCACCCGCCTGACCCGGCGGTTCCCCGGGCCGGTGGTCGCGGCGGTGCACGGATACGCCCTCGGTGCGGGCTGCGAGTTCGCGCTGGCCTGCGACGTGGTCGTGGCGACAGAGGACGCCCAGTTCGGGTTCCCCGAGGTCGGCGTCGGCCTCAGCGTGACTGGTGGGATCTCGCGGCTGCTGCCCATGCTGGTCGGCTGGGCGAAGGCCAAGGAGCTGCTGCTGCTCGGCGACCGCGTGACCGGTGCCGAGGCCGCCCGGATCGGGCTGGTCGCGCGCGCGGTGCCGTCCGGTGAGCACGAGGCCGCGGCGCTCGAGCTGGCCCAGCGCCTGGTCGAGCGCCCGCCGCTCGCGCTCAGTCTCGCGAAGCAGGTGCTCGACCACGGCCTGGATGCCACGCTGGAGGAGGCGATGGTGCGCGAGGTCGACCACGCCGTCCTGACCTCCCTGTCCGGGGAGGGCGAGGCGCCCAAGGAGGCCTTCACCCGTGGCTGAGCAGTCATTGGTCGACCACCTGCTGGTGGCGGCCGAGCGCTGGCCCGACCGCCCCGCGTGGACCTTCGACCCGGGCGACGCACCGGCAACGACCCTGACGTTCCACGACGTCGCGCGCCGGTCCGCGGCGTACGCCCAAGTGTTGCGTGAGCGCGGCATCGAGGCGGGTGACCGGGTCGCGGTGATGCTCGACAACCAGCCGGAGTTCCCCCTCGTGTGGCTGGCGCTGATGCGCATCGGTGCGGCGATGGTGCCGCTCAACGTCCGCTACCGCTCCGCCGACGCCGGCCACGTCGTCGCCGATGCGGGCGTACGCGTCGCGATCACCTCGCCGTCGTACGCCGAGCTGCTGGCACCGCTCGCGGAGGTCGTGCTGGTCGACGACCTCGTCCCGGCCCGCAGCTGGACCCAGGGACCGGTCGACCCGGCTACTCCCGTCAACGTGCAGTACACCTCGGGCACGACCGGGCATCCGAAGGGCTGCGTGCTCACCCACCGCTACTGGACCACGCTGGGCAACTCGATGCTCGACGAGTTCCCGTACGTCGTTGCGGACGACGTGATGCTGACGGCTCAGCCGTTCTTCTACCTCGACCCGCAGTGGAACGTCGTGACCGCATTGATGTCCGGCGCTCACCTGGTCCTGCTCGACGGCTTCCACCCCTCGACGTTCTGGGCCAAGGTCCGCGAGCACGAGGTGACCTACTTCTACTGCCTCGCCGCGATGCCGACGCTGCTGCTCAAGATGCCGCCGGACCCGGCCGACCGCGCCCACCGCGTGCGAGTGGTGCAGTGCTCGGCCATCCCGCCGGCCCTGCACGCCGAGCTCGAGGCGCGGTGGGGCGTGCCGTGGTTCGAGGCGTTCGGCATGACCGAGACGGGCGCCGACATCCGCGTCTCCCCCGGCGACCACGACGAGCTGGTCGGCTCGGGTTGCCTCGGCCGGGCGGCCGCGCACCGCGAGGTGCGGATCGACGTCGGTGGCCAGCTGTGGCTGCGCGGGCCCGGCATGATGGACGGCTACCTGGGCCGCCCGGACCCGTTCGTCGACGGCTGGTTCCCCACCGGCGACCTGGCCCGGCTCGACGACCAGGGCCGGATCTGCCTGGAGGGGCGGCTCAAGGACATGATCCGGCGCAGCGGCGAGAACATCGCGGCCCACGAGGTGGAGGACGTGCTGCTCGCCCACCCCGCGGTCCGGCTCGCGGCCGTCGTCGGCGTACCCGACGAGATCCGCGGCGAGGAGGTCAAGGCGTACGTCGTGGCGCCCGGCGTCTCCTCGGAGGACCTGACCGCGTGGTGCTCCGAGCGGCTGGCGGCGTTCAAGGTGCCGCGCATCTGGGAGTTCCGCGACGACCTCCCCCTGACGGCGTCGCACCGGGTGGAGAAGGCCAAGCTGGGAGCCGAGCTGTGAAGGCGGACCTCCTGCTCACCAACGCGCGCGTCCGTACGCTCGACGGCGATGCCGTTGCTCCAGCGGTGGCGATCTGGCGCGACCGGATCGTCGCGCTCGAGGAGGTCGCGGCCCACCGGACGATCGACCTCGGCGGTGCGGTCGTGACGCCGGGCTTCCACGACGCCCACAACCACATGGCGTGGTACGGGCTGTCCCTCAACGAGGTCGACCTCCGGGTGCCGTCACTCGACGCGTTGTACGACGCCGTCGCGACCCGGGCGGCGGCCGCACCCGAGGGCGAGTGGATCGTCGGCGCCGGGTACGACGAGAACAAGCTGGGCGGCCACCCCGACCGGGACGCGCTCGACCGGGCGGCGCCCGGTCGGCGGGTCTGGCTGAAGCACACGTCCGGGCACATGTGCGTGGCCAACGGTCCGCTCCTCGACGACCTCGGCCTCGCCGCGGCGGCGGTCGACGTGCCCGGTGGCCTGGTGGTCACCGACAGTGACGGCAGGCCGACCGGGCTGCTCCAGGAGCAGGCCCAGCAGCTGCTCAACCGGCTGGTCCTCCCGTACCCCGTCGACACCCTGGTCGCCGCGATCGAGCGAGCCGGGCGGGTCTACCTGTCGCAGGGCATCACCAGCGTCGTCGAGGCCGGCGTCGGTGGTGGCTGGATCGGCAAGAGCCCGGTCGAGGTGGCGGCGTACCAACGCGCCCTGGACCTCGGCCGGCTGCCGGTGCGGGTGGAGCTGATGGTGGCCACCGACGTGCTGCATCCGCTCGCCGCCCACGCCAGCGACGACATCACCCTGGGGTTGGACCTGGGCATCCGCACCGGCCTCGGCGACGACCGCCTGCGGATCGGGCCCGTGAAGATCTTCAGCGACGGGTCACTCATCGGGCACACCTGCGCGATGACAGAGGACTTCGCGGACACCCCGGGCGAGCGCGGCTTCCTCCAGGACGACGCCGCAGCGCTGCACGCCCGGATCCTCGACGCCCACCGATCCGGCTGGCGAGTGGCGGCGCACGCCATCGGCGACGCCGCGATCGACCTCGTGCTGGACGCCGTCGAGGAGGCACAACGGCGCTGGCCGCGGCCCGACATACGCCATCGCATCGAGCACTTCGGGGTGTCGCGGCCAGACCAGGTGGCTCGCGCAGCCTCGCTGGGCGTGGTGCCGGTGCCGCAGGGGCGGTTCGTCGGCGAGATCGGTGACGGAATGCTCCGCGCCCTCGGCCCGGAGCGCGCCGGCTGGGCTTACCGGTACCGGTCGCTGCTCGACGCCGGCATCATGCCGCCGGGCAGCTCCGATCGCCCGGTGGTGGACGGGGCCCCGCTGCTCGGCATCCACGACATGGTCAACCGGCGCACCGACAGCGGCCAGCCGTGCGGTCCGGAGGAGGCGATCACGGGGCTGGAGGCGCTGACGGCATACACGCTCGGCTCGGCGTACGCCTCGCACGCGGAGGGCGACCGCGGGACGGTCGCCGTGGGCAAGTACGCCGACCTGGCCGTGCTCTCCGACGACCCGGCTACGGTGGACCCGAGGGCGATCCGCGACATCGAGGTGCTGTCGACGGTGCTGGCCGGAGAGGTCGTGTGGGAGCGATGAGCCACCCGATGACCCTGGTCGAGGCGGCCACGCTGACCGCTGAGCAGCGGCGGGCGGTTCGTGCCATCTACGAGGACGCCTTCCCTGAGGAGCTCCAGGTCCCGTTCGACGACCTGTTCGTCGACCGGATGCTGGTGCTGCTCGACGAGGAAGGCCCGGCTGGCTTCGCGCTGGTGCGGGACCTGGCCGAGACGCGCTGGACCTTCCTGCGCTACTACGCCGTCGGGCGGCGTGGACGCGGCACCGGCTCGACGATGTGGCGCTCGCTGACCGCGCGGCTGGCCGCGGACGGCCGCACCCGGCTCATCTGGGACGTCGAGGACCCCGACGAGGCGGGCCTCTCCCCCGAGCTGGTCGAGGAGCACCGGCGCCGGATCGTCTTCTACGAACGGCTCGGCGGCCGGCTCCTGCCGGTGCGCGACTACCTGCCGCCGCACGACGACGGGCACGCGCCGCAGCTGCTGCTGATGGACGCCCCGCTCGCCGACGAGCCCGAGCCGCCGCTGCGCGAGCTGGTCGAGACCGTCTACCTCCGCAGGTACGGCGTACCGGCCGCCGATCCCGCCGTACGCCGGACGTTGCTTGGGAGCCGGTTGTAACGACAGGAGAACGTCCGGCGTTTCGATTGGCAGACCGCAAGATCTCCGTCTAACCTCGCTCCATGAGTATCGAGACGTCGATCGCAGCCATGGTCGAGGACCACTCCGGTCAGCCGTACCCGTACCAGCGGGTCGAGCTCGTCGAACCCGACTGGACCCGCTTCCCGGGGTGGCGCGACGTCACCGCCGCGGAGTGGGAGTCGGTGCAGTGGCAGCGAGCCCACTGCGTCAAGAACGTCAAGCAGCTGCGCGAGCTGATGGGCGACCTCGTCGACGAGCGGTTCTACGCCGACCTCGAGCGCGACCAGGCCGAGCGGGCCACGATGTCGATGCTGCTTCCGCCGCAGATGATGAACACCATCGCGCCGCACGAGACACCGGCCGGCCCCGGCTCGCTGACCGAGGCGTTCTACGCCGACCCGGTCCGGCACTACATGGTCCCGGTCTTCTCCGACCGCCGCACCGACTGGCCGTCGCACCCGCACGCCACCCGCGACTCGCTGCACGAGCACGACATGTGGGTCGCCGAGGGTCTCACCCACCGCTACCCGACCAAGGTGCTCGCCGAGCTGCTCCCGACGTGCCCGCAGTACTGCGGCCACTGCACTCGCATGGACCTGGTCGGCAACTCGACCCCGACCGTCGACAAGCTCAAGTTCGTGGGCAAGCCGGTCGACCGGCTCGGGTCGATGCTCGACTACCTGCGCCGTACGCCGCAGGTGCGCGACGTCGTCGTCTCCGGTGGCGACGTGGCCAACATGCCGTGGCCGCGGCTGGAGGACTTCCTCACCCGGCTCCTCGAGATCGACAACATCCGCGACATCCGGCTCGCCACCAAGGCCCTGGTCGGGCTCCCCCAGCACTGGCTGCAGGACGACGTCCGGGCCGGCGTCGAGCGGGTCGCGACCGTCGCCCGCTCGCGCGGGGTCTCGCTGGCGATCCACACCCACGCCAACCACGCCAACTCGATCACGCCGCTGGTCGCCGAGGCCTCCCGCGCGATGCTCGACGCCGGCGTACGCGACGTGCGCAACCAAGGCGTCCTTCTCAACGGCGTCAACGCCGATCCGCACGCGCTGCTCGACCTGTGCTTCCGCCTGCTCGATGGCGCGCAGATCATGCCATACTACTTCTACATGTGCGACCTGATCCCCAACTCGGAGCACTGGCGGGTCTCGGTCGGCGACGCCCAGCGGCTGCAGCACCACATCATGGGCTACCTGCCTGGGTTCGCGACGCCGCGGATCGTCTGCGACGTGCCGTTCGTCGGGAAGCGCTGGGTGCACCAGCTCGCCGACTACGACTCCGAGCGCGGCATCTCCTACTGGACGAAGAACTACCGGACCTCGATAGAGGCCACCTCGCAGGACGCGCTCACCAAGACCTACGAGTATTACGACCCGATCCACACGCTGCCCGCCGAGGGCCAGCGCTGGTGGGCCGAGCACGGCAACCTCGACGAGTCGGCGCTCCGCGCCGCCGAGATGGCCGAGGCGTCGCGTCGTACGGCGGCGCTGCAGGCCTGGTAGCGCTCGCGCTCGGACCCGCCCGGCGCATGCCCGAAGACCCGACGGGTACCGATCGTTGTGACGTGGGCCACACGTCGCCCGCAGGGAGGCGGGTCAGCGCGGAGGGGATCTCGATGAGCGACAGGAACGGTAGTCACGGACTGGTAGGGACGCTGGCGACGGGGATGCGGGACATCCCCCGCAACGCGTCCTGGCTGATCGGACGGGCGATATCGCCTGGCGACGGATCGACCGAGGACCCACGCGGTAGCGGGTCGTCCGGCACGGGAGGTGTCCGTGACAGCCTGCGCAGCGCGCGGGCGTCGCTGCAGGACGCGCTGCCGGGTCAGGACTCGGTGGAGGCGCGGCTGGCCCGCGCTCGTGACGCCGCGGAGCGCGCCAAGGAGGCCGAGCACGACGCCCTCGAAGCAGCGCAGCGCGCGCACGAGCTCGCCGAAAGCGCTGAGGAGGCGTCTCGGAACGAGAAGGCGTACGTCGAGCAGGTGCGCGCGGAGCAGCGTGCCGCGGTCGACGAACGCGTAGCCGAGGCGCGGCGCGAGGCCGACGAGCGGGTCGAACGTGCGAAGCAGGACGCCCAGAAGCGGGCGGACGACGTACTGGCGAAGGAGCAGCGGGCCGCGGAGGCGCGCGCCCAGGATGCCCGTGAGTCTGCCGAGCGCGCGCAGGGCGAGGCCGAGGATCGCTACCGCGAGGCAACCGAGCTCCTGGCAGATGCGCGGCAACGGGCCGACGAGGCGGCCGAGGCGGCCGAGGCCGCGGCCCAGAGCGCTCGCGCCCAGGCTGAGCAGATCGCGCAGGACGCCCATCGTGACGCCGCGAGCGCCGAGGCGGCGGTGAAGCGAGCCGAGGAGATGCGCACCTCCACCGCCCGCACGGCGGCCGAGGTCGCGCAGAGCAGGTCCGACCGCTCGACACCGGGCCGGCTGGGCGACCTCAGCAAGGCAGAGCTGCTCGACCTGGCCGCCGCGGAAGGCATCCAGGGCCGCAGCTCGATGACCAAGCAGGAGCTGACGACGGCGATCAACCGCAACGGCCAGAAGCTCCGGAAGGCGCAGTCATGAACGCGGTCATGAGCATCTTCGGCAAGAAGACGGCCCCGGAGAAGGTGGCCGCGCCGCTGATGCACCTGCCCGTGCGCAAGATCGCGGCCTCGGGCGCCGCCGCTGCCGCCAGCCTGGTCGCGGTGTCGGCCGCCAGTGCGGCCACGACCGCGCTGCGCCGACGGGCGGACCGGTCATGAGGCTCACCACGGTCTGTGCCGTCGGTGTCGCCTACGTCCTCGGTGCGCGAGCGGGAAGGGAGCGCTATGCCCAGATCCAGGTTCTGGCACAGGCGGCGGCGAAGCGAATGGAGTCGTACGGCGCGGACGGGTCATTGGCGTCGAGGGTCGACCACTGGTGGAGCAGCGCCGCGGCTCCGTCCCGACGCGACGGGTGACCTCTCCGACGGCATCGTGGTCCAGACCCAGCTGCTGGGGCGGGTCCTCGGCGTACGACTGCTGCGCATCGACGGCACCGTGCTCGTCTCACCGGCGCGGCTCGTGAGCGACGCGCAAGGTCGCGGCGCACGTGCGGTCCGGTCGAATGGCGCCGAGCTCGCCGAGGCCGCCCGCCTGCTGCGGGAGAACGACAAGGCGCTGGGGCGTCGTCCCGGGCCTGCTTCCGGGTGAGTCCTTGGCCCCGAGGCTGCGCGGTCTGGTCACCAACCGCAGACCTCAGGACCGGACTTCTGCCGTTGGTGACCGATCCGCATGTCTGCGGCCCGACGGCTCAGGTGACGGAACGGTTCTCGTACGGCGTCGACAGCACGATGGTCGTCCGGGTGGAGACGTTCGCCGCCGCTCGGATGCGGGCCAGCAGGTCCTCGAGTGCGGCCGGCGTCGCCACCCGTACCTTGAGGATGTAGGACTCGTCGCCCGCGACCGACCAGCACGACTCGATCTCCGGGATGCCACGCACTCGCTCTGGCGAGTCATCGGGCTGCGAGGGGTCGATCGGCCGGATCGAGATGAACGCCGTCAGCGGCAGCCCCAGTTGCTCGTGATCGATGCTCGCGCCGTACCCGCGGATGAGCCCGCGGGACTCGAGTCGCTTCACCCGCTGGTGGACCGCGGACGTCGAAAGCCCGGTCGCCTTGCCGAGATCGGTGAAGGACATTCTCCCGTCGTTCGCGAGAAGCTCGAGGATCTTGCGGTCCGTTGCTTCGAGTTCCGACTGGCTCACGGCGATCAGACTAGAGCACGAGTGCTGGACCGCGTCCGGATCGCAGTGACGCGGGCGCTGAACGCGGTACCGCGTTACATCGAATTAATTCCATTCGGTAGTAATTCGAAATCTGTGCTCCCTAGCGTCCTGCCCCAAGTGGTTCACAACGTCGTGCACCTGGTGCGGTCCACACCCCCGAGAGGTCCATCCGTGTCCGATTCACGCGCTCGCCTGCTGGCGAGCTCCGCGGCGGTGCTCGCTGCGGCCCTGGTTCTGAGCAGTTGTGGTTCGAAGTCAAGCGACGGCGACGTCGAGAGCGCGAGCGCCGGAGCCGCGAGCTGTGTCGACACGTCCGGCGACACCATCAAGCTCGGGTTCCTGAACTCCACCTCCGGTGCGATGGCAATCAGCGAGCAGACCGTGAGGGACTCGCTGCTGCTCGCGGCCGAGGAGATCAACGCCGACGGCGGCATCCTCGGCAAGCAGATCGAGCCGGTCGAGGAGGACGGTGCGAGCGACCCGGCCGTCTTCGCAGAGAAGATCGGCAAGCTCCTCACCAGTGACTGCGTAGCCGCCGTCTTCGGTGGGTGGACCTCGGCCTCCCGCAAGGCCATGCTGCCCGTCGTCGAGGGCGCGAACGGCCTCCTGTACTACCCCGTTCAGTACGAGGGGCTCGAGGCCTCGAAGAACATCTACTACACGGGTGCAACCACGAACCAGCAGATCATCCCGGCGATGGACTTCCTCGCCAGCAAGGGCGTCAAGACCCTGTTCCTGGCCGGCTCCGACTACGTCTTCCCGCGCACGGCGAACAAGATCATCAAGCAGTACGCCGAGGAGCTCGGGATCGAGATCGTGGGCGAGGAGTACGTCCCGCTCGACAGCGACGACTGGTCGACCCAGGTCGCGAAGATCGTCGCGGCCAAGCCGGACTTCGTCTTCAACACGATCAACGGGTCGTCCAACGTCGGCTTCATCAAGGCCTACTACGAGCAGGGCCTCGGGCCGGACTCGTCGCCGATCATCTCGGTGTCGATCGCCGAGGAAGAGGCGCCGGCGATGGGCAAGGACGTCACGGGTCAGTTCGCGGCTTGGAACTACTTCCAGTCGGTCGACTCCCCGGACAACGCGGCGTTCATCAAGGCGTTCCAGGCCAAGTACGGCGCGGACCGCCCGACCTCGGACCCGATGGAGGCGGCGTACACGTCCCTCTACCTGTACAAGAACACCGTCGAGAAGGCGAAGTCCTTCGATGTCGAGGACGTCAACGACGCCTCGGACGGGGTCTCGTTCGACGCCCCTGAGGGGACCGTCACGATCAACGGTGAGAACCACCACATCGCGAAGACCGGACTGATCGGTCAGATCAACTCCGACAACCAGTTCGACGTGGTGTGGAGCTCGGAGGAGCCGATCGAGCCGGACCCGTTCCTCGAGAGCTACGACTGGTGGGACTCGAGCGCGGAGTGACGCGTCGCTGAACCACCCCACCAGCTCGTCAAGCGGTGGTCCCGCGCCCACCAGGGCGCGGGACCACCGACTGGAAAGGTCTGCATGGACGCCTTCACCACCCCGCTGCTCACCGGCACGTCGACCGGTGCGATCCTCCTCCTCGCCGCTCTGGGCCTGACCCTGACGTTCGGCCAGATGGGTGTCATCAACATGGCCCACGGCGAGTTCCTGATGGCCGGTGCCTACACGACGTACCTCACCCAACAGGTCGTCACCAACACCGACGTCTCGATCCTCCTCGCGATTCCGGTGGCCTTCGTGGTGGCCGGGCTCCTGGGTGTGGCTCTCGAGGGCGGGATCATCCAGTGGATGTACAAACGTCCGCTCGACACCCTGCTGGTGACGGTCGGTGTCAGCATGGTGCTCCAGCAGCTCGCCAAGGACTTGTTCGGGGCGCAGGGCGACCCGGTCCACGAGCCCAGCTGGCTGGACGGGAGCATCGACGTCTTCGGCTACAACTGGCCGTACACGCGGATCTTCACCATCGTCCTCGCCCTGATCGCGCTCGCGGGATTGTCGGCGCTGCTGCGCTACACATCCTTCGGCCGGCAGATCCGGGCCACGGTCCAAAACCGCGACCTCGCCGAGACCATGGGGATCTCGACGCGTCGGGTGGACCGGATCACCTTCTTCGTGGGTTCGGGGCTGGCGGGCATCGGCGGCGTCGCGATCTCGCTCTCGTCCGGGACCAACCCGACCCTGGGCAGTACCTACATCATCCCGGCATTCCTGGTCGTCGTCGCCGGCGGGCTCGGCCAGCTGAAGGGCACCGTGATCGCCGCCTTCCTGATCGGCGTGCTGACGGCCTACCTGACCGACTGGTTCAGCGGCAGCATCGCGCAGGTCATCACGTTCGCGCTGATCGTGGTCTTCCTGCAGATTCGCCCCCAGGGCCTCTTCACCGTGCGCACGAGGGGGCTGGCATGAGCGGGAAGCAGCGTACGGCGGGGACGGCCGCCTTGTTCCGCACCTGGGGCGGATTGGCCGGCATCGCCCTCCTGGCCCTCGCCCTGCTCCTGGTCGCGCCGGCCGCCCTCAGCGACTTCCGGCTGGGCAACCTCGGGAAGTACTGCTGCTGGGCGATCGCCGCCGTCGGCATCGGTCTGGCGTGGGGTCGAGGCGGGATGCTGGTGCTGGGGCAGGGAGTCTTCTTCGGCCTCGGCGGCTACGCGATGGCGATGCACCTCAAGCTGTCGGCCGCCGGTCCCGGCAACGTCCCGGACTTCATGGCGCTCTACGGCGACGGCACGATGCCGGTCTGGTGGGAGCCGTTCCGGAGCGGGGCCTTCACCCTGCTCGTGATCGTGCTCCTCCCGGCCGCAGTGGCCGCCGTACTGGGGTTCGCGATCTTCAAGCGCCGCGTCCGGGGTTCCTACTTCGCGATCCTCAATCAGGCCCTCGCCGTCGCCTTCGCCACGCTCCTGGTCGCGACGATCAACGAGACCGGCGGCTTCAACGGCCTGAACAGCTTCTCGACGTTCTTCGGGTACAACCTCTACGACCCGGTGAACAAGCGGATGCTCTACATGATCGTGGCCGCTCTGCTGATCGCCTGCCTGGTCATTGTCTGGCACCTCAACCGCAGCCGCTTCGGGGAGCTCCTCGTCGCCACGCGTGACGCCGAGGAACGGGTCCGGTTCCTGGGCTATGACCCGGCCAACATCAAGCTGGTGGCCTACGTGGTCGCCGCGATCATGGCGAGCATCGGCGGCGCCATGTTCGCCCCGATCGCGGGCATCATCTCGCCCTCGGACGTCGGCGCATCCGCCTCGATCATGCTGATCGCCGGAGTCGCGCTGGGTGGACGGGCCTCGCTCCTGGGGCCTGCGCTCGGCGCGCTCGCCGTCGGCTACGGCCAGTCGGCGCTCTCGGAGTCGTTCCCGAACCAGTGGACCTACTTCCAGGGTGCGCTCTTCATCGTGGTGATCCTCTTCCTCCCCGCGGGACTCGCCTCGGTGCTGCCCAGGCTATGGGCCGCCATCCCGCAACGCGGCGTGGCCCGGAAGGAGGGATCGGCATGACGACCCGAGGCATGGACTACCTGGAGGTCCAGGGACTGATCGTCGACTTCGACGGCTTCAAGGCGGTCGACGACGTCGATCTCACCCTGATCGAGGGCGAGCTGCACTTCCTGATCGGGCCCAACGGCGCCGGCAAGACCACCTTGGTCGACGCACTCACGGGCCTGGTCCGAGGCGGCGGCCTGGCCAGGTACGACGGCCACGACCTGCTCGCGATGAAGTCGCACCAGATCGTGCGGGTCGGCGTGGGGCGGACCTTCCAGACCGCCACCGTGTTCGAGCACCTCAGCGTGCTGCAGAACCTCGACATCGCCGGCGGCGTGCACCGCAGTGCGTGGCGCCTGGCGCTGCCTCGGCGTGGCGTCACGGAGTCTGTCGAGCAAGCGCTCGACACCATCGGCCTGAGCGAGCTGCGCCACCGGCCGGCCGGGGTGCTGGCGCACGGTCAGAAGCAATGGCTCGAGATCGGGATGCTGCTGGTGCAGGACGCCAAGGTGATGCTCCTCGACGAGCCGGTGGCCGGGATGAGTGCCGAGGAACGCGAGGAGACAGGTGCACTGCTCAAACGGATCGGCGCGGAGCGGACCATCGTCGTCATCGAGCACGACATGGAGTTCGTCCGCCAGTTCGCGGACAAGGTGACCGTCATGCACGCGGGCAAGGTGCTCACGTCCGGCACGGTCGTCGAGATCCAGGCCGATGCGCGGGTCCAGGAGGTCTACCTGGGCCGTACGGCTGATGCGGTGAACGCCGACCCCGTCGCGGTCGCTGCCGAGGCAGCTGGAGAGGAAGCCTGATGCTGGAGCTCAGAGGGGTCAGCGTCGGCTACGGCCGCACCACCGTCGTGCACGACGTCGATCTGGTCGTGTCACCCGGTGCATCGGTAGCGGTGATGGGTCACAACGGGGCCGGGAAGACGACTCTGCTGCGCGCAGCCGTCGGTCTGCTGCCCGTGAAGCACGGGACCATCCTTCTCGACGGAGTCGACGTCACCAAGACGCGGCCCAACCAGCGAGTACGCCGCGGACTCGGCTACGTGCCGCAGGGTCAGCTCTGCTTCCCCCAACTGACCACCATGGAGAACCTGCAGCTGGTCGCGGACCGGCGGCCCAGCGGCCGGCGCCTGATCGACGACGTGCTCGACACCTTCCCTGCCCTCCGGGGGCTGCTGAGCCGAAGGGCCGGGCTGCTCTCCGGTGGGCAGCGGCAGCAGCTGGCGATCGCCCGCACGCTGCTCACCGAACCCCGGATGCTCATCCTCGACGAGCCCACCGAGGGCATCCAGCCCAACGTGGTGGCCGACATCGAGGCCGTGATCAGCGGACTCACCGCGCGTGGTGACCTCTCGGTGCTCCTCGTGGAGCAGCACGTCGGCTTCGCGCTCCGGGTGACCGACCGCTACTACGTCCTGGAGTCGGGTCGCGTCACGTCGAGCGGCGACGGCGGGCCGGACGCGGTCGGGGACGTCCGTGCGGCGATGGCGGTCTGACGCGTGCACCTGACACCGAGCGACACCGAGAAGCTGCTTCTCGCCGTTGCCGGGATGGTCGCTCGCGACCGTCTCGCGCGCGGCGTGCGGCTCAACTACCCCGAGTCCGTCGCGCTGTTGAGCACCTGGGTTGTCGAACAGGCTCGCGATGGCGTCACTGTCGCCGAGCTGATGACCGCCGGCCGCGACGTGCTGCGCCGCGACCAGGTGATGGCCGGTGTCTCCGAGATGCTCTCCGACGTGCAGGTCGAGGCGACCTTCCCCGACGGGCGCAAGCTCGTCACCATCCACCACCCGATCGCCTGAGGAGGAGCCACGTGTCCAGCTCGAGCACCGGTCCCGGCGCCATCCGCGTCGCCGACGGGATCGTCGAGATCAACGCCGACCGTCGTCCGGAGGAGCGTGGCTCGCTGGTGATCCTGAACACCGGCGACCGGCCCGTCCAGATCGGTTCCCACATCCATCTGCCGGACGTGAACAGCTCCCTGGAGTTCGACCGTGAGCGGGCGGCCGGGTTCCGGCTCGACATCCCCTCCGGCACCTCCCGACGCTTCGAGCCCGGGGCCTCTCGCGAGGTGGCGGTCGTCGCGCTCCGGGGCCGACGGGTCGTGCCCGGCCTGCAGGTGCGGCAGAGCCAGGTGCGCGCCGATGGCTGAGCTCACGCGCGCGGCGTACGCCGCCCTGTACGGACCGACGGTCGGTGACCAGGTCCGACTGGGCGACACCGACCTATGGATCGAGGTCGAGCGAGACCTCACCTTCGGGGGCGAGGAGGCAGTCTTCGGCGGCGGCAAGTCGATCCGCGAGTCGATGGCCCAGGGCACCACCACCCGGGCCGAAGGCGCCCTGGACACGGTGATCACGAACGCCCTGGTGCTCGACCACTGGGGCGTCGTGCGGGCCGACGTCGGTATCCGGGACGGCCGCATCGTCGCGCTCGGACGGGCCGGCAACCCGGACATCGCCGACGGTGTGCACCCCGCGCTGCTCATCGGGCCGTCGACCGACGTCATCTCCGGTGAGGGCAAGATCCTCACCGCCGGCGCGATCGACATCCACGTCCACCTGCTCTCGCGATCGCAGCTGGTCGAGGCCCTGGCGACCGGCATCACCACCGTCGGTGGGGGCGGCATCGGGCCCTCCGAGGGCTCGAAGGCGACGACGGTGACGCCCGGTGCGTGGCACCTGGGCGTGGTCCACCGAGCCCTGGACTCCCTTCCGCTCAACGTGATCCTCTTCGGGAAGGGCAACACGGTCAGCGCCCCGGGACTGGCCGAGCAGGCGCTCGCCGGCGCCGGGGCGTACAAGGTGCACGAGGACTGGGGCTCCACGCCCGCCGCCATCGACGCGGCGCTCCGTGCGGCCGACGAGCACGGACTGCAGGTGGCGCTGCACTCCGACAGCCTCAACGAGGCCGGCTACCTGGAGTCCACGGTCAACGCGATCCGTGGTCGGTCCATCCACGCGTTCCACGCGGAGGGGGCTGGCGGCGGGCATGCACCGGACATCCTCGAGATCGCCGGGCTCGCGCACGTCATCCCGGGCTCGACCAACCCCACCCTCCCCCACACCGTCAACACCGTGGCAGAGCACCTCGACATGCTGATGGTCTGCCACCACCTCAACCCACGGGTGCCCGAGGACCTCGCCTTCGCCGAGTCCCGGATCCGCGCGACGACGATTGCCGCCGAGGACGTGCTGCACGACCGCGGCGCGCTGTCGATCACGTCCTCCGACTCGCAGGCGATGGGGCGGATCGGTGAAGTGATCTGCCGGACGTGGCAGGTGGCGCACGTGATGAAGCAGCGGTACGGCTCACTCGGGGGACGAGCGGACAACGTGCGTGCTCGCCGGTACGTCGCGAAGTACACCATCAACCCCGCCATCGCCCACGGCATCGCGCACGAGGTCGGCTCCGTCGAGCCCGGCAAGCTCGCCGACCTGGTGCTGTGGGACCCGCGCTTCTTCGGCATCCGGCCCGCGGTCGTCATCAAGGGCGGCGCCTTGGTCTGGGGCGCGCTCGGCGACCCCAACGCCTCGATCCCGACTCCGCAGCCCGTTCTCATGCGGCACACCCTGATCGACCCGGCGGACGGCACCGGCGCCGACCACGCCGTCACCTTCGTCTCGCCCGCGGCCATCGCCGACGGACTGGGCGAGCGGCTTGGCCTGCGGCGCCGGCTGGCGCCGCTCTCGCCCACACGGGACATCGGCAAGGCCGACATGATCAACAACGATGCCCTCCCCGACATCCAGGTCGACCCCGAGACCTTCGCGATCACCATCGACGGCGAGCTCGTCGAACCTGCCCCGGCGACCGAGCTCCCGCTCGCCCAGCTGTACTCGATGTTCTGAGCCGGCCGTGCCGCATCCCGAGCTCCTCCTCATGCTGCTGGCCGACGCGCGCCTCCCGGTCGCCGGCCACACGCAGTCGGCCCAGCTCGAGCCTGCGGTGGCTCAGGGCCTCGCGGCGCGGGACGTCCCGGGGTACCTCCGAGCCAGGCTCCAGACGGTCGCGCGGGTCGAGGCGAGTACGGCTGTCGTCGCCCGGCACCACCTCGTGCGCGGACTGGCCACGGCCCCCGTGGAGGCGGCCTGGGCCGCCCGGACGCCGAGTGCCGCGATGCGCACGACGTCGCGTACCCAGGCTCGCGCCTTCCTTCGTCTCGCCCACCGGCTCTGGCCCGGTGATGCCGCCCTCGCCGCCCTGGCCGGGATCGAGCATCCCTCTCGCAGTGTGGCCATCGCTGCGGCTGGAGCGGCCGCGGGCCTCGACGCGGTCTCCCTGGCACGCCTGGTCGGGTACGACGACGTCCAGACGGTGTGCGCCGCGGCACTCAAGCTGATGCCCCTCGATCCCTACGACGTGACCAGTTGGGCGCACTCCGCGTTGCCCGCCGTCGAGGAGCTCGCCCGGATGGTCGCACCGCTCACCGCGCCCGACGAGATCCCCGCCACCGGAGCACCACAGATCGAGGCGTGGGCCGAGGACCACGCCGCCACCACCAGGAGGTTGTTCAGTGCCTGAGACCACCCATCCCGACCGCGCGCTACGGCTCGGCGTCTGCGGGCCCGTCGGCACAGGGAAGAGCTCTCTCATCGCCCTGCTGTGCCGCGAGCTCGCCTCGTCGCTCCGTCTCGCGGTCATCACCAACGACATCTACACCGACGAGGACGCCCGCTTCCTGCGTTCGGCCGGAGTCCTGGACCCCGAGCGCATCCGGGCGGTCGAGACCGGTGCGTGCCCCCACACGGCCATCCGCGACGACATCAGCGCGAACCTCCTCGCCGTCGAGATGCTCGAGGAGGACTTCGCACCGCTCGACCTCATCCTGATCGAGTCCGGGGGCGACAACCTGACGGCGACCTTCTCGCCGGCGCTGGTCGACACCCAGATCTTCGTGCTCGACGTCGCCGGTGGGGGCGACGTGGCCCGCAAGGGCGGGCCCGGCATCGAGCGCGCGGACCTCCTCGTGGTCAACAAGACCGACCTGGCGCCGTACGTCGGCGTCGACCGCGACCGGATGGTCGCGGATGCCCGCCTCGCCCGCGCCGACGGGGCCGTCGTCGCCCTTTCGCGCACCGACCCGGAGTCTGTCGCCGCGCTGGTCGCGTGGGTGCTCGGCGAGCTGGCGCGGCACCGCAGCGGTCACCTCGTCCCGGTCGATCCGGGGCCGATGGCAGCGCACGTCCATGCTCACGACCACCCCCATCCGCATGAGCACGCTCACGCCTGACCGGCGGACGACCGCGCCGACCGGCCCGCAGCTGACGACGATCTCCGTCAGGCGCACCGAGGACGAGGGCGCCGTCCGGGTCGGGCTCGGTGCGAGCGGTGGTCCCGGCCGCCCTGTCATCCGTCCGATGCTGCTCGCCGTCGACGAACGTCGCGCCCGGGTGGCCCTGGTGCCGGACGGTGCCCTGCTGCTCGCCGACGATGCCGTCGCGATCCACATCGACGTGGGTCCGGGAGCGGGCCTCGAGCTGATCGAGCCCGCCGGCACGGTGGCCTACGACATGCGCGGGGGGCGGGCCACGTGGGACGTCGACGTCCGGCTCGGGCAGGGCGCCACCCTGACCTGGGCGGGAGAGCCGTTCGTGGTCGCGGCAGGGGCGCTCGTCCGGCGTACGACGACGGTCCAGGTCGCCGACGGGGCCACACTCGCGCTGCGGGAGACACTGGTGCTCGGGCGCTCCGGTGAACCTGCCGGCCAGGTGCGGCAGCGGACGGCCGCTGTCGACGAGCACGGAGATCCGTTGCTGGTCGAGGAGCTGGCGTTGGATGCCGACCGAGCAGTGATGCTGCTCGGGGGCAAGCGGGTCGTCGACACGGTCATGGTCCTGGGCGCCAGGGTCCCAGAGCTTGCGGGGACCCTGGGCTGTCACCGGTTCGACCTCGAGCGGAGCGGCACCGTGCTGCGCCGGTTGGCCGATGAGGCGCATCGAGGTCTCGCCGACGCGCACTGGGCGGCCGCCGTCGACACCATCGCTCGATGATGCACCCGATGACGGCGTGCTCAGGTGGTGCGGGAGATCTGCTCCTGGACCTCGAACTCCAGCCCCTGGGCGGCCGCCAGGTAGACGTTCTGGTCCAACAGGTTCCCGTCGAGCCGCACCAGACCCCGAGGTCCGTCGTAGAACTGCCCGGACTGCATCCCAGCGGCCGCCGCGACGTCGATCCCGCCGCTGACGCGGGCCAGCCGCGCCAGGAAGAGAATCGCCTCGTAGCACGACTCGCCCACGGCGTTCAGCGCCGGCGCCCACTGGCCGAAGCGTTCGTAGTAGCCGCGAGCGAGCTCGGAGCTCTCGGCGGTCCCCATGCCGTCGAAGTACGCCGCGGCGGCGTACAGGCCGGTGTGGGCACCGGCCCCGCCAGCCAGCAGTGTGTTCTCCTCGACAGCTGGACTGAGCCGGTTGAGCGCGGAGTCGAGGCCAAGCCTGGCGAACTGGCGGTTGAAGTGCACCGCGTCCTGGCCCATCAGCAGCATGATCACGCCGTCGACCTGGCGGGGGTCGAGCGCCTCGAGTACGGGGCGGAAGTTCGTCGTCCCGAGCGGGACGTAGGTCTCGCTGACGACCTGCGAGCCCGTGCCGTCGAGGGCCAGTCGAGCGGTCGCACCGGTGACCCGCGGGAAGACGTAGTCGTTGCCGACGACGGCCCACCGTCCAACCCCCAGCTGCTCGCGCATCCAGTGCGCCGCCGGGAGGAGCTGGTTGATCGGACGCTCCCCCAGCATGAAGACACCGGGGGTGTCGTCGCGCCCTTCGTGCATCGCGGCGTAGGAGTAGACCACCTGGCCGCCGACCCTGCGCGTGATCGCCTGCCGCACGGCCGAGATGTGCCACCCGGCGATCGCGTCGACCCGACCGGCGTCGACCAGTGCGCCCACCTCGTCGGCCACGATCTCGGCGTCTCGACCCGAGTCGATGACCACGAGCTCGACCTGTCGACCGAGGATGCCGTCGCCGGCGTTCAGCTGCTCGGCAGCGAGCTGCCCGCACGCCAGGCAGGACGGGCCGTAGAGGCCGGTGGGACCTTGCAGGGGCACGACGAAAGCGATCGGGAGCACGTCTCGCTCCCGACGTCCCGCTTTGACTGCCCTCGGATCCACTGGACCTCCGGTGTGCGGTGGTGCCGGACCGGCCTCAGGTGCCCGTTCGTGCTTCGGTGATGGCCTAGGATAAGAGCGTCGCCGCCGGTTCCGCTGAGGGATTCGCAGGGGTGAGACGAACCCCACTGCCGGGAGGAGGCGGGATGACGGAGAGCACCGGCGACCTGGCTGCCCACGACGGCCTCCGTCCCGCGTCGGACGTACCCAGCCTGGCGTTGCTGCTCACCCAGGCCGAGCGCTCCCTGCGCCGCCAGCTCGACCCACCGCTAGCGGAGGCCGGTCTGACCTTTGAGCACTGGCGGATCATGACCGTCCTGCTGGCTCGGCCCGGAGCCCGGATGTCCGCCATCGCCGACGAGGCCGTGCTGCCCGCTGCGACGCTGACCCGGCACATGGACCACCTGGTCGAGCGCGCGATGGTCGTGCGACGCATCGATCCCGGCGACAAGCGGCGGGTCGTCGCTGCCCTCTCGCCCATGGGAGAGGAGCTCGCCCTGCGGCTGCGCGCCGTCGAACGGGTCGTCGAGGCTGCGATCGCACAGGGCCTCGGCTCCGCCCGGTTCGCGACACTCGGGCACGAGCTCAGCCTGATCCCGCACCTGTTCGACTGACTCCCGGCCCGTGGCAGGATGCCGCTGTGACCGAACCCTCTGCGGGACGACTGATGCTGCTCGACAGCGCCTCGATGTACTTCCGGGCATTCTTCGGGGTTCCGGAGATCAAGGCACCGGACGGCACGCCGGTCAACGCCGTGCGCGGGTTCCTCGACTTCATCTCGCGGCTGGTGGGTGACTACCGGCCCACCGACCTGGTCTGCTGCTGGGACAACGACTGGCGCCCGCAGTGGCGCGTCGACCTGCTGCCGTCGTACAAGGCGCACCGGGTGGTGGCCGAGAGGAGCGGCGCTCCCGACATCGAGGAGGTGCCGGACCCGCTCGAGGTGCAGGTGCCGATCATCCTCGAGGTCCTGGAGGCCTTCGGGCTCTGCGTGGTCGGCGCCGACGGCTACGAGGCGGACGACGTCATCGGCAGTTTCGCGAGCCAGGCCCGCCAGCCGGTGGACATCGTCACCGGCGACCGGGACCTCTTCCAGCTCGTCGACGACGAGGCCGGCGTGCGCGTGCTCTACATCGCGCGCGGCGTCGGCAAGCACGAGCGGGTCACCAACGACTGGGTCCGCGCGAAGTACGCCATCGACGCCCGGCAGTACGCCGACTTCGCCACCCTGCGCGGTGACGCCTCCGACGGCCTTCCCGGTGTGCCCGGCGTCGGCGACAAGACGGCCGCGACGCTGCTCCAGCGGTTCGGCGACATCGACGGGATCATCGCCGCAGCTGCCGATCCCGACGGCGACATGGGTCCCGGCCCACGCGGCAAGATCAAGGCGGCCGCCGACTACCTCGCCGTCGCGCCCCAGGTGGTCGCCGTGGCGCGCGACATCGACCTCGACTCCCCCGCCACCCGGCTGCCGCCCGAGCCGGTCGACCTGCGTCGCGTTGCCGAGCTCGGCGAGAAGTGGGGCATCGAGAGCCCGGTGCAGCGCCTCACCGAGGCGCTCGTCTCGCTCTGACCCGTACGGTGGCCGCATGAGCCGTATTGCGATCGTCGGTGGCCACGGTCAGATAGCCCGCCACCTCATCCACGACCTGCGCCGGTCCGACCACGACCCGGTCGCGCTGGTCCGCAAGGAGGAGTACCGCGCCGAGCTCGAGGGCAAGGGTGCAGAAGTCCGGCTGCTCGACATCGAGCGGCAGGACGCGGCGGCGTTTGCAGCGGCGTTCGCGGGCTGCGAGGCAGTCGTGTTCACCGCCGGCGGCGGCCCCGACGGCAACGCCGAGCGCAAGCGGACGGTCGACCTGGAGGGATCGCTCAAGTCGATCGAGGGCGCTCGGATGGCGGGGATCTCCCGCTTCGTGCAGGTCTCCGCGAGCGGCATGGACGACCCGCTGCCGGCCCACACCGGTGCGGTGTGGCGGGCCTACGTCGAGGCCAAGCGCGATGCCGACATCGCGCTCCGCGCCAGCGACCTGGACTGGACGATCATCCGGCCCGGCATCCTCACCGACGACCCCGCCACCGGTCTGGTCAGCCTGGCGGCGGAGCTCCCGAAGGCAGACGTCACCCGGGCCGATGTCGCCGCGGTCCTCGCCGGGGTCCTCGACTCGCGGCGCAGCATCGGGCGGCAGTGGGACCTGATGGGCGGCGACACGCCGGTCGCCGAGGCGATCGCCTCCGCCAGCTGACATCGCGACCATCGGTTGGTGACCAAACGGTGCACACGACGCCGTCGGCTACTCCTCGTCGTCGGTGAGGCTGTCGTAGGCGACGACCCCTCGGCGCAGGGCTCTGACCACCTGCCGCGCGGTCTCCCGCAGCGGGCTGTTGCCGGCGGCGCCGGCGACCTGGCCGGCGAGGTCGATGAGCTGCTTCATCCAGCGCACGAAGTCCCCCGCCGCGAGGTCGCTGGCCCTGAGCACATCGTCGAGGTCGTCGCCCTCCGCCCAGCGGTAGGCGACCCACGCGAAGCCGAGATCCGGCGCCCGCAGGAAGTCGAGCTTGTGATCGCGCTCGAGGGCGTCGAGCGTGCCCCAGAGCCTCACCATCTCGCCGATGACCTCGCGCACGGCGCCGCCCGGCAGCCGGGGTGAGGAGGCATCGTCGGGCCGTCGGGCCTCGAAGACGAGCACCGACAGCGCCGCGGCCAGCTCCGACGGAGACAGGTCGTCCCAGAGACCCAGGCGGATGGACTCCGCGGCCACCAGGTCCATGTCGGAGTAGAGCCGCATCAGGTGCCGGCCCCGGTCGGTGATCGTGTCGCCCTCGACGTAGTCCAACGCGGTCAGCACGTCGCAGACCCGGTCGAACTGGCGCGCCACCGTGTTGGTGCGCTGCTCCACGCGGCGGCGCAGGGTCTGCGCGTCCCGGTCGAGCTTGTAGTAGCGCTCAGCCCAGCGAGCGTGGTCCTCGCGGTCGGGGCAGTCGTGGCACGGGTGCGCGCGCAGCTCGTCTCGCAGCCGGCCGATCTCGTCGTCGGCGTGGGTGCGCGTCTGGTCGCGTCCGCGCTGCTTGGTCAGTCGCGGCGGCGCGAGGTCGTGCGTCTTCGACTTGAGCGCCGATGCGAGGTCGCGGCGCATCTGCGGGTTGCGGCCGTTGAAGTTCTTCGGGATCCGGACCTTCCCCATCGCCTCCACGGGCGCCGGGAAGTCGATCATCGCGAGCCGCCGGGCCTGGCGGTCGGACGTCACGACGTACGGCCGCGGCCCCTCGGGTGACCAGCCAGGGTCCACCACCACGGCCCAGCCGGCGAACTTCCCGGTCGGCACCATGATCACGTCGCCGGGCTTCAGGTCCTTCAGGGAAGCCGCGGACTCTTCGCGCAGGTCGGCCTTGCGCGCTTTGCTGGCGCCCTTCTCGGCGTCGCTGATCCGCTGGCGCAGGCCGGCGTACGCCATGAAGTCGCCCCGGTCGCACGCGGCGGCCTCCCGGTAGCCCTCCAGAGCCTCCTCCGCCTTGCGCAGCTGCCGGGCCAGCCCGACGACTGCCTTGTCGGCCTGGAACTGCGCGAACGACTGCTCCAGCAGCTCGCGCGACTTGGTCCGGCCGAACTGGTGCACGAGGTTGACGGCCATGTTGTACGACGGGCGGAAGGACGAGCGCAGCGGGTACGTGCGGGTGGAGGCGAGTCCGGCCAGCTCTCGCGGGTTCATCCCGGGCTGCCAGAGCACGACGCCGTGACCTTCGACGTCCAGGCCGCGGCGCCCGGCCCGTCCGGTGAGCTGGGTGTACTCCCCCGGCGTGATCGCCGCGTGCGTCTCGCCGTTCCACTTGTCGAGCTTCTCGATGACGACGGTGCGGGCGGGCATGTTGATGCCCAGCGCGAGGGTCTCCGTCGCGAAGACCACCTTGCACAGCCCGCGGACGTAGAGCTCCTCCACGCACTGCTTGAACGCCGGCAGCATGCCGGCGTGGTGGGCGGCGATGCCGCGGGTCAGCCCGTCGAGGAAGTCGTGGTAGCCGAGCACCTGCAGGTCATCGGGAGGGAGGTGCCGGCAGGACTCCTCGACGAACGCGAAGATCTCGTCGCGCTCCTCCGGTTTCGTCAAGCGGATGCCGGCGTTGAGGCACTGGGTGACGGCGGCGTCACACCCCACGCGGCTGAAGACGAAGACGATCGCCGGCAGCAGGCCCTCTCGGTCCAACCGATCGATGACGTCGACCCGGCTCGGGATCCAGACCCGGCGGCCGTTGCCGACGTTGCGCTGCCCGGTCTTCTTGGCCCCTCGCGGCGTACGCCGGTCCTTGATGCGGGTGCTGGCCCAGTCGTCGCGGGCGACCTTGAGCAGCTCGTCGTTGACCGGAGCGCCCTCCTTGACGAAGCCGGCGGCCGCGTCGACGTCCGAGGACGCGAACAGGTCGAGGAGGCGCTTGCCGACCATCACGTGCTGGTAGAGCGGGACCGGCCGGCGCTCCTCGACGATGACCGTGGTGTCGCCCCGGACGGTGGCGAGCCACTCGCCGAACTCCTCCGCGTTGGAGACCGTCGCGGAGAGCGACACCAGGGCGACGGACTCCGGGAGGTGGATGATCACCTCTTCCCAGACCGCCCCGCGCGCCCGGTCGGCGAGGTAGTGCACCTCGTCCATGACGACGAACCCGAGGCCGAGCAGGGTGCGGGAGCCGGCGTACAGCATGTTGCGGAGCACCTCGGTCGTCATCACGACGACGGGTGCCTCGCCGTTGACGACGTTGTCCCCGGTCAGGAGGCCGACCTTGTCGGCGCCGTAGCGGGCGACCAGGTCGGCGTACTTCTGGTTCGAGAGCGCCTTGATCGGCGTGGTGAAGAAGGCCTTGCGGCCGGTCTCGAGCGCCAGGTGGACGGCGAACTCGCCCACGATCGTCTTGCCGGACCCGGTCGGCGCGGCGACCAGGACGCTGCGGCCCTCCTCGATGGCCTCGCAGCCTCGGTACTGGAAGTCGTCGAGCGGGAAGTCGTAGAGGCCGGCGAAGTCCTTCAGGACCGGATGCAGCTTCTTCTTACGGTACGACGAGTACCGCTCGGACGGCGAGAGTTCCTGGTCGTCCGCGGTGCTCATGACACCCAGCCTAGGGCCGAGGTGAAGCCGCTCAGTGCAGGACGGTCAGCGCGCCAGGCGCGCACTCGACCGTGAGCGGCAGCGGGCCGAAACGCTCGCCGTCGGCGTACGAGACGATCCCGGGCGCCGCGACGGTGACGGACCGCACGCGGTGGTGCTCGTAGGCCGGGTGCGTGGTGTGGGTTCCCTTGAAGAGCTTCGGGTAGGTGCGCACGAGCGCGCGCTTGCTCATCGGCTTGATGATGACCACGTCGAGCAGTCCGTCGTCGAGCACCGCGCCCTCGGTGATCCGCAGGCCGCCGCCGAACGACGGGCCGTTGCCGATCGAGACCATCATCGCGTCGAGCGAGGCCGTCTCGCCGTCCAGGTCGAGGGTGTACGGGAGGGGGTTGAACGTGCGCAGCTCGGCGAGGGTGGCGATGTTGTAGCGCATCTGTCCCTTCGGCCAGGTCATCTTGTTGGCGCGCTCGTTGACGACAGCGTCGAACCCGGCGCACATCACAGTCGTGAAGTACTGCGACCCGCTGCGGGCCAGATCGACGGTCCGGGCGCGGCCGGCCAGGACCCGCTCGGTGGCGGCCCGGGGGTCCTTGCGGGGCAGGTCGAAGTAGCGGGCCACGTCGTTGCCGGTGCCGGCCGGGATGATCCCCAGCCTGGTCGCGGTGCCGGCGACGGCCTGCACCGCGATGTGGACCATGCCGTCCCCGCCTGCGACGACGAGCGTCTCCACGCCGTCGGCGACGCACTGCCGGGCGATGTCGAGCGCCTCGTCGGCGTCCCGGCCGGCCAGGCTGCGCGGGCTCATCCCCGCCTCCTTGAACCGGGCAAGGGCCGCGTCGCGCGCCTTCGCCCCGCGCCCCTTGCCGGACGTCGGGTTGGTCAGGAGGACGGTCTCGCCCGGGCTGCCGGTCACGGGCGAACAGTAGCCATCGAGACCCGCCGTGTGGTCACCAACCGCAGATCTGAGGCCGGAAATCTGCGGTTGGTGACCAATCCGCAGGTGCGAGAGCGGCCTAGCGGCCAGAGTCGCCGATCCGGAGCTGGACGGTGTAGCGGTCCGCCGAGGCACCTACCGCCCGCGCCAGCCGCGCGAACGCGTCCAGGACCAGGTCGGCGGTGAAGAACGTGCCCGGCACGGCCAGGGCCAGCCGACCCTCACGGCGGACCAGGTGGACCTCGCCGTTGCGCCACGCCTGGTGGGCGCGCCGGCGTACGCCGTCAGGTGCGATCGGGACCGGGTACGCCTCATCGACCCCGAGCAGGTCGCACGCGAGCGTCTCCTGGCCCTCCGCATGCAGGTCACCGGGTACGGCGTACCCGGTGCGCAGACCAGCGCGCGCCGACCAGGTCACCTCCGCGACGCCCAGCCACTCCGGGAGGTCGAAGGGGTCGACCGGGCCTAGATCGTCGGGCAGAGCGTCGTCGGTCACAGCGGCGACGCCTCGTCGGGCGAGAGACCTGCGTTCGGTGCACGCTCGGCCTTGCGGCGGTCGTGGACGCGCGCGATGACCTCGGAGATCCCGTACAGCACCACCATCGGCACCGCCATGATCGTCATCGTGAACGGGTCCGTGGACGGCGTCGCGATGGCCGCGAACACGAAGATGCCGACGATGATCCACGGCCGGTACTGGGCGAGGGTCTTGCCCTTGACCACCCCGGCGCGGTTGAGCATCACCACGAAGACGGGGATCTCGAACGCGAGCCCGAAGACCAGCAGGGTCCTGGTGAAGAACTGGAGGTACTCATTGAAGTCGACGAGGTTCGTGATGCCGTCCGGGTTGAGCCCAATCAGGACCTCGAGGCCCTTCGGCAGGGTCACGAAGCCAAGCACGACTCCGATGAGGAAGAGCGGCGCCGCGATCGCGACGAAGATCTGGGTCCAGCGCTTCTCACTCGGGTGCAGCCCCGGCATGATGAAGGCCCAGATCTGGTAGAGCCAGACCGGGCAGGTGACCAGCACGGCGGTGAACCCGCACAGCTTGAGGTACAGCATCAGGCCGCCGCCGGGGCCGCTGGTCGTAGCAAGGCTAGAACCTTTGGGCAGCGACTCCTTTGCCGTCGCGTACGGCGCGTAGACGAAGTCGTACAGCCGGTCGAAGAAGAACAACGACACCACGAAGACGACCAGGAACGTGACCGCGACCTTCAGGACGCGCGAGCGGAGCTCTCGGAAGTGGTCCGAGAGCGCCATCCGGCCGTCCTCCCCCACGGGGTGGACGGGCTTGCCGGAAAAGAGCCGAAAGATACCTCGTAGCGCCACGGGCGTGCGGGGCGTCCCGGGTCAGCCGTTGTTCTTGTCGGCCTGGCGGTCCTCGGCCTGCGGCTGCTCGGGGGTCGTCGGCGGCAGCTCGACCGGCGGCGGAGCGACGGGCGGCGTCGTCGTGTCCTTGACGTCGTCCTCGTCGTCGTCACGCAGGCCCTTGGTCTCGGCCTTGAAGATGCGCAGCGCCTGGCCAGTCCCGCGGGCCAGATCAGGCAGCTTGGCGGCGCCGAAGACGAGCACCACGATTGCCAGGATGACGAGCCACTCGGCTCCCTGGGGCATTCCGATCATGGGGTTGAGCATCGTGACCTCATCTGTTGGTTGCTGGCGTCGGCAATAGTACGCCGGTCAGTTGTAGAGCCGGAGGGCGTCCTCGGCTGCGGCGGCGAACGACTCGGCGTACGCCGTCGGGGCGAGTACGCGCGCGTGCGGCGCGAGCCGCAGCAGCAGCCGCTGGAGCCACCGCTCGTTGGCCACCACCAGATCCACCTCGAGCCGGCCGCCGCGGCGCCGGCGTACTGCCTGGACGGGGTAGTACTCGACGACCCACCGGGCCGCCGGGTCGAGCTCGAGAGTCGCCACGATCGACTCGGGCGAGCTCTCGAAGAAGCCCTCCTTGCCCAGGTCGCGCGGGGGTTCGGGCTCGGTCTGGATCTCGCTGTCGAGGACCACTGCCTCGGCGATCCGGTCCAGCCGGAACAGCCGCGGCGCCTCGGCGCTGTGGCACCAGGCGTCCAGGTAGGTGAAGCCGTGGGCAGTGACGATGCCGCGCGGGTCGACGATCCGCTCGGACTGCTCGTCGCGCGACGGCACGTAGTAGCTCAGGCGCACCTGCCGGTGCCTGGCGGTGGCCTGGCGCAGCTCCGCCTCGAGACGCACCAGGTCGGGTCCGCCGGCCGTGTCGCCGGGGTCGATCTGGGCGACCGCGGAGCCGTGGGCCGCCGCCGCTTCGAGCTTGCCGAGCGCCCGGTCGACGATCTCCCGGGTCTCCTCGGCGGCGCTGCCCCGCAGCGCACGCAGGGCGACGATGATCGCCGTGGCCTCGGTGGGCGTCAGCCGAAGCGGACGCGCCAGGTAGTCGGCGTTGGTCACCCGGATGACGCCGTCACCGCCCGGCTCCTCGAGCGCCTCGAGGTCGACGTCGATGAGGTCGTCGGGGTAGCCACCCGGCAGTCCGCACATCAGCAGCACGTTGAGGTCCGCGAGCACCTGCTCGGCGGGTACGCCGAGCGCGGCCGCGGCATCCTCCAACCGCACCGCGCCGCGGGCATGCAGGAACGGCACCAGCGTCAGCAGCCGGGCCACCTGGTCCTTGGCGCCGGCCGGCTGAACGCTCACGACGCCACCTCGACACCGTCGACGACGGCCCGCAGACGGTCGACGACCTCGGCGCGCAGCTCGGCGGGCGACTCGACGTACACCGCCGAACCGTAGCCGAGCAGCTCGTCGGCGACCCCCTGGCTGCCACGGCTGATCCGGACCCGGTCCCATGCGGTGCGGGTGTCGGGACCGGGGACGTCGGCCTCGATCGCCACCGCGTCGGTCCGCAGCGCGATGCCGGCGTCGCGACGGACCAAGACGACCGCCTCCCCTGTCGACGGCGCCGGCGCGAGCCGGACGGCGGTGGCCCGGACGTCGGTGCCGGGCGGTACGTCGTACGAGCCGGGTGTGCCGGTACGACGGGCCTCGCCCTCGACCCGCGAGAGCCGGAAGACCCGCTCCTGACCGCGGTCGGTGTCGAGGCCGACGACGTACCAGCGACCCGAGTAGCGCACGACGCCCCACGGCTGCAGATGGCGAGTGGTGGTGCGCGGCGCTCCGGGGCGGCGGTAGTCGAACTCGACGGCGCTCCGCTCCTGGGTGGCCTCCCAGAAGACGTCGAACGACGGCTCGTCGGCCGAGAGCCGAGGCTCGGCGATGTCCAGCGCGGACTCGTCGACCTCGACACCGAGGGCCGTCAGCTTGCGGACCGCATCCGTGGTTGCGTCGGCAAGACGAGCATGCTGCCAGACCCGCGTGGCCAGACCGATGACCGCGGCCTCGTCGGGCGTCAGCGCGATGTCGGGCAGGGAAAGCCGGTCCGCGCGGACCCGGTAACCGGGCTCGTCGTCGAAGTAGGCGTCCATGTTGCCGACCTCGATGGGTACGCCGAGGCTGCGCAGCTCTTCCTTGTCGCGCTCGAACATCTTCTCGAAGGCCTCGGTGGAGGCATCCGGGTACAGGAACTCGCGGATCCGGTCCTTGCTGACGTAGTGCCGCTGGACCAGCAGCATGATCAGCAGGTTCAGCAGGCGCTCGCTCTTCCGGCCTGTCGTGCTGCTCATGCTGCTGATCCTTCCCGATGGATCAGGATGCAGCCAGGATGTCGACCACGAAGTACAGCGTGTCGGTGCCCTTGATGCCCGCCTGCGAGTTGCCCTTCTTGCCGTAGCCGTCGGCCGGCGGAATCGCGAGGATCATCCGGCTGCCGACCGTCGCACCGACCAGGGTCTTGTCCCAGCCGGGCACGACCTGGCCCACGCCGATCGCGAAGGAGGCCGGCTCGCCGCTGTAGCTCTCGTCGAACGGCTTCTTGCCGTCGTACACCTGGCCGAGGTAGTTGACCGTGATGTTCTGGCCCTTCTTGACCTTGTCGCCCGACCCCTCGATCAGCGCGGCCGAGCGGAGCTTGCCGTTGGGCTTCGGCGTCCCGCTGAAGTCGAGACCGGTCACCTTGTCAGCGTCGGTGACCAGGCCCGGCGCCCACGACGGCGCCTTCTGCTCCTTGCCGTCCGGACCGTCGAGCACGGTGGTGACGCTCATCAGGTCGACGATCATGAGGACCGTGTCCTTGTTGCCGATGCCCATCTGGGGGTTGCCACTCTCGCCGAACGCATCGGCGGCGGTGGCCGTGACGGCGACCCGCGAGCCGATCGTCTGCCCGAGGATGGCGTCCTTGAAGACGGGGTTGAGCTCGGCGCTGGCCGGAATGGACTCCGGCTTGCCCCCCTTGTCGTACGTGCTGTAGGCCTGCTTCTGGGTGGCGCCGTTGCCGATCCAGATGTTGGCGGAGACCTGGTCCCCCTCGGCCACCTTGTCGCCGTCACCCTCGGTGACGACAGTGGTCTCGGTCTTGCTGACGTCGAGCTTGCCGTCCCACTTCACCTTCGGTGCCTCACCGACGTCACCGGTGATGGTGATGCCGTGGAGCGCGTCGGACGAGCTCGAGTCGTCCCCGTCGGAGCCGCTGTCGGAACCGCAGGCCACCAGGGTGGTGCCCAGCACGAGCGGGAGGAGCAGGACCGGGAGGCGTCGGAGACGTCGTGACACAGGATCAACCTTCGGTTCGGGTACAGGACTCGATGCGTGACCGACACGATGTGGTCTGCCAGCCACGACACAGTAGCCGTCGACCCTGAGCGGATCCTGACCGCCGGGTCGTGTCCGCCTCACATCCCGTCGATCAGGCGCTGCACCCGCTCGTCGTACGCCCGGAACGGATCCTTGCAGAGCACCGTGCGCTGCGCCTGGTCGTTCAGCTTCAGGTGCACCCAGTCGACGGTGAAGTCGCGGCGGCGCTCCTGAGCACGGCGGATGAACTCCCCCCGCAGACGGGCCCGGGTTGTCTGCGGCGGAACGGACTTGGCCTCGAAGATCTTCAGGTCGGTCGTCATCCGGGCGACCATCCCGCGCTTCTCGAGCAGGTAGTAGAGGCCACGCTCGCGGTGGATGTCGTGGTAGGCGAGGTCGAGCTGGGCGATCCTGGGGTGGCCGAGCGGTAGTCCGTGCTTGGCGCGGTACTGCTCGATCAGCTTCCACTTGATGACCCAGTCGATCTCACGGTCGACGAGGCCGAGGTCGTCGGACTCGACCGCCTTCAGGCCGCGCTCCCACAGATCCAGCGCGGCCTCGATCACCGGGGTGCTGATCTCGCGCCGGTCGACGAAGTCACGGGCCTTCGAGAAGTACTCGTGCTGGATGTCGAGCGCGCTGGCTTCGCGGCCGTTCGCGAGCCTGACCTTGCGGCGACCGGTGACGTCGTGGGAGATCTCGCGGATCGCGCGGATCGGGTTCTCCATCGTGAGGTCGCGCATCACCACGCCCTCCTCGATCATCCGGAGGACCAGGTCGCAGCTGGCGACCTTGAGCATGGTGGTGGTCTCGCTCATGTTCGAGTCACCGACGATGACGTGCAATCGCCGGTACTTCTCCGCGTCAGCGTGGGGCTCGTCTCGGGTGTTGATGATCGGCCGGCTCCGGGTGGTCGCGCTGCTGACGCCCTCCCAGATGTGCTCGGCGCGCTGCGAGACGCTGAAGTTGGCCCCGCGCGGGGTCTGGGTGATCTTGCCAGCGCCGACCACGATCTGGCGGGTCACCAGGAACGGGATGAGCACGTCGGCCAGCCGGGAGAACTCGCCGGCGCGGCTGACGAGGTAGTTCTCGTGACAGCCGTAGGAGTTGCCGGCGGAGTCGGTGTTGTTCTTGAACAGGTAGATCTCGCCCGCGATGCCCTCGTCGTGAAGGCGCTGCTCGGCATCGAGCAGCAACCCTTCGAGGACCCGCTCCCCCGCCTTGTCGTGGGTGACCAGCTCGACGACGTCGTCGCACTCGGGTGTGGCGTACTCCGGATGGCTGCCGACGTCGAGGTACAGACGGGCGCCGTTGCGCAGGAACACGTTGCTGCTGCGCCCCCAGCTGACGACCTTGCGGAAGAGGTAGCGCGCCACCTCGTCCGGACTCAAGCGGCGCTGACCCTTGAACGTGCACGTGACGCCGTACTCGTTCTCGATCCCGAAGATCCGCCGATCCATGAGTGCAGCCTAGGTGCCAGCTGGGCATTCGCAGGGATGTGTTGCGCAATCTGTGGTCGCAGTTTGGTCACCAACCGCGGTAGAGGGGGTGCTGACTACGCAGACCCTGACCAACCCGCGATGCCACCGAGCCGTCGCCATCGGTTCATGATCCGGTCGCGACCGACGTCGGAGTAGAGCGAGTTCTCGGCGCCATGCTTCCCGGAGCATGCGCACGCCGGGCCGGCGCGAGGCCAGAACGGCGGTCATCCGATCGTGGTCGAGGCGGAGCGCCGACTCGAGCGGGATCAGGAGGTACGCCTTCAGATCCCGGTCCCACTCCTGGCGCGGGCCGAGGCCAGGCTGCTTCCACACACCCAGGCCGTGGCTCAACCGGCGCACGGTTGGTCATCAACCGCAGATGGGAGCGTTCCCGATCTGTGGTTGGTGACCAAACGGCGCCGATCGATCGCGCCGCAACACCCAGACCCCCGTCAGGAAGGAGGAGCGACGGGAGGCTCGCCGGTGAGCGGGTCCTCCAGCGGAGCGACGTGGCCGCTCACCTGGTCCGTCGGGTCGGACGGGTCGTCGGGACCGCCGTCCGAGGGCGAGACACCGCCGCCCAGGTCGTCGGGCCCCGGCTCGGCCGGGGTGGCCTCACCGCGGCCGACGAGCAGCTCGTCGAGGCGCGCGGGCCGCAGCCGGACGAACTTCCGCGGCTGGCTCCGGGTGCGGTCGAGCACCGCGACCTCCAGGTCGGCCACCGGGATCACCCGGTCATCGGCGTCCGTGTGACCGAGCGCAGCAACGGCGACCCGCAAGGCGTCGGCGAGCGAGCCGGTCTCGATGTAGTGCTCCTTGAGGTAGCCACCGACGACGTCGGCCGCACCACCCATCACCGCATACCCGTGCTCGTCGGCGACCTGCCCGTCGTAGGTCAACCGGTAGAGCTGGTCATCCGCCGCGGTGTCCCCGATCTCGGCGACGAAGAGCTCGACCTCGTAGGGCTTCTCGCCGCCGGTGGAGAAGATCGTCCCGAGGGTCTGGGCGTACGCGTTGGCCAGGGCGCGGCCCGTCACGTCGCGCCGGTCGTAGGCATAGCCGCGCATGTCGGCGAGGCGTACGCCGGCGATGCGCAGGTTCTCGAACTCGTTGTAGCGGCCGACCGCGGCGAACGCGATCCGGTCGTAGATCTCGGAGACCTTGTGCAGCGCCTGAGACGGGTTCTCGGACGCGAAGAGGACGCCGTCGGCGTACTGCACTGCGACGACGGAGCGACCGCGGCCGATGCCCTTGCGGGCGAAGTCGGCCCGGTCCTTCATCAGCTGCTCGGGCGAGACGTAGAACGGCATGCTCATCGGGCACCCCCCTCCAGTGCGGCCGACGGACCGTCCGGCCGGCCCATCCGGCCGGCGATCACGCGGTCCGCGATGGCCGCGACCTCGACGTCCGGCATCCGGTATCCACCGTCGGTGGTCATCACCTGGACGACGGGGAAGATCCGGCGCGTCACGTCGGGCCCTCCCGTGGCCGAGTCGTCGTCGGCCGCGTCGTACAGCGCCTCGACGACGGCCTGGACGGCCTGCACGGCGGTGAAGTCGTCGCGGTAGAGCTTCTTGAGCGAGCCGCGCGCGAACAGTGAGCCGGAGCCGACCGAGTGGAACGCGGTCTCCTCGTAGCGGCCACCCGTCACGTCGTAGCTGAAGATCCGGCCACCCTCGGTGTTGTGGTCGTAGCCGGCGAAGAGGGGTACGACGGCGAGCCCCTGCATCGCCATGCCGAGGTTGTTGCGGATCAGCGCCGAGAGCCGGTTGGCCTTGCCGTCCATGGACAGCGTGCTGCCCTCGATCTTCTCGTAGTGCTCGAGCTCGGTCTGGAAGAGCCGCACCATCTCGACAGCGAGGCCCGCGGTGCCGGCGATGCCGACGGCGGAGAACTCATCGGCCGGGAAGACCTTCTGGATGTCGCGCTGGGCGATGATGTTGCCCATCGTGGCGCGACGGTCACCCGCCATGATCACACCACCCGGGAACGTCGCGGCGACGATCGTGGTGCCGTGCGGCGCGAGGTCGCCTGCGTGCCCCTGCGGGATCGCCCGGCGGCCCGGCAGCAGGTCCGGAGCCTGGACGGACAGGAACTCCGAGAACGACGAGGTGCCCGGCTGCAGGAACGCGGCCGGGAGACGCGGACTGCTCATGCACGTACCCGCTTCGCTCCGTGCGCGCATGAGGCACTGAGGACGCAGGATCGGATGGTGAGCCGGCTTCGCTCGCCCACCCCTACTCCCCGCCCTTCTGGATGAACGACTTCACGAAGTCCTCGGCGTTGGTCTCGAGCACGTCGTCGATCTCGTCGAGGAGGTCGTCGACATCGCTGTCGAGCGCCTCCTTGCGCTCGGCGACGTCGGTCTCCGGGGCCGTCTCGACGGACTCCTCGGTCTCGGACGAGCGACGCGGTTGCTTCTGCTCCTGTGCCATGTCTCTACCCTAGCGAGCGAGCAGTGACGCTGAGGGCCGACTCAGCGGGTGAGAGCGGCGAACAACGCCTCCGCCGTCTCACTTCGGTCCAGCAGCTCGCCGACATGCGCCTTGCTGCCACGGAGTGGATCGATCGTCGGGACCCGCTGGAGCGACTCACGGCCGGGCAGGTCGAAGATCACCGAGTCCCACGACGCGGCGGCCACGTGCTCGGCGTACTTCTCGAGGCAGCGACCGCGGAAGTACGCGCGCGTGTCCTCCGGCGGGTCGTGCATGGCGTCCTCGATCGCCGCGTCCGTGAGGAGTCGGTCGACCCGGCCGCTGGCCACGAGGCGGTGGTAGAGCCCCTTCTCGGGGCGGATATCGGAGTACTGCAGGTCGATCAGCTGCAGCTTGGCATCGTCCCAGTCGAGCCCATCACGCTGGCGGTACTGCTCGAGCAGGCTGAGCTTCGCGACCCAGTCGAGCTCGCGCTTGAGCGACATCGGGTCCCGCTCGAGCCGGTCGAGCACCGACTCCCATCGCGCCAGGACGTCGACGGTCTGGGCGTCGGCGTCCGCGCCGTACCGGTCCTCGACGTACTTCTTCGCGAGGTCGAGGTACTCCAGCTGCAGCTGGATGCCGGTCAGCTCACGGCCGTCGGTGAGACGCACCTTGTGCTGCAGCAACGGGTCGTGGGAGATCGCCCGCAGGCCCGCCACGGGGCCGTCGACCGTCAGGTCGGCGGTGATGAAGCGGTCTTCGATCATCGCCAGGACGACCGCGGTGGTGCCGACCTTGAGGTACGTCGAGATCTCCGACAGGTTGGCGTCGCCGATGATCACGTGCAGGCGACGGTACTTCTCCGGATCGGCGTGCGGCTCGTCGCGGGTGTTGATGATCGGGCGCTTGAGAGTCGTCTCGAGACCGACCTCGACCTCGAAGAAGTCCGCGCGCTGGCTCAGCTGGAAGCCGTGCTCGCGGCCGTCCTGGCCGATCCCGACCCGGCCCGCGCCGGTGATCACCTGACGGCTGACGAAGAACGGCGTGAGGTGGCGGACGATGTCGCCGAACGGCGTGGATCGCCGCATCAGGTAGTTCTCGTGAGCGCCGTACGACGAGCCCTTGTTGTCGGTGTTGTTCTTGTAGAGCACGATCGGCGAGCCGCCCGGGAGCAGCCCCGCGCGGCGAGAGGCGTCGAGCATGACCAGCTCGCCGGCCTTGTCCCACAGCACGGCATCGAGCGGCGTGGTCACCTCGGGGCTGGAGTACTCCGGGTGGGCGTGGTCGACGTACAGACGGGCGCCGTTGGTGAGGATGACGTTGGCGAGCCCGAGGTCCTCGTCGGTGAGCTGGGTGGAGTCCGCCACCTGCCGGGACATGTCGAACCCTCGGGCGTCGCGGAGCGGCGACTCCTCCTCGAAGTCCCACCGGGCTCGCCGGGCCTTGATCGTGGCCGAGGCGTAGGCGTTGACGACCTGCGAGGACGCGACCATCGGGTTGGCCAACGGCTGGCCCTGCACGGCGATGCCGTACTCGACCTCGTTGCCCATCACCCGTCGGACGCTCATGTGCCGAGCGTACGCGAGCGTCGAGCGCCTAATCTGGGGAGATGGGCCTGTGGACCGAACGCGTCGTCCCGCACATCGTGGACCGGGCGTTGTCGACCGCTGACGTGATGTCGCTGCGGGACGTGGTCTGCGCCGGTCTCGCTGGCAGGGTGCTGGAGCTGGGGTTCGGCAGCGGGCTCAATGCCGGTGCCTACCCGGCAGCGGTCACAGGCATCGACGCCGTGGAGCCCTCGGACGTCGGGTGGTCGATGTCGGCGAAGCGACGGCTCTCGGCGTCTGTCCCGATCGCCAGGGTCGGCCTGGACGGTCAGCGCCTGGAGGCCCACGACGCGTCGTACGACGCGGTGCTCTCGACGTTCACGCTCTGCACGATCCCCGACGTGGGTGCGGCACTGACGGAGGTACGCCGAGTGCTGCGACCCGGTGGTGCCTTCCACTTCCTCGAGCACGGTCGCTCCCCTGACCTCCCCGTGGCGCGGTGGCAACATCGCTTGGATCCGGTGGAGCGGCGCGTCGCCGGCGGCTGCCACCTGAGCCGCGACATCCCGGCACTCGTCCGCGCGGCCGGCCTCGAGGTCGTGGCGCTGGAGGCGGCGTACCTGCCGGGACCGGCCGTCGCTCGCCCGTGGAGCTACGTGTTCAACGGCCGCGCCGTACCGTCGCCGGTATGAGCGACCAGTCGACGCGGGCGATCGCCGCAGCCGAGGCTCTCGGGCTGGAGCACACGGTGACGAGGCACGGGCCGGTGACGTCGCTGGCCCAGGCGGCAGATGCGCGGGGCGTCGAGCCTCACCAGATCGTGAAGACGATGGTCGTGCGCCTCAACGACGACGACCACCGGTTCGTGCTGGTGCCGGGCGACCGGGAGATCGCCTGGCCCAAGCTGCGCGCGCTGTTGGGAGTCAGCCGGATCTCGATGCCGAGCGCGGAGACGGCGTACGACGTGACCGGCTACGTCCGCGGGACCATCACACCGCTGGGCAGCCGCACGCCGCTGCCGGTGATCGCGGACGCCTCGATCGAGGGACCGATCAGCATCGGCGGGGGCGGCCACGGCGTCGCCATCACCGTGGACGCAGCGGCGTTCGCGGTGGCGCTCGGCGCCACCGTTGCGGATGTGACCGAGCCTTCGACGTGAGCGTCAGTGGCGTGCGTCGTCGTACGAGCGTCGGGTGAGCCGCCAGCTCACTGAGGCAGCCATCAGCCCGATCAACACCACCATCAACCAGAGCATGATGTGACCGTGCCCCGGCCCGGCGTCGGGTAAACGCCGGGCCGACTGCCTACAGGTACTGCCCCGTGTTGGCGACCGTGTCGATGGAGCGCCCGGGCTCGGTGCCCTGCTTGCCGGTGATGAGCGTGCGGATGAAGACGATCCGCTCGCCCTTCTTGCCGGAGATGCGGGCCCAGTCGTCCGGGTTCGTCGTATTGGGCAGGTCCTCGTTCTCCTTGAACTCGTCCACGCACGCCTGCAGCAGGTGCGAGACCCGCAGGCCCTTCTGGTCGTGCTCGAGGAGGTCCTTGATCGCCATCTTCTTGGCCCGGTCGACGATGTTCTGGATCATCGCGCCGGAGTTGAAGTCCTTGAAGTACAGGACCTCCTTGTCCCCGTTGGCGTAGGTGACCTCCAGGAAGCGATTCTCCTCGGTCTCGGTGTACATCCGCTCGACCGTCGCCCGGATCATCCCGGCGACGCAGGCGTCCCGGTCGCCGCCGAACTCGCCGAGGTCCTCGGCGTGCAGCGGGAGGGACGGGGTCAGGTACTTGCTGAAGATGTCGCGCGCGGACTCGGCGTCCGGGCGCTCGATCTTGATCTTCACGTCCAGGCGGCCGGGCCGCAGGATCGCCGGGTCGATCATGTCCTCGCGGTTGGAAGCCCCGATGACCAGGACGTTCTCGAGCAGCTCGACGCCGTCGATCTCACTGAGGAGCTGCGGGACGATGGTGTTCTCGACGTCGGAGGAGACGCCGGATCCACGGGTGCGGAAGAGCGAGTCCATCTCGTCGAAGAACACGATCACCGGCGTACCCTCGCTGGCCTTCTCGCGGGCCCGCTGGAAGACCAGGCGGATGTGCCGCTCGGTCTCGCCGACGTACTTGTTGAGCAGCTCGGGGCCCTTGATGTTGAGGAAGTAGGACTTGACCTCCTGGCCGGCAGCGTTCGTGCCATGCCGTGCGGCGACCTTCTTGGCCAGCGAGTTGGCGACCGCCTTCGCGATCAGCGTCTTGCCGCACCCGGGTGGGCCGTAGAGCAGTACGCCCTTGGGCGGCTTGAGCTCGTGCTCGACGAAGAGCTCGGGGTGCAGGTAGGGCAGCTCGACGGCGTCACGGATCGTCTCGATCTGGCTGAACAGCCCGCCGATGTCGGAGTAGTCGATGTCCGGGACCTCTTCGAGGACGAGCTCCTCGACCTCGGACTTCGGGACCTTCTCGTAGACGTAGCCGGAGCGGGTGTCGAGCAGGAGTGAGTCGCCGGCGCGGATCGTCTGGGTGAGCAGCGGCTCGGCGAGGCGTACGACGCGCTCCTCGTCGGCGTTGGCGATGACGAGGACGCGGTCGCCGTCGGCGAGCAGCTCCTTGAACATCACCACCTCGCCGACCTTCTCGAACTCGAGGGCGGCGACGACGTTGAGGGCCTCGTTGAGCATGACCTCCTGGCCACGCTGGAGGCTGTCGAGGTCGACGCTCGGGCTCACGTTGACGCGCAGCTTGCGGCCGCCGGTGAAGACATCGATCGAGTCGTCGTCGTTGCGGCTCAGGAAGGTGCCGAAGCCGGCGGGCGGCTGGGCCAGCCGGTCGACCTCCTCCTTGAGCTTCATGATCTGGTCACGAGCCTCGCGCAGGGTGCCGGCCAGCCGTTCGTTCTGCGACGTCAGGCCGGCCAGCGAGCGCTGGGCCTCCGCGAGCCGGAGCTCCAACCCGCGGGAGCCCGCGGGGCTCTCGCTCAACCGCAGCCGGAGGTCGGAGACCTCCGCCTCCAGGAACCGAACCTGCTCAGCGAGCTCCGCGGGGGTGTGGCCCCCCGCACTGGAAACGCCATCGGATGTCGACATCAGCGCCACCTCCTGTGACTTCGACCCTACCCGCGTGACCCCACGACCGGCGTAGTCATTTCGGGGAGTTGGTCACGATTTGGACGCAAGTGGGTCGCCGATGGCGCGTGGGGACGCCGTGGGGCTACTCGGGCAGGTCGACCGGCACACCGGCCGGACGAGGGCCGGTGTAGTCGGGCCCGTAGGCACCCGGCGCCGGACGACGCTTCTTCATCGGAGCCTTCTCGCCGGGAGCCATCCGGCGGGCGGTGACCAGGAAGGCCGTGTGCCCGATCATCTTGTGGCCGGGGCGTACGGCGAGACCTTCGACGTGCCAGTCGCGGACCAGCGACTCCCAGGCCTGCGGCTCGGTGAACCCGCCGTGCAACCGGACCGTCTCCACGAAGCGGGAGAGCTGGGTCGTGGTCGCGACGTACGCGCACACGATGCCGCCGGGCCACAGGGAGTCCGCCGCGGCATCGAGGCACTCCCAGGGCGCGAGCATGTCCAGGATGATCCGGTCGGCGCGAGCGCCCGAGGCAGGAAGTGCCTCGGCGAGGTCGCCGACGGTGAGCTCCCAGGCAGGGTGCGTCTGCCCTTCGGGGGCTCCGAAGAACTGCTCGACGTTGCGGCGGGCGACGTCGGCGAACTCCTCGCGGCGCTCGTACGACGTGACGCGGCCGAACGGGCCGACGGCGCGCAGCAGCGAGCAGGTGAGTGCGCCGGAGCCGACGCCCGCCTCGACGACGTGCGCGCCGGGGAAGATGTCGGCGAGCGCGACGATCTGGGCCGCGTCCTTCGGGTACACGACCGCGGCACCGCGCGGCATCGAGACGACGAACTCGGAGAGCAGCGGCCGGAAGACGAGGTACTCGCCGCCGGACGTGGAGGTGATCGTGAAGCCCTCTTCACGACCGATCAGGTCGTCGTGCGACATGCCGCCGCGGTTGGTGTGGAAGGTCTTCCCCGCTTCGAGGCAGATGTTGTGCCGGCGGCCCTTGCCGTCCAGGAGGCGCACCCACTCCCCCTCGCGCAACGGGCCGCGGTGGACCCCGGACCATGCCTCGGTGGCCACATCGGGTGCAGAGTCGGGCGCGGAGTCGGTGGCGGGAGCTGCTTCGGGGGTGTCGGACACCCCCGGAACACTAGTGTCCGCCCCGCTGGAAGGCCCTATCGACGTCGGCCGTCGTGAGGACGCCGAAGACCGACCCGTCGTCCTCGATGAGGAGGTACTCCGACGCCGGGTGGCGACTGATCGCGGTGACGAGGTCTTCACCGGCGATCTCGGCGGGCAGTCGCAGGCCATCGTCGAGCGAGCGGGCCACCACGGAGGTCGCGACCCACGGGCGACGCTCCTCAGGGGTGGCATCCAGAGCCGCCTCGCTCACGATGCCGACCGGGACACCGGACGACGTCACGGTGATCAGGCTGCCGGCCTGGGCTTCCGCTGCACGGCGTACCGCCTCCGCGAGCGGCAGGTCACCGGGGACCGCGAGGGTACGGCGGGCGAGCCGGCGTGCGACCAGCTGCGGCAGCCGACTTCGGAGCCGGGCCGCGGACATGGCCGCCGTCGCGCCGGACCAGAGGAACGCCGCGACGACGATTGCCAGCAGGAAGTCGAGGATCGTCGGCTCCACCCCGGTCACCTGCGACTGCAGGACCGGCCACAGCATGGCGGCCACCGCGGTCACCCGGCCGGCCCACCCGGCGACGATGGTGCCGCGGTGGACGTTGCCGGAGATCCGCCACACCAGCGACTTGAGCACGCGGCCTCCGTCGAGCGGCAGACCGGGGATGAGGTTGAGGAGGCCGACGAGCAGGTTGGCTCCGGCGAGGCCCTCGACGGCGACGAGCAGCAGTCCGTCCGGTGTGACGAACCACAGGCCCACCGCGACGACTCCGACGGCGAGAGATGTCAGCGGACCGACGACAGCGATCAGGAACTCCTGGCGCGGCTTGCGAGCCTCCCCCTCGATCGAGGTCATCCCGCCGAGGAAGTGGAGCGTGATCGAGCCGACCGGGAACCCGAGTCGCCGCGCCATCACCGCGTGGGAGGCCTCGTGCAGCAGGACCGACAGGTAGAGGATCACGGCGAACGCGAACCCCGCGACATACTTCCAGGCGCCGATGCCCGGCGAGGACGCCTCGATCCGGGGCGCGACGATGAACGCGATCAGGCCGGCGACGAGGAACCAGGACGACGATACGAGGACGTCGCTGCCCGCGATCGTGCCGATCTTGATGGTGCCCGATGGTCGCGGGCTGGCGGGCGAGTCGGGCACGTGGTGAGGCTATCCGACGGCCCCGACGTCGGTGGGCTCACCTAGGGTGACGACGTGGGTCTGGAACAGGAGTCGCCGGCCGTCCGGGTCTCGACACCGGTCGACGGCGTGAGCGTGCTGGGCGCGCTCTCCCCCAGCCGGGCGGGTGACTTCATGAGCTGCCCGCTCCTGTACCGGTTCCGCACGATCGACAAGCTTCCGGAGCCGTTCTCGCCCGAGGCCGTACGCGGGACCGTCATCCACAAGGTGCTGGAGGACCTCTTCGACCTGCCGGCCGCCGATCGGACGCAGGAGCAGGCGGCCGACATGCTGGAGCCGGCCTGGGAGGCGCTGGTCGAGCAGGAGCCGATGCTGAGCGAGATGCTCGGTGCGAAGGGCGGTCCGGAGATCACGGCGTGGCTCGCCAACTGCCGCAGCGTGCTGACCCGCTACTTCTCGCTGGAGGACCCGCAGCGACTCGAGCCGGCCGAGCGCGAGCTGTACGTCGAGGCTCTGCTCGACTCGAAGCTGTTGCTGCGCGGGTTCGTCGACCGCATCGACGTTGCGCCGGACGGCTCGATCCGGGTGGTCGACTACAAGTCAGGCAATGCGCCCAGCGAGATGTTCGAGGCGAAGGCGCTCTTCCAGATGAAGTTCTACGCGCTGGTGATCTGGAAGACCCGCGGCATCGTCCCCGCCATGTTGCAGCTGGTCTACCTCGGCAACGCCCAGATCCTCCGCTACGTCCCTGATGAGCGGGACCTGCTCGCCACCCAGCGCAAGGTCGAGGCCGTCTGGCATGCCATTCGCCTGGCCGAGGAGACCAGCGATTGGCGCCCGAACCCGGGTCGACAGTGCTCGTGGTGCGCCCACCAGGCGATCTGTCCGGCATGGGGCGGTACGCCGCCGCCGTTGCCGGAGCGGCCCGACCCGGTCGATCTCGAGGGGCCGGACCTGCCGGAATAGGTCCGTGACCACCCGCGCGGCACGTTGTCAACGGTGGTAGTCGGCCCAGATCTCGCCGAGGTCGACGCCCACCAGGGAGTCGGCGAAGACGCGCCGCTCACCTGCGAGCACGGGGACGTGGTTCTCAACGACGAGCACGAGGCAGCCGGCGCTCTCGGCGGACTTGGCGCCCGTGTTGGAGTCCTCGACGGCGATGCAGTCGACCGGCGCGAGACCGAGGGCGGCGGCGGCGGTGAGGTAGGGCTCCGGGTGCGGCTTGCCGAACTCCACGCTGTCGCCGGTGACGATGACCCGGAAGGTCTCCGGCGGGAGCTGGGCCAGGATCGGCGCCACGAACCGCTGGTAGGACATCGTCACCAGCGCGCACGGCGTACCGGCCCCGGACAGGTGCTCGAGCAGATCGCGGGCACCGGGACGCCACGGAACGACATCCTCGACCCGTGCGACCACCCCGTCGAGGAGCTCCTCGACGATCTGCTCGGCCGACGGCTCGATGCCCATGTGCTCGCGGATGTAGCGGCCCGACTCCAGCAGGTCGTTGCCGACCAGGTTGAGGGCATGCGCGCGGCTCCACGTGCCGCCGTACCGCTGGGCGATCTCGAACTCGGTGTCGATCCAGTACGGCTCGGTGTCGACCAGGGTGCCGTCCATGTCCCACAGGACGGCTGCAGGCGTGTCCAGGGTGCTCTCCGAATCGTCGCGACGTGACACTCCACCCTAGAGGGACCGTCTCGGCGGAACCGAAGGCACCCGGACCGGCGTCGTACCTCCTGACAGCTTCTGAGGACGATCGATACGGGGCCAGCGTGGAGCATGAGGTGGAGTACGCCGCGTTCGTCGCCGAACGCTGGTCGTCACTCGTGCGCGCGGCCGTCTTCCTCGGCGCGGCGTCCCACGAGGCCGAAGACGTGGCCCAGGCGACGCTGCTGCTCTGCTACCGCAAGTGGGACCGGGTGCGGGCCGCGGACGACCGGGAGGCGTACGTCTACCGGATGTTGCTCAACGTGCTGCGCTCGGACCGGCGCAGCGCCTGGTGGCGGCACCGCTCCCGGCACCCGGTCAGCGAGGCGCTGCCCGACGCGGCTGTTGCGGACGCGGCCGAGGCCACGGCGCTCGCCGACGCTGTCCACCGGGCGATGCTCTCGCTCTCCAAGGAGCAGCGAGAGGTCGTCGTGCTGCGCTACTTCGTCCAGCTCAGCGAGGCGCAGACGGCTGCCGCGCTGGGGATCCGCCCCGGCACGGTCAAGAGCCGACTGTCCCGGTCGCTCGCCCGCCTCAGCGTCGACCAGCACCTGGTCGATCTCGACCTGACCGGAGGCACGACATGACCGACCTCGAGGACCTGTGGGAGAGCTACCCGACGTCCGAGCCGCCCATCCCGGAGCTGCTGCGAGAAGGCAGGCGACAGGCCCGCGCCCGGCGTCGGCACCGGGTGCTGCGACCGCTGCTCGCCGGCGTGACGGCCGCGGCGCTGGCCGGCGCTTTCCTCGTCGGGACTCGTGCTGGGACGGACGCGGACGACGACGCCACGCTCGCGGCCCCGGACCTGCGCACGAGCGCGTTCCGCGCCGACCTCCACCCCGCGACGTCCTGCGCGGATCTGTTGTCCAGCTACCGCGCTCGCGGCCGGGCCGCGGTCACGGCGTACGGCTGGGGCTTCGTCTCGAGCGCCCCCTTGTCCGCGCGCTCCTTCACGATCCCCGCTCGAGGCAATCAGAGCATGGGCTACCTCGGGGACCTGAGCCTGAACACACAGGACAGTTCGCGGACCGGCACGAACGTCCAGGAGGTGGACGTCGACGAGCCCGACCAGGTCAAGACGGACGGGTCTCGCGTCGTCCGCGTCGATCGCCGCACCCTCAGCGTGTACGACACCTCCGGCGACACCATCCGGCTTACCGCACAGCTCACTCTCCCTCGGATGCTCAACGGCGAGATCCTGCTCGCCGGTGACACGGTCGTGGCGATCGGCGCCGACACCCGTGCGCCGGCCTCCGGTCGGTCCAGCGTCCCCCCGGGCAGCCGGGTCCAGACGGTGTCGCTCGCAGACCCGAGCGAACCGACCATCGTGTCCGACGTCGCCTACTCCGCTGCGATCACGTCGGTGCGCCAGCACGGCTCCGTGGTGCGGCTCGTTCTCACCGCGGCGGCGCCGACGCTCGACTTCGTGTACCCGCACGGGAAGGTCACGCGGAGCGAGGCGCTGGCGCACAACCGCGAGCTCGTCCGCAGCACGACGCTCTCCGACTGGATGCCGACGTACGACGACGGCGACGGCCCCTTGCCTCTCCTGGACTGCGACGACGTCGCGACCCCACCCGCGGGGCTCGCCCTCGGGACCGTCAGCGTCGTCGGCTTCGATGCGGAGGCCCCGAACGACCGGGCCACGATCGGCGTCGCCGGTCAGACGAGCATCGCCTACGAGTCGGCCGACCACCTGTACCTCGTCGACTCCCCCGGCTGGGGCGGCTGGGGTTCTTGCTGGTGCGTTCCTGCGGCAGCCAGGACCGAAGGCGCAGCGTGGCGCTCCACGATCTTCCAGCTCGATCTCGACGGCACGCGCGCCATCCACGTCGCGACCGGACATGTCGACGGCACGATCGCCGACCGCTGGTCCGTCGACGAGGCCGACGACGTCCTGCGCGTCGCCGTCACCCGGGACGAGGCGCTGGCAGCCATGCCGGGGACGGTGGCCCGGGACCGGACCCGCCGCGTCCTTCCTCGGTCGAGCTCCGTGGTCACGATGCGGGCCGACGGCGACCGCCTGGTCGAGAGCGGGCGCCTCGACGGCCTCGGGGTCGACGAGACGCTCACCGCCGCCCGATGGACCGACGACCTGGCGATCCTGTCCACCGCCCGCGCCACCGACCCGCTCTACACCGTCGACCTCTCCGACCCCGACCGGCCCCGTCTGCTCGGAGCGCTGAAGATCCCCGGTTTCACCTCGTACCTCCACCCGATCGGTGACGGGCTGCTCCTGGCGGTCGGCGAGGCCGGCGCCTTCACCGGCGGTGGGCGAGCGGGCGCGCAGGTGGGTCTCTTCGACATCTCCGACCTCACCGACGTCCAGCAGGTCGACGTCAGCTCACTGCGGCGACGGACCTGGCCGGTCGCCGGGGCCGATCCGCGAGCGTTCACCTGGCTCCGGGACCGGGACACGGCGCTGACCACGTTCACGACGAACCGGGGCACCATGGTCCTGGGCGTCTACCGGGTCACCGGCACGACGTTGACCGGCGAGTTGCGGAACCTCCCGGTGACGGACCCCTCGCGAGTGCGCACCTTCGAGCTCGCCGACGGCCGGGTCGTGCTGATGGCCGGGAGCACGCTGGAGTTCCTCGACCTCTGAACCCGAGTCAGTCGTCCGGGTCGTAGCCCAGGTTGGGCGACAGCCAGCGCTCGGCCTCCTCGACCGTCCAGCCCTTGCGCTCCGCGTAGTCGGCGATCTGGTCGCGGGCCAGCCGTCCGACCACGAAGTACTGCGAGTCGGGGTGGGAGAAGTACCAGCCCGAGACCGCCGCACCCGGCCACATCGCCATGCTCTCCGTGAGCTGGATGCCCGCGCTGGCCTCGACGTCGAGCAGCTCCCACAGCGTCTGCTTCTCGGTGTGCTCGGGGCACGCCGGGTACCCGGGTGCGGGACGGATGCCGGCGTACCTCTCGGCGATCAGGTCCTCGTTGGACAGCTGCTCGTCGGTGACGTGGCCCCAGAACTCCGTGCGCACCCGCTGGTGCAGCCGCTCCGCGAACGCCTCGGCGAGCCGGTCGGCGAGCGCCTCCAGCATGATCGCGGAGTAGTCGTCGTTCGCGTCCTTGAAGCTCTGGATGTGCTCCTGCGAGCCCAGTCCCGCGGTCACGGCGAACGCTCCGACGTGGTCGGCGAGACCGGTCTCCCGCGGTGCGACGAAGTCGCCGAGGGACCGGTTGGGCACGCCGTCGCGGTGCTCGCCCTGCTGGCGCAGGTTGTGCAGCGTCGTCCGGACCGTCGAGCGCGACTCGTCGGTGTAGAGCTCGATGTCGTCGCCGACCGCGCTCGCGGGGAAGAAGCCGAAGACGGCGTTGGCCGTCAGCCACTTCTCGGCGATCAGCCGGTCGAGCATCGCCTGCGCGTCGTCGTACAGCGCCCGCGCCGTCTCCCCCGTCGTGGGGTTGTTGAGGATGTCGGGGAACTTGCCCTTCATCTCCCACGCGTTGAAGAACGGCTGCCAGTCGATGTACTCACGCAGCTCGGCCAGGTCGTAGTCACTGAGCACGTGCGTGCCCGGCTGCCGGGGCACGGGCGGCTGGTAGCCGGTCCAGTCGATCGGCGTGCGGTTGGCGCGCGCCTTCTCGAGGGAGAGCATCGGCCGGTCGTGCTTCGCCGCGTGCCGCTCGCGCAGGGAGTCGTAGTCGGCCTTGACGTCGGCCATCACCTTCGGTCGCTGGGTGTCGCTGAGCAGTGCCGCGAGCATCGGCACCGACCTCGAGGCGTCCTTGACCCAGACGACGGGGGCGTCGTACTTGCCATCGACCTTGACCGCGGTGTGCGCGCGCGAGGTGGTGGCGCCGCCGATCAGGAGCGGGATCGTGAAGCCCTGCCGCTGCATCTCGGAGGCCACGTTGACCATCTCGTCGAGGGACGGCGTGATCAGGCCGGAGAGGCCGATCGCGTCGGCCCCGATCTCGACGGCCTTGTCCAGGATCTTCTGCGCGGGCACCATCACGCCGAGGTCGATCACCTCGAAGTTGTTGCACTGCAGGACGACTCCGACGATGTTCTTGCCGATGTCGTGGACGTCGCCCTTCACCGTCGCCATCACGATGGTGCCGTTGGTGTCCTTGGCGGTGGCGTACTCAGGGTTGTCGACCTTCTCCTGCTCGATGAACGGGATCAGGTAGGCGACCGCCTTCTTCATCACGCGGGCCGACTTCACGACCTGCGGAAGGAACATCTTGCCGGCACCGAACAGGTCGCCGACGACGTTCATGCCGTCCATCAGCGGACCTTCGATGACCTCGATCGGTCGGCCGCCGCGCTCGGAGATCTCGTTGCGGAGCTCCTCGGTGTCGGCCTCCACGAACGCGTCGATGCCCTTCACGAGAGCGTGCGTGATCCGCTCGCCGACCGGTAGCGAGCGCCACTCCTCCGCAGCCGCCTCGACGACCTCTCCCGCCTTGTTGTGCTCCTCGGCGATCTCGAGCAGGCGCTCGGCGGCGTCGGGACGCCGGTTGAGTACGACGTCCTCGATCCGCTCCCGGAGCTCGGGCTCCACCTCGGAGTACGGGATCAGCGCGCCCGCGTTGACGATGCCCATGTCGAGGCCAGCCTCGATCGCGTGGAAGAGGAAGACCGCGTGGATCGCCTCACGCACCGGGTTGTTGCCGCGGAAGGAGAAGCTGACGTTGGAGATGCCGCCGGACACCTTGGCGCCGGGGAGGTTCTCCTTGATCCAGCGGGTGGCCTCGATGAAGTCCTTGCCGTACGCCGCGTGCTCCTCGATGCCTGTGGCGACAGCGAAGACGTTGGGGTCGAAGATGATGTCGTCAGGCGGGAATCCGACCTCGTCGACCAGGATCCGGTAGGCGCGCTCGCAGATCGCCTTGCGCCGCTCGAGGTTGTCGGCCTGGCCGTCCTCGTCGAAGGCCATCACGACCGCGGCCGCGCCGTACTTGCGCACCAGAGCGGCCTGCTCGCGGAACCTCTCCTCGCCCTCCTTCATGGAGATCGAGTTGACGATGGCCTTGCCCTGGACGTTCTTCAGGCCGGCCTCGATGACCTCCCACTTCGAGGAGTCGACCATCAGCGGCACCCGCGAGATGTCGGGCTCGCTGGCGATCAGCTTGGTGAAGCGATCCATCGCGGCGACGCCGTCGATCATCCCCTCGTCCATGTTGACGTCGATGACCTGCGCGCCGTTCTCGACCTGCTGGGCGGCGACGGTCAGCGCGGTGTCGTAGTCGCCGGCCTTGATCAGGTTGCGGAACCTGGCCGAGCCGGTGATGTTGGTGCGCTCACCGACGTTGACGAAGAGGCTGTCCTCGGTGATGGTCAGCGGCTCGAGGCCGGACAGGCGCATCCCGGGAGCGACCTCGACCGGCGTACGGCGCTCCTTGCCGTCGACCGCGCGGGCGATGGCCGCGATGTGGTCGGGGGTGGTGCCGCAGCAGCCGCCCACGATGTTGACGAATCCGCTGTCGGCGAACTCCGCGATGATCGCGGCAGTCTCCTCGGGCGCCTCGTCGTACTCACCGAACGCGTTGGGCAGCCCGGCGTTGGGGTAGCACGAGACGAACGAGTCGGCGAGGCGAGCCATCTCGGCGACGTAGGGGCGCATCTCCTTGGCGCCGAGGGCACAGTTGAGGCCGACCGCGAGCGGACGGACGTGCCGAACGGAGTCCCAGAACGCCTCGGTCACCTGGCCGGACAGGGTGCGCCCGGAGGCGTCGGTGATGGTGCCCGAGATGATGACGGGCCACCGTCGGCCGTGCTCCTCGAAGAGGGTCTCGACCGCGAAGATCGCGGCCTTGGCGTTGAGGGTGTCGAAGATCGTCTCGATCATCAGCAGGTCGGAGCCACCGTCGACGAGCCCGCGGGCGGCCTCGAGGTACGCCGCGACGAGCTCGTCGAAGGAGACGTTGCGGGCGCCGGGGTCGTTGACGTCGGGCGAGATGGAGGCGGTCCGGGTCGTCGGACCGAGCGCGCCGGCGACGTACCGGGGCCTGTCGGTCGTCGCGACCGCGTCGGCCTCGCCGCGCGCCAGGCGGGCAGACTCGAAGTTCAGCTCGTAGCCGAGCTCCTCGAGGCCGTAGTCGCGCAGCGACACCCTGTTGGCGTTGAACGTGTTGGTCTCGATGATGTCGGCGCCGGCAGCGAGGTACTCGCGGTGGATGCCCGCGATGATCTCGGGCTGCGTCAGCGTGAGCAGGTCGTTGTTGCCGATCAGGTCGCTCGGCCAGTCGGCGAACCGGGTGCCGCGGTAGCCCGCCTCGTCCGGTCGGTCCCGCTGGATCGCCGTGCCCATCGCGCCGTCGAGCACCATGATCCGCGTCTCGAGGGCGCGGGTGAGCTCCTCGGTGGCATCGGGTCGCAGGTCGAGCAACGGGGGCTTCCCAGTCGGCACGCAGGTCTCCTCTCGGGCCGCTGACCGCGACCACGCATCAAGCGTAGGAACAGCGTCCACGACGTGGACCGCATTCCCAGATCGTGACACCGAGCGTCCCGACCGCAGAAATCCACGCGCGGACTACGCTGGTGGAGTGATCGAGCTGGAGGGTGTGTCGGGCCTGGTGGATCCGATCGTCATCGCGGCGTTCGAGGGCTGGAACGACGCGGCCGACGCCGCGTCGTCGACCGTCGACCACCTGATGACCGTGTGGAACGCCCGGGTGGTCGGCACCATCGACCCGGAGGACTACTACGACTTCCAGGTCAACAGGCCTTCGGTCGGCGTCGACGACAACGGCCACCGCCGAGTCAGCTGGCCGAGCACCCAGATCGCGATCGCCTCCCCGCCGACGCTCGACCGCGACATCATCCTGGTCCGTGGGATCGAGCCCAACATGCGGTGGCGCCGGTTCTGTGCCGAACTGCTGGCCGCGTGTGACGAGCTCGGGGCCGAGCTGGTCGTGACGCTCGGGGCCCTGCTCGCCGACACTCCGCACACGCGCCCGATCCCGGTGACGGGGACCGCCACCGAGGCCGAGCTGGTCGACCGCCTCAAGCTCGAGGAGTCGACGTACGAAGGTCCCACCGGGATCGTCGGTGTCTTCCAGGACGCCTGTGTGCAGCTCGACATCCCGGCGGTGTCGTACTGGGCGGCCGTGCCGCACTACGTCGCACAGCCGCCCTGCCCGAAGGCCACCCTCGCACTGCTCGGTCAGCTCGAGGACCTGCTGGAGGCGAGCATCCCGCTCGACGACCTGCCCGAGGACGCCCGAGCGTGGGAGCGCGGGGTCGACGAGCTCGCCGAGGATGACGAGGATGTCGCCGACTACGTGCGGTCGCTCGAGGAGACTCGCGACACCACGGAGCTGCCGGAGGCGTCCGGCGAGGCGATCGCCCGCGAGTTCGAGCGGTACCTCAAGCGCCGCCAGGACGACGACTAGAGCGCGAGCCCGAGGCCGGCATCGAGCACCGCCAGCAGCTGTACGGCGGCCTCCGGGTCAGACGTGTCCGCGAGACCGTCGGTGCCGAGGGTGGCGGCCACCCACCGATCGACGGCGGCCGCGGCACCGGGCGCGTCCAGATCGTCGGCCAGCGCCTCCAGGACCTCGGCGACCACCGGCGCGGCCGGGGCACCTGCACCGAGGGACAGCGCGCGGCGCCAGCGGTCGAGATCGTCGACGGCGGTCCAGAGCTCGGCGTCCACCCACTCCCAGTCGGCGCGGTAGTGGTGGCGCATCAGCGCGAGCCGGATCGCCATGGGGTCGACGTCGCTGTTGCGCAGCGCCGAGACGAAGACCAGGTTGCCCCGCGACTTGGACATCTTCTCGCCGTCGTAGCCGACCATGCCGGCGTGGCTGTAGACCTGCGCGAACGGTGTCCCGGGGACGGCGACCTGCGCGTGCCCGGCGCACATCTCGTGGTGCGGGAAGACCAGGTCGCTGCCGCCACCCTGGACGTCGAACGCGCCGCCGAGGTGCTCCTGGGCGATCGCGGTGCACTCGATGTGCCAGCCGGGCCGTCCGGGTCCCCACGGGCTGTCCCACGACGGTTCGCCCTCGCGACGGCCACGCCACACGACGCAGTCGAGCGGGTCCTTCTTGCCGTCTCGGTCCGGGTCTCCCCCGCGCTCGGGATAGATCTCGAGCATCTTCTCGCGAGTCCAGCCCGACTCGGCGCCGAACGCCGGGTCCGCGGTCACGGAGAAGTAGAGGTCGTCCTCGACGCGGTAGACGGTCCCGGCGGCCTCGAGCCGCTGGATGAGCTGGATGACGAGCGGGATCGACTCGACGGCGCCGATGTAATGCGCCGGCGGCAGGACCCGCAGGGCGGTCATGTCCTGGCGGAACAGCTCGGTCTCGCGCTCCGCCAGCTCCCGCCAGTCGACGTGCACCTTCTCGGCGCGCTCGAGGAGCGGGTCGTCGACGTCGGTGACGTTCTGGACGTAGTTGACCTCATGGCCGGCGTTGCGCCAGGCCCGGTTGAGCAGGTCGAAGGCGACGTAGGTGTTGGCGTGGCCGAGGTGCGTGGCGTCGTACGGCGTGATGCCGCAGACGTACATGCGCGCGGGTCCGTCCGGCGTGGTGGTGACCGAGCCACCTGACGGGGTGTCGTGGATGACCACCGGCGGGCCGACCACGGGCAGGTTCGGGATGTCCGGGGTTGGCCAGGCTCGCATGTCGCGAAGCCTATCGAGTCGATGTCAGAAGGGCGGCCACGGGATGGCCGGCCACTCTCCGCGCGGTGCGGGCAGCACCGCACGTTCGCCCAGCCGGACGCAGCGGCGGTGGAGCGCGTCGATCTCGAAGTCGGTGAGGTGATCGGCCAGGGCGTCGCCCAGGTGACCGCACACGGCGGTGCGCACCCGCTCCACCCCGGCGAGCTCCTCGGCGGTCAGCGCCTCCCCCAGCCAGCCCCAGAGGACCGTGCGCAGCTTGTGCTCGGCGTGGAAGGTGACGCCGTGGTCGACGCCGTACCTGTGTCCGTCGGTCATCTCGAGGACGTGGCCGCCCTTGCGGTCTGCGTTGTTGACGAGGATGTCGAAGACGGCCATCCGCCGTAGCGGCTCCGTGTCCTCGTGGATCAGGGAGACGGGCTGGTCCTGGCCGTCGATGCCGTCGAAGACGTGTCGCCAGCCGGCGGGCACATCGCCCTCGCGGACCAGGGTGACCGCGACCTGATCGGGGTCGGGCTCCTGCCAGCGCTGCACCATCCCGGGTCCGTGGGGGCCGTCACGCAGCCAGGTCTCGGGCACGACGTTCCAGCCTGTCGCCTCGGAGAGCAGGTACGCCGCGCGCTCGCGGTCGGCGAGGGTGCCGTCGGGGAAGTCCCACAGCGGACGTTCGCCGGAGACCGGCTTGTAGACGACCTGGACGCCCTCGATGTCCCCGAGGAAGGTCGCGTTGGACGCCGGCATGATCCGCCCGCGCAGCTCGAGCTCGCCCGTCTCCAGGTCGGGCAGCGACTCCGCGGTCAAGCCGCCCTCACGGGTCACGCCGCCGGAAGCCGTTCGCTCGGACGCACAGGTGTCCTTCGGGGTCCACCGGATTGCCGCAGAAGGGGCAGTCGGGGCGGCCGGCGCCGAGCACCTGCTCGGCCCGCTTCACGAACGCCCGCGCCGTACCGGCTGGGATCCGCACCAGGAAGACCTCGTCGGGCTCCGGCTCCTCGAAGTCCTCGTCGTCCAGGTCCGCGACCTGCTCCGGGGTGAGGACGGCGGCCTCGGTGTAGGGGAAGACCTCGATCACCAGACGCTCGTCGGACGAGTCCCACGACAGGGTCATGGTGCCCGCCCGGAACTCCTCCTCGATCGGCTGCTCCAGGGGGTCCGAGTCGTCGAGCCCGAGCGGCGCCATCGCGGGGACCGCCGCGTCGCCGTGCGTGCTCGCGAGGACCTCGTCGAGGAGCTCGTCGATCCGTTCGGCCAACGCCTGGACCTGCTGCTTCTCCAGCGCGACGCTCACGAGCCGGGCACCGGCGCGCGCCTGGAGGAAGAAGGTGCGCTGTCCGGGAGGGCCGACGGTGCCGGCCACGAAGCGCTCGGGCGGGTCGAATCCGTGGACGAGTGGAGCCATGACACCACCCTAGGGTGCGGCCGAAAGACCCGCGCCCCCGCCAACGGCAGCGTCGTCCGACCGGCGCGGCCGCCCGCTCTTGCGCGTGGGCTTGGGCGCCAGCCAGGACAGGTCGCCGGAGTGGGTGTTGGTCGCCAGCACGTAGGGCCGGGTCGCTGTGTAGCGGATGATCGACACCGACGCAGGGTCGACGTGCAGTCGCTGGAAGAGGTCGAGGTGCATGCCGAGGGCGTCCGCGAGGATCGACTTGATCAGGTCGCCGTGGCTGACCGCCACCCAGACCGCCCCGGCTCCGTGCTCCTCCTCGATGAGCGCGTCCCGGCGGCGTACGGCGGACACCGCGCGCGCCTGCATCGCGACCATCGACTCCCCGCCCGGGAAGGTCACCGCGGACGGCTGCGCCTGGACGGTCGCCCAGAGCTTCTCCTTCGCCAGGTCCTTCAGGGACCGCCCCTGCCACTCGCCGTAGTCGCACTCGGTCAGACCGCGCTCCGTCGCCGGGCGCAGCGATCCCGCCTGCGCGGAGACGATCGCCTTGGTCGTCTGCCGACAGCGCTCCAGGGGGCTCGTGACGGCGGCGACCAGCGGTACGACGGCGAGCCGCTCGCCGGTGCGGGCGGCCTGCTCGGCACCGGTGTCGTCGAGCCGTACCCCGGGGGTCCGGCCCGCCAGCATGCCGGACGCGTTGGCCGTCGTACGCCCGTGTCGGACCAGGATCACCGTTGCCATGTCGGCGACTGTATCGGCGTACCTGTGGGACTACCGTGGGCGCGTGATCGTCGACTGCGCCCTCTACCGCGAGGGCTCGCGCATCGAGGGGCACGGCGACCCCGGCGAGCTGCGCAAGCGGGCCACCGAGGAGGGCGACTTCGTCTGGGTGGGGATGCACGAACCCTCGGAGGACGAGATCGCCGACGTCGCCCGCACCTTCGACCTGCACCCGCTGGCGGTGGAAGACGCGGTGACGGCGCACCAGCGGCCCAAGCTGGAGCGGTACGGGCACACGCTCTTCCTGGTGCTCAAGACGCTCTGGTACGTCGACGAGCAGGATGCGGTCGAGACCGGCGAGATCGCGCTGTTCATCGGCCACGACTTCGTGGTGAGCGTGCGCCACGGCCTGGGCAACGAGCTCCACTCGGCACGCACCGATCTCGAGGCCGGCCACCAGGCGCTCACTCACGGCCCGGGCGGCGTCGTCTACGCCGTGATGGACCGCGTCGTGGACGAGTACGTCGCGGTGGTCGAGGAGCTGATCATCGACGTCGACGAGATCGAGACGTCGGTCTTCTCGGACCAGCGCACCAACGACTCCGCGCGGATCTACGTGCTCAAGCGGGAGATCGCCGAGGTACGACGCGCCGTGCTTCCCCTGCGCGACCCGCTCAACCGGTTCGTGGCCGGCAGCGTGGACGGGGTGCGCGAGGAGGCTGCGCCGTTCTTCCGCGACGTCGCCGACCACCTCGCCCGCGTCGCGGAGACGGTGGACTCGCTGGACGCGCTCCTGTCGACCGCGTTCGACGCCCACCTCGCGCAGATCTCGGTGCAGCAGAACGACGACATGCGCAAGATCTCCGCCGGAGCCGCACTGATCGTCGTACCGACGTTGATCGCCGGCATCTACGGGATGAACTTCGAACACATGCCCGAGCTCGGCTGGACGTACGGCTACCCGTTCGCCATCCTGCTCATGGCCTCAGCCGCCGGCGGGCTCTGGGTGCTGTTCAAGCGCTCCGGCTGGCTCTGAGGATCACTCAGGCGGCGATGACGCCGGTGGCGACCAGCGCCAGTGTCGCCGCGCCGAGGGCGATGCGGTAGATCACGAACGGCGTGTAGGAGTGCGTGGTCACGTAGCGCAGCAGCCACGCGATCGCGGCGTACCCCACGATGAACGAGACGATCGTCGCCACGATCGTCGGGCCCCAGCCGTAGAGGTTCTCACCGTTCGGGACGTCCTTGAGCTGGAACACTCCCGCGCCGATCACGGCGGGGATCGCGAGCAGGAAGGCGTAGCGCGTCGCGGTCTCGCGGTCGTAGCCCAGGAAGCGGCCCATCGAGAGCGTCGCTCCGGACCGAGAGACGCCGGGGATCAGCGCGAGCGCCTGGGCGAGGCCCATGAAGACCGCGTCGCGGAGGGTGAGCTGCTTGAGCGTCTTCTCGGTGCTGCCGACCTTGTCGGCGATCCCGAGGACGATGCCCATCACGATGAGCATCGTCCCGATGATCCAGAGGCTGCGGAACTCGGTCTCGATCGTGTCCTTGAGGGCGATGCCGAGGATCACGATCGGGACGGAGCCGAGGATGATGAACCAGCCCATCCGCGCGTCGAGCTGGCCTCGGTACTCCGGCCGGAACAGCGACTTCAGCCAGGTGGAGGCGATCCGCCAGATGTCGCGCCAGAAGTAGATGAGTACGGCGAGCTCGGTGCCGATCTGCACGACCGCGGTGAACGCCGCACCCGGGTCGCCCCAGCCGAACAGCTCCGGGAAGATCCGCAGGTGCGCGCTGCTCGAGATCGGTAGGAACTCGGTCAGCCCTTGAATGACACCGAGGACCACAGCCTGCAGGAAGTCCACCACGACGCCGAAGCCTAATGTGACCGCCCTACGGGCGTTCACCTGGCGTGCCGCTGACGTCCCGCGAGGGTGTTCCGACTAATTTGTCGGCATGCAGCAGCGGCGAGTCGGCACGACCGGCCTGACGGTGTCCCGGCTCGGCCTGGGCACCATGACGTGGGGGCGGGACACCGACGAGCACGAGGCGCGCGACCAGCTGATCGCGTTCGCCGAGGCCGGCGGCACCCTCGTCGACACGGCCGCGGGCTACGGCAACGGCGCGTCCGAGGAGCTGATCGGGACGCTGATCGGTGACGTCGTCGCACGCGACGAGGTGGTGCTCGCCACGAAGGCGGGCATCAGCGCCCGCCCGGGCGGCCGCTCCTACAACACCTCCCGCGGCCACCTGCTGGCCACGCTCGACAGCTCCCTGCGGCGGCTCGGCGTCGAGCACGTCGACCTCTGGCAGATCCACATCTGGTCGGACGACACCCCGCTCGAGGAGACGCTCGCGGCCCTGGACCACGCGGTGAGCAGCGGGCGGGCGTCGTACGTCGGGATCTCGAACTACTCCGGTTGGCAGACCGCCCAGGCCGCGACCTGGCAGCGCGCCGTACCCGGCCGGACGCCGCTGGCGAGCACGCAGGTGGAGTACTCGCTGCTCAACCGGGCTGTCGAGCAGGAGGTCCTGCCGGCAGCCGCCGCGCTCGGCCTCGGTGTGCTCCCGTGGTCTCCCCTGGGTCGTGGTGTGCTCACCGGCAAGTACCGGACCGGCACGCCGTCGGACTCGCGCGCCGCGTCGGCGCACTTCGCGAACTTCGTGAACCCCTATCTGGACGACCGGGGCGCCGGGATCGTCGAGGCCGTCGCCCGCGCCGCCGACGGCCTCGGGCTGTCCGCGCTCGAGGTCGCACTGACGTGGGTGCGCGACCGGCCCGGCGTCACCGCCCCGATCATCGGCGCCCGGACCGCGGCGCAGCTGCGGGGAGCTCTCGGGGTCGAGGAGCTGACCCTGCCGGCCGAGATCATCGACGCCCTGGACGACGTGTCCAGCGACTGACCGACGACTGATAGGGGTCCTGCATTGAGCCGTGCGCTACGCCGCCCGCCCACCCCTGGGGTGGAGTGGGAGTTCGACAAGGTCTCCTTCTCGCGTGAGTTCTCCCGCAACGTGGTCACCAGGCTGCTCGTGGAGCGGGCCGAGCACGGCGGCTGGGAGCTCGACCGCGTCCGGATCGGGCCCGACGGCACTCGAAGGGTCGTGCTGCGGCGCAAGATCATCCGCGCCGTTCGGACCGCTTGACATCACTGCCGACGAGGCCCGAGCGACCCCGACCCGGCTCAGACGTCGTCGAGGAACCGGTCGAAGACGCGCGCACCGAACTCCAGAGCATCAACCGGGACCCGTTCGTCCACCCCGTGGAAGAGCGCGGTGAAGTCGAGCTCGGCCGGCAGGCGCAGCGGCGCGAAGCCGTAGGACCGCATGCCGAGCTTGCGGAAGTGCTTGGCGTCGGTGCCGCCGCTCATCAGGTACGGCGCCACGATCGCATCGTCGTCCTCGGCCAGGATCGAGCGGGTCATCGCGTCCACCAGGTCCCCGTCGTACGGCGTCTCCCACGGCTGCTGGTGGCTGAGGTAGTCGATCTCGATGTCATCACCGACCAGCGTGGCCAGCGTCGCGAAGAACTCGTCCTCGTAGCCCGGCAGGAAGCGTCCGTCGACGTGGGCGGTCGCCTCGGTCGGGATGACGTTGACCTTGTAGCCGGCGCCGAGCATCGTCGGGTTGCAGGTGTTGCGGATGACCGCGCCCATCATCCGGGCCGCTCCCCCGAACTCCTCGACCAGCGCCTCGGCGTTCTCCGGCGTGGCCTCCGTGCCGGCCAGCTCGCCCACGGCGGCCAGCAGGGTCCGCATCGCGGGCGTCAGGCGCACCGGCCACTCGTAGGCCCCGATCCGCGCCACGGCGCCGGCCAGGGAGGTCACGGCGTTCTCGCGGTTGATCATCGAGCCGTGACCCGCGCGCCCGCGGGCGGTCAGCCGCATCCAGGCCATGCCCTTCTCCGCTGCCTCGATCAGGTAGACCCGTCGACCGCGCACCGTCGCGCTGAAGCCACCGACCTCGCCGACGGCCTCGGTGCAGCCTTCGAGCAGGTCGGGGTGGTCCTCGACGAGCTCCTGGGCTCCCTGGTGACCGCCGGCCTCCTCGTCGGCCGTGAAGCACAGCGTGATCGGACGTGACGGGACCCGTCCGGTCCGCTGCCGGTCGCGCACGATGCTGAGCAGCATCGCGTCGAAGTCCTTCATGTCGACCGCGCCGCGGCCCCAGACGTAGCCGTCCTGGATCTCGCCGGAGAACGGGTCGACCTGCCAGTCCTCGGCGGCGGCGGGTACGACGTCGAGGTGGCCGTGCAGCAGCAGTCCGTCACCCTCGGTGCCGCCCCACCGAGCCACCACCGAGGTCCGGCCGGGAGTGCCCTCGACCAGGGTCGACTCGATGCCGACCTCGTCGAGCAGCGCGGCGACGTACTCCGCGGCCTTTCGCTCCCCCGGGCCCGAGTCGTCGCCGTAGTTGCTGGTGTCGATTCGGATCAGCTCACGGCACAGGTCGACGACCTCGCCTGCAGGATCGGGGACCGCATGGTGCGTGCCAGCAGTTACGTCAGCCATGGCCCCAGCATGTCATCTGCTCGAGGACCCTCCCGATGTGAGATTCGGGGCGCGCCTTTGCTACTGTTCCACCGCACTCGTCCGGGTGGCGGAATTGGCAGACGCGCTAGCTTGAGGTGCTAGTGCCCGTATTAGGGCGTGGGGGTTCAAGTCCCCCCTCGGACACTGGAAAGGCCCCGGCTCCACGGGGCCTTTTCTTCATTTCAGAGCCGGTCGAATCGGAATCACACGGTTGTAATTTGACCATCGCGCTACGGCGTGTCGCTTGACTTTTTGAGTCACACTATTCACGCGAGGGGACAATTGTCCCTAGACTCCCACCCGTGTCGCTCCCGGACCGTCTCCGCGCGCCGCTGATCTCCGCCGTCGTGGCCACGTTGATCAGCGGCCTACTGGCCTACGCCCCCACCGCCGCTGAGGCGGCTGCGAAGCCAGATCGGCGGCCCGCCAGCGCCGGTGCCAACACTCCCGCCCCAGGCACCAGGGCCGCGATGCTCGCCCGGGAGCAGCGGCGGGCCAAGGCGGACGGCCTGACCAGGTCACGCGTGAAGTTCGCCCGGAGCTCCTACCTGTGCGTCGGCTACAAGGCCTGCAACCAGGCGGGGATGGGCTCGGGAGGCTACGCGGCCGTCAACGACAAGATGTACTGGCGCATGTACGCCGGCCACAACTGCACCAACTACGCCGCCTACCGGATGGTCAGCAGCGGCCTGCCCAACACCCGGCCGTGGTCGGGAGGAGGCAACGCGACCTACTGGGGCACGTCGGTCCCGTCGCTCACCGACAAGGTCCCGACCGTCGGCGCCGTCGCCTGGTGGAAGGCCAACGCCGGTCCCGCCGGCTCCGCCGGCCACGTGGCGTACGTCGAACGGGTCGTCTCTGCCACCGAGATCGTGATCTCCCAGGACAGCTGGGGCGGCGACTTCTCCTGGGCGACCGTCACCAAGGCGAGCGGCAACTGGCCAAGCGGGTTCATCCACTTCAACGACCTCAAGCTGGTCAACAAGGCGGCACCCACCGTCTCGGGCATCGCCAAGGTGGGGTCCACCCTGACCGCGTCGGCGGGCACGTGGAACCCGACCGACGCCAAGGTCTCCTACCAGTGGTACGCCAACGGCGCCGCGATCCCCAGTGCCACCAAGTCAACGCTCCCGATCACCGGCGGCCTCCTCGGCCAGAGCATCAAGGTCAAGACCACGGCGAGCAAGACGGGCTTCGCCAAGAAGGCAGCCACCTCCGCCGCTACCGCAGCCGTCCTGCCCGGGGTCCTCACGAGCACGACCGCACCCGCCGTGAGCGGTGTGGTGAAGGTCGACAAGACGCTCACCCTCAACCAGGGTGCCTGGAACGTCGCACCCGACAGCACGACCGTGCAGTGGTACGCCGACGGGCAGCCGATCGCGGGCGCCGTCACCGGCACCCTCAAGCTCACCCCGGACCTCGCCGGCCGCGCCATCACCGCCTCGGTGACCGCGAGCCGCGCCTACTACGACCCGATCGCCGTCGCGACGGCCGCGACCGCCCCCGTCGCCCTGGGCACGATCAAGGCGAAGCGCAAGCCGACCATGACGGGCAAGGCCAAGCCCGGCCAGACGCTCACGGTCGACCCCGGGCTCTACCGTCCGACCGACGCGACCGCGGCGATCCAGTGGCTGCGCGACGGACAGCCCGTGCCAGGAGCCGTGGGCACGACGTACCGGGTCAGCGGCGCCGACCTCGGCGCCAAGATCTCCTCGAGCATCACGGTCGTCCGGGCCGGCTACGCGACCACGGCACTGACCACTCCGGTGACCGCGCGGGCCAAGGCGACACCGCGCATCAAGGTCGAGCGGGTCCGGCTGAAGCACGGCGTGAAGCTGCGTCTCACCGTGCTGACCCGTCTGGTGCCCACAGTCGAGGGCGCGGTCCAGGTCCGGGTGCAGGGCGGCTTCCGCCAGAAGGTGGTGCTCCGCCACGGCGTGGCCCGCCTGCGGGTGAGCGACCTGCCGAAGGGCAAGCGCGCGCTGAAGATCGTCTACCTGGGCAGCCCGACGGTCGCCCGGGTCGCCAAGCGCGGCACCGTGTCGATGCCCTGACCCTCACTCCACCGGGTGGTAGCCGCAGGCGTCCTGGGTCTTGACCGGGGTCCCGGCGTCGTCGCGGTTCCCGGACGGCTTCTTGCGCGGGTCCAGCGCCTTGTCGACGACCGAGTGCATCCACTCGTAGTCTGGGTCGCCGGAGTAGAACTTGTCGGAGGAGACGAACGCCATCGACTTCATCGGACGCTCCTTGACCTGCAGGGCGAGGTCGACGAAGGCCGGCATCAGCTCGCGAGGGATGTCGGTGCGCATGATCTGCTTCCCGGCGGACGCAAGATCCTGGTACCGCCGCAGGACCGTGAGCGGGTCGGCCGCCTCGACGAGCGCGTCGACCATGCAGCGTTGGCGCAGCATCCGCTCGTAGTCGTCGGAGCCCCACCGGCCGCGCGAGTACCAGAGCGCGTGGAAGCCGTTGAGGTGCTGGTCCGGTCCGGGCTCGAGGTAGCCCGTCGGCGGGATCCCCGCGTCCGTGTTGCCGTTGATCGCGATCGGCTCGTTGATGTTCACCGTGACGCCGCCGATCGCGTCGACCAGCTGCTGGAACCCGAGGAGGTTGATCAGAACGTAGTAGTCGACGTGGGTCCCGAGGCTGCCCGCGACCGCCTGCTTGACGGCGTCGGCGCCCTCGTTCTCGGACTTGCCCAGGATGTGCGGGTAGAGCGCGGGGACCTGGCTGTAGACGGCGTTGAGCATCCAGTTGCCGGGGTCCGACCCCGTCGGCGTTGCGGAACCCGTCCGGGAAGGCGTCGTGCAGCGGTGTCCCCTCCGGGAACTGCGCGTTCATCATGTTGCGCGGCAGGCTGAACATGACCGACTTGCCGGTCTTGGTGTTCATGCTGAGCAGGATCACCGAGTCGGTCCGGATGCCGGTGCGGCCTACTCCCCCGTCACCGCCGAGGAGCAGCACGTTGACCTGCTGGCGGCCTCCCCACGGGTCTGCCTTCGTGACGTCGTCGGGTGCCGTGGCGGTCTCCTCGCCGTCGAAGACGGCGCTGACGAGGCCGGCCTGGCTGTGCGCGATGCGGATGCTCTGGACTGCCGGCAGGCCGCCGAGGACGCAGAGGAGCACGACGACGAGAGCCCCGAGCCCCTTCTCCAGGCGCGGCATCCCGATCGGCCGGACCATCAGATAGGTCGTCGCCACCACGAACACCCAGACCAGGAAGACCGCGGCCAGCACGATCGCGGCCACCTCGAGCCGGGTCGGGTCGAACGCGAGGTCAGCGGCCCGTCCCAGGTCGCCGACGTAGTAGGCCGTCAGGCCGAGACCCGCCAGGAACGGCAGCAGGATGGCGTAGCCCAGGCGACGGCGTGACCAGATGTAGCCGGCTCCCGGGAGCACCGCGCCGAGCAATGTGACCCCGAGCGCAGCTCCGAGGCTCCGCGTGCGCCGGAAGTCACGGGTCCGGGGGGCACGGTGGCGTCCAGCGCCGCCCGCCTGGTCACGCTGCGGCGACGAGGGCGCGGGCACAGGAGGTCCCACGGTCACCGCCATGCGCACCCTTCCGGTCGATCCCGGAGCAAGATATCAACGCGCGGGAGCGTTCCCGGGTAGCGACGGGTCAGACCGGCACGCCCTGCCCGACGGCGTACGACGTCCCGCGAGCCGCCCGGGTCCAGAGCACGCCGCCTGCGCCGGCACTCGCACCCTCTGCCGCCAGCTCTCGCTTGAGCACCTTGTTGGTGGCCGTGCTCGGCAGATCGGTCGCGATCCGGACGTAGCGCGGCCACGCCTTCGCGGCAAGGTCGGCCTGCTCGCCCAGGAACGCTTCGAGCTCGTCGGGCGACAGGGTCGCGTCGTCCTGGAGGACGATCGCGGCCATCACCTGGTCGCCGACGTTCTCGTCCGGGACGGCGTAGACCGCGACCCGGTTGATGGCCTCCAGTCGCTGGAGCACCCGCTCGATCGGAGCGGCCGCGAGGTTCTCGCCGTCGACCCGCATCCAGTCCGCCGTACGGCCGGCGAGGTAGATCCAGCCGTCGGCATCCCGGTAGGCGAGGTCGCCGGACCAGTACATGCCGTGCCGCATCCGCTCGTCGTTCGCGGTCTTGTCGTTGTAGTAGCCGTTGAAGTAGCCGGAACCCTGGGTGTTCACCAGCTCGCCGGTGGCCTCGTCGGCGTTGGTGAGCGCGCCGTTCTCGTCGAAGACGGCGACAGCGCACTCCGTGATCGTCTCGGAGTTGTAGATGGCGACGCCGTCGAAGCCCTTGCCGATCGAACCCTTCGGCGTGCCCGGCTCGCGGGTGATGATGACGGCGAGCTCCGTCGAGCCGAAGCCGTCCCACACGTCACAGGCGAACCGGCGCTTGAACTCGTCGATGTCGCGATCGCTGGCCTCGTTGCCGAAGGCCACCCGGAGCGTGTTGTCCGCGTCGTCCGGCTGCTCCGGGGTCGCAAGCACGTAGGCGAGCGGCTTGCCGACGTAGTTCATGTAGGTGACGCCGTACTTGCGGACGTCGGGGAGGAACCGGGACGCGGAGAACTTCTCCGGCACGATCGTGGCGCCCGCGCACACCGCGGGGCTCCAACCGGCCACCACCGCGTTGGAGTGGAAGAGAGGCATCGCGACGTAGCAGACGTCGTCCGGGCCCAGCTCGAACCGGCCCTGCAGGTTCAGGCCCGAGAAGAGCACCATGAGGTGGTTGACCTGCACGGCCTTGGGCTCACCGCTGGTGCCGGAGGTGAAGATCATCATGAACGTGTCCATCGCCTCGACCTCGCGCAACGGGGTCAACGGTCCCGCGCCCGCCACCAGCTCGGCCCATGCCGGTGTCGACGTGTCGAGCACCAGCACTCCGTCGAGGTCGAGGCCGTCGAGCAGCGGCCGGTGCTCGGCGTCGGTCACCAGGATCTGGCACTCCGCACGTCGCAGATCCTTCAGCAGGCCTTCGCCGCGGCGGGTGTTGTTGATGCCGCAGAGCGTGTACCCGCCCAGCGCGGCGGCCGCCATCGCCCGCAGCATCTCGGGCCCGTTGCCCAACAGCGTGCCGACGTGCATCGGCCGACTCTCGTCGGCGGCACCGAGGAGGGCGGCGGCGACCGCCGACGCCTCGGCGACGTGCTCGCGCCAGGTCCAGCTCTCCTCGCCGTACCGCACCGCCGTGTTGTCGTCCTCCGCGCGCTCGCGCAGCAGCTGCTGGACCGTCTCGGCCACGACGCCTCCTCTTATGGATCACACACTGAGTTGACACGCGTCAAACTAGGCGACGATCGTCTAGTCTGCAACACGTTCTAGTTCCGACATGCCGCCTCCCGGAGGATCGATGACCAGCCGTCCCGTCAGCCGCTTCTCCAGCCTCGACCGGGCCGAGCTCGCGACCCTGGTGCCCGAGCTGCTGCTGATCGGCCAGCTCATCGACCGGTCCGGCATGGCGTGGTGCATCTCCGCGTGGGGCCGCGAGGAGATGGCACAGGTCGCCATCGAGGAATGGGCCGGATCGAGCCCGATCTACACGCGGCGGATGCAGAAGGCGCTGAAGTACGAGGGCGCCGACGTCTTCACGATCTTCAAGGGGCTCCAGCTCGACATCGGCGCTCCCCCGCAGTTCATGGACTTCCGGTACGACGTGCAGGACCGCTGGCACGGCACGTTCCACCTCGACCACTGCGGCGCCCTCATGGACGTCGAGCCGATGGGCGAGCCGTACGTGCGCTCGATGTGCCACGACATCGAGGATCCCACCTTCGACGCCACCGCGGTGGCGACCAACCCGAAGGCCCAGGTCCGCCCGGTACACCGACCGCCACGGGCGTCGACCGACCAGCACCCGCACTGTGCGTGGACGGTGATCATCGACGAATCCCACCCCGAGGTCACCCCGCTCGCGCCGTACCACGTCATCGAGAAGACCCGGGCCGCAGTCGTCGAGCTCGCCCCGATCGACTCGACCGACGAGGGCGCCGCCGACTACTCCGGCGACCTGGTCGCGGACGTCGACTTCGGCGCCTTCTCGCAATCGGCGCTGGTCCGGATCGCCGACGAGGTCTGCCTCCAGATGCACCTGCTCAACCTGTCCTTCGTGCACGCCGTTCGGGCGCGGTCCTCCGACGAGACGCAGGCCACCGAGATCGCGACCAGGCAGCTCGTCGGGATCGCCGGCATCGCCGCTGAGCGGATCCTGCGTGCGCTCGACCTCCCGGACACGCCGGAGGGGGCGCTGCGCGTGCTGGAGCTGCACCCGCTGCTCAACCCTGCGGCGTACGTCGCTGCCTCGATCGACGGCTGCACGCTGGCGGTCAAGCCGTCGGACGCGACCGCCGACGGAGCCTGGATCGGCCTCTGCGGCCCCGGTGAGACCCGGCCGCTGCAGGCCGCCGTCCGCGCTGTCGACCCGCACTTCGACGTGGACGTCGCCGGCGACGCGGAGTCGTGGACGGCGACCCTGGTGCGCCGGACGGAGCCGGCGCCAGAGTTCGGCGAGGTAGCCGTGACGCGGTTCAGCACCGGAGCAACGTTCGAGTTCGAGACGCGGAAGTCCATCCCGATCACGGTCCTCTGAGCCATGCGGATGTAACACCCACCCGACATACTTGGCCCGTGCCCATCACTCGCGGCTTCCTCGGCAAGCGTCGCCCCGCCCGTCCCGACCGGCTGCCTCCGGGTCAGTACGACACCGGCAGCGGCTGGCCGACGCTCACGGCCGAGGCCACACCCAACCTCGATGTCGACAAGTGGTCGATGTCGGTCGACGGCCTGGTCGCCAGCCCGCAGAGCTGGTCCTGGCGCGAGATGCATGCGCTGCCGGGGTCGACCTACTTCGGCGACATCCACTGCGTGACGACCTGGTCCAAGTTCGACACGACCTTCACCGGCGTCAGCGTGGACACGCTGCTCGAGGCGGCGCAGCCGCGGCCCGAGGCGACGTTCGTGATGGCGCACTCCACGACCGGCTACACGACCAACCTGCCGCTGGAGGACATCACCGGCGGCAAGGCGTGGGTGGTCTGGGAGTTCGACGGCAAGCCGCTCGCCAAGGGACACGGCGGTCCGGTCCGGCTGCTGGTGCCGCACCTCTACTTCTGGAAGTCCGCGAAGTGGATCACCCGGCTCGAGCTGATGGACCGGGACCGGCCGGGCTTCTGGGAGCAGAACGGCTACCACGACCGCGGCGATCCCTGGCTCGAGCAGCGCTACCAGGGCGACCCGTGACAGAGCCCGCTCCCGCCGGTGGGTGGACCACCGGCACGATCATCGAGCTCGACCATCCGACAGACCGCCTGGTCCGGCTGCGCTTCCACGTCGAGGACCGGGTCGACCACCTGCCCGGGCAGCACTACGTCGTACGGCTCCGCGCGCCCGACGGCTACACCGCACAGCGGTCGTACTCGATCGCGTCCGACCCGGACGACCCGCTCCTGGAGCTGATGGTCGAGTGCCTGCCCGGCGGCGAGGTCTCGGGCTTCCTGCACGACGAGGCCGCGGTCGGCGACGTCCTCGAGCTGCGCGGTCCGATCGGGGGCTGGTTCGTGTGGGAGGGCGACGTCCCCGCAGTGTGCGTCGCCGGTGGGTCCGGGGTCGTGCCGGTCGTGGCGATGACCCGCTACGCGCGGCGGCTCGGCCTCCAGGACAAGCTGAAGGTGGTCGTGGTCGCCCGCACCTGGCAGGACCTGCCGTACGCCGCCGAGCTGCAGACGTACGGCGCGTTCATCGCGCTCACCCGGGAGAACCTCGGCGACCGGGTCGCGGCCCCGCCGTACCCCTCCGAGGTCGAAGACCTGGTCGCCGGCATCGAGCGCGCCTACGTCTGCGGCTCGGTCGGGTTCGCGTCGTACGCCACCCGGCTGCTCGGGGAATCCGGCGTCCGCAACGATACGATCCGAGTCGAGCAGTTCGGCGAGACGTCCTGACCCCTAGGATCAGGCCATGCTCATCCTGGGTCTCATCCTCTTCGGCATGCTCATCGGCGCCGGCGCACAGCTCATCCTCGGTCGTGACGGCGGCGCCATCGACTGGACCATGGCGATCGTGGCCGGCCTCGTCGGGTCGTTCGTAGGCGGCCTCCTGATCAGCCTGCTGGCCGACGACGGCATCGAGCTGCGCGCCAGCGGCATCATCGGCTCGCTCGTCGGCGCGCTCATCATCACGGCGGGCTGGCGCTGGTACGCGGGCCGGTCCAAGACCGCCTGAGGCCCTCGTGAGCGAGGCGTTCGGCCACTTCCGGGTCGGCTTCGTCAGCGGAGCGACGCCCGACAAGTGGGCGCGCACCTGGCGCGATCGCTTCGCCCGGGACCCACTCGAGCTGGTCCCCCTCACCGAGGAGGAGCAGGAGGACCGGATCCGGGAGGGCACGCTCGACATGGCCCTCGTCCGGCTCCCGGTCGACCGCGACGGGCTGCACCTCATCCCGTTGTACGAGGAGCTGCCCGTCGCCGTGATGGGCGCCGAGCACCTGCTGACCCTGGCCGACGAGGTCACGACGGCCGACCTCGCCGACGAGCAGCTCGTGCTGCCCGATCGGTCAGGCTGGACCCCCGATGCGGACCAGCTGGCCTGGCCTCCGATGACCGTGAAGGACGCCGTCGAGGTCGTGGCCTCCGGCACCGGAGTCGTGATCGTGCCGATGTCGATCGCGCGACTCCACAACCGAAAAGACGTCACCCATCGTGTGGTGACCGACCTGCCGTCGACCACTGTCGGGCTCACCTGGCTGATCGACAACGAGGACCCGTGGGTCCAGCGGTTCATCGGGATCGTGCGGGGACGCTCGGAGCGCAGCTCCCGGTAGCGCGGTCGCGGAGGGCTACCGTGAGATGACGCACGGTTTCGGGACCGGCGATCTCGTGGAAGGCGCATCCAGTGACCACACAAGAGCAACGTCCGACCAAACGGGTCCTCGACGCGGCGAAGCTGCCGGCGGCGGACCCGATCCCGCACCCGGCGCTCGACCGGCCCGTCGAGGAGGCCGCGAGCAGACCGGGTGGCCTCGACCGCGTCGTGTTCGGCGTCACCGCCGGCATCGCGCTCGCGTTCCTGGCGTGGGGCTTCATCAGCACCAGCAGTCTCGCGTCGGCGTCCGACAGGGCCCTGACGTGGGTGATGGAGGACACCGGTTGGCTGTTCGTCCTCACGGCGAGCGCGATCGTCGTCTTCGTGGTCTGGTTGGCAGCCAGCCGCTACGGCGACATCCCGCTGGGTCGTGACGACGAGACGCCGGAGTTCCGGACGGTCTCGTGGGTCGCGATGATGTTCAGCGCCGGCATGGGGATCGGGCTGATGTTCTACGGCGTCGGCGAGCCGATCAGCCACTTCACGACGGCACCCCCAGGCACGGGTGACGCCGGGTCGGTCCAGACCGCGATGGCGACCACGCTCTTCCACTGGACGCTGCACCCGTGGGCCATCTATGCGGTCGTCGGGCTGGCCATCGCCTACGGCACCTATCGCAAGGGGAGGGTGCAGCTGATCTCGGCGGCGTTCGAGCCGCTCCTGGGCAAGCGGGTCAACGGCGGCTGGGGCCGGGTCATCGACATGCTGGCGATCTTCGCGACCCTCTTCGGCTCGGCGGCGTCGCTCGGCCTCGGAGCCCTCCAGATCGGGACCGGCCTCGAGATCGTCACCTCGATCGGCACGGTCGGCAACGCCGTACTGATCGCGATCATCGCCGTCCTCACTGTCGCCTTCATCCTGTCGGCGGTCTCAGGTGTCGCCCGCGGCATCCAGTGGCTGTCCAACATCAACATGGTGCTCGCCCTCGCGCTGGCACTCTTCATCTTCATCGGCGGCCCGACGATCTTCATGCTCAACCTGGTCCCGACCTCGGTCGGGAGCTACCTCGGCGACCTGCCGATGATGTCCGCGCGCACGGCGGCCGAGGGCGACGACGTCAACGCCTGGCTCGAGTCGTGGACGATCTTCTACTGGGCCTGGTGGGTCTCGTGGACGCCGTTCGTGGGCATGTTCATCGCGCGGATCTCGCGGGGTCGCACGATCCGCCAGTTCGTCACCGGGGTGCTGCTCGTGCCGAGCGTGGTCAGCCTGGTCTGGTTCTGCATCTTCGGCGGGGCCGCGATCAAGCTCCAGCAGACCGGCACCGACATCGCGGGGGCCGGCGGCGGCAAGATCGAGTCGCAGCTGTTCAACACGCTCGACGCCTATCCGCTCGCCACGGTCACGACGGTCATCGTGATGATCCTGGTCGCGATCTTCTTCGTGTCCGGGGCCGACGCCGCGTCCATCGTGATGGGGACGCTGTCCGAGCGGGGAAGCCAGGAGCCGCGTCGCCGTACCGTGATCTTCTGGGGTGTCGCGACCGGCTCGGTCGCGGCCGTGATGCTGCTCGTCGGAGGATCCAACGCCCTCACCGGGCTGCAGTCGATCACGATCGTCGCGGCCCTACCGTTCGTCGTGGTGATGCTCGGCCTCTGCGTCTCCTTGATGAAGGACCTGCGCAGCGATCCGTTGATGGTGCGTCGCAGGTACGGCGCCGATGCCGTCGAGCAGGCGGTCGTTGCTGGGGTGACCGAGCACGGAGACGACTTCGTCATCTCGGTGGACAAGGACCCAGACGCTTAGTCCCTCACCACCCCGTCGGCAGCGGGCGACCCTCGTGGAAGCCCGCTGCCGACTGAACGCCGACGACGGCCCGCTCGTGGAGCTCGGCGAGCGTGGTCGCGCCGGCGTACGTGCAGGCTGAGCGCACCCCGGAGCAGATCTCGTCGATGAGGTCCTCCACGCCGGGACGGGCGGGGTCGAGGTACATCCGCGAGGACGAGATGCCCTCCTCGTAGAGGCCCTTGCGGGCCCGGTCGTACGCCGACTCGGTGCTCGTCCGGTTGGCGACCGCGCGCGCCGAGGCCATCCCGAAGGAGACCTTGAACGCGCGGCCGTCGGCGTCGTGCATCAGGTCACCGGGCGACTCGTGGGTGCCGGCGAACCAGGAGCCGACCATGACCGCGGACGCACCGGCGGCGAGCGCGAGTGCGACGTCGCGCGGATGGCGCACTCCCCCGTCGGCCCACACGTGCTTGCCGAGTTCTCGAGCCGCGGCCGCGCACTCGACCACGGCCGAGAACTGCGGGCGACCGACCCCGGTCATCATCCGCGTCGTGCACATGGCGCCCGGTCCGACGCCCACCTTGACGATGTCGGCGCCGGCGGCGATGAGCGCCCGGGTGCCATCGGCATCGACGACGTTGCCGGCCACGACCGGGACCTGCGGGTCGAGCGAGCGTACGGCGGCGAGTGCCTCCAGCATCCGGTCCTGGTGGCCGTGCGCGGTGTCGACCACGAGGCAGTCGACGCCGGCGTCGAGCAGCTCCTTGGCCTTGAGTGCGACATCGCCGTTGACGCCCACGGCTGCCGCGATCCGCAGCCCGCCGTGCGCATCGACCGCGGGGTTGTAGAGGGTGGCACGCAGCGCCCCGGTGCGCGTGAGAACGCCGACCAGCGCGCCCTCCTCGTCGACGGCGACCGCCATCGGCGCGTGCGCCGCGTGGAGGGCGTCGAAGGCGGCCCGCGGGTCGGCGTCCTCGCGCAGCCGCACGGCCACCGGCTGCATCACGTGCTGGACCTGAGCGAACCGGTCGACCTCGGCGCAGTCGGCCTCCGAGACGATCCCGATCGGGCGACCCGCGTCGACCACGACGGCCGCCCGGTGCGCGCGCTTGGGGATCAGTGACACTGCCTCGGCGACGGTCTGGTCCGGCCGCAGCTCGATCGGGGTGTCGAAGACCAGGTCACGGGTCTTCACGAACGCGACGACGTCGGCGACCACGGAGGTCGGGATGTCCTGCGGGATCACGGCGAGACCGCCGCGGCGGGCGATCGTCTCGGCCATCCGCTTGCCCGCGATCGCCGTCATGTTGGCGACGACCAGCGGGAGCGTGGCACCGGTGCCGTCGGTGGTGGCCAGGTCGACGTCGTACCGGCTGGCCACGGCGGAGTGCCGCGGGACCATGAAGACGTCGTCGTAGGTCAGGTCGTGGCCGGGGGCTGTCGCATCGAGGAACCGCACGTCGCAGCAGTCTACGGCGGTCTCTAGGGTGAACCCATGCCGTTCGTGGAGCCGGGCCAACCGTCGGCGCTGACCGAGGCGACGCGCGCGTTGTTCCGCGAGGTGTACGCCGGCGACGCGACCGTCGTCGCCCGCGCGCCCGGTCGGGTGAACCTGATCGGCGAGCACACCGACTACAACCGCGGGCTGGTGCTGCCCGTGGCTCTGGCGCACACGACGTACGCGGCGGTCGCCGCCCGTGACGACGGCGTCGTGCGGATCGCGAGCGGGGACGACGGCCAGCCGTGGACCGGCACCATCGATGCGGTCGGACCGGGCGAGGTCGACGGGTGGGCGACGTACGTCGCCGGCGTGCTGTGGGCGCTGCGCGAGGACGGCATCGACGTGCCCGGCCTGGATATCGCCGTGCACGGCACCGTGCCGCTCGGCGCCGGTCTGTCGAGCTCGGCGGCCCTCGAGTGCAGCGTCGCGCTCGCTGTGTGTGGGCTTCTCGGGCTCGAGGTCGACGACGACCTGCGGAACCGACTGGTCCGTGCCTGCATGCGCGCCGAGACCGAGGTCGCCGGCGCCCCGACCGGCGGGATGGACCAGACGATCTCGCTGCTGGCGGCGGCTGATGCGGCGCTGCTGATCGACTTCGACTCCGATACCTCGTCGCCGGTCCCCCTCGGCCTCGCCGATGCCGGCCTGGCGCTGCTGGTGACCGACACCCGGGTGCAGCACGCTCTGGTCGACGGTGGTTACGCCGCCCGCCGGGCCGACTGCGAGGCGGCCGCGGACGCCCTCGGCGTACCCAGCCTCCGTCAGGCAACGCTCGAGTCCGTCGCCGGCATCGGCGACGAGAGGGTGCGCCGGCGCGCCACGCACATCGTCACGGAGATCACGCGGGTGTCCCAGACCGCAGCCGCTCTGGAGGCTGCCGACTGGGCGTCGGTCGGGCGGATCTTCGCTGCCTCGCACGCCTCGATGCGCGACGACTTCGAGATCTCCTGTCCGGAGCTCGACCTGACCGTCTCCACCGCCGTCGAGGCCGGCGCCATCGGCGCCCGGATGACCGGAGGCGGCTTCGGCGGCTCCGCGATCGCGCTGGTCCCCACCGAGCGGCTCGAAGCGGTCGTGCGGACCATCGACACCGCCTTCGTTGCGGCGGCCTTCCGGGCCCCTCAGCACCTGCTCGCCGAGCCGAGCGGTGCGGCCGTGGTGGTGTCCTGAGCTACGCCGTTTGGTCACCCACCGCAGATCTCCGGCCTGATTTCTGCGGTTGGTGACCAAACGGCATGCCTTGGGCCGCCCGCAGCCGTGCTTGAATCCCTGGCATGCCTGACAAGTCACCGATCGAGAAGATCCAGGACGCCGTGGCCGATACGGTCCGCGGCGCCGTCGCCGATCCCGAGGCCGCCGCGAGGAAGGCCGCCGATCAGGTCCGGGGGGTGCTGTCGCTGGGATTCATGGTCGTCGGGCAGGTCGCCCAGACGATTGCCGACCGGCTGATGCAGTCTCCGACACCAACGCCGACGCCGCCGTCCGCACCGAAGCCGCCGGTTGTCGACGGTGAGATTCCGACCCCAGCAGACGTGGCCCGAGTCGTCGAGCTCAAGCCCGCCACCGCCAAGAAGGCACCGGCGAAGAAGGCACCCGCCAAGAAGGCACCCGCCAAGAAGTCCCCGAGCGGCAAGCTCCCGGCCAAGAAGGCACCGGTCAAGAAGGCACCGGCGAAGAAGGCACCCGCCGCCGGGGCGGAGGACTGACGGACCTCGACCTGCCCGATCCCGTGCTGCCCGACCCGGCGCTGGTGGTGCTGGTAGGGCCGTCCGGTGCGGGTAAGTCGACCTGGGCGGCAAGTCGCTACCGATCGGAGGAGATCGTCTCCTCCGACGCGTTGCGCGGGGTGGTCGGCAGCGGGCCGAGCGATCTGGACGCCTCGGCCGACGCCTTCGACCTGCTCGAACGCATCGTCGCCGCCCGTCTCGGCCGCGGCCTGACGACCGTCGTCGACACGCTCGGCCTCGACGACTCCCGGCGTACGGCGTGGCTCGCAGCGGCCCGCGCCGCGCACCTCCCGGCCGTGGTGATGCGCTTCGACACTCCCCCTGAGCTGTGCCGCGAGCGGAACAGGCAACGCGACCGCCCGGTGCCCGCGCAGGTCCTCGCCGGCCAGCTCCGCAAGGCCGGTGTCACCAGCACGGCTCTCGACCTCGAGGGCTGGGACGCCGTGCTCCGCATCACCGACTGGGGTCGTGTGCCTGAGAGTGCGCCCCAGCGCCCGCTGGGACTCACGACCCCGTCAGCCGCGGAGCGACGCAGCTCTCAGGGGCTGCGGTTCGTGCTCCAGGTCGGAAGATTTCCGTGGGGCGAGGACCCGGCCGCCTGGCTCACTGCGATCGCCCGCGCCGCCGACGACGCCGGGTTCGCCGGGCTCGCACTGATGGACCACCTGATCCAGATCCCGCAGGTCGGGAGGGCGTGGGAGCCGATCCCGGAGCCGTGGGTGACGCTCGGACTGCTCGCCGGCCTCGACACCCGCCTCGAGCTCGGCACGCTCGTCACGCCGGTGACGTTCCGACCGCCGGGCATCACGGCCAAGGCCGCGGCCACCCTGGACGCAGTCACCGGCGGCCGCGCGTTCGTCGGGCTCGGCGCCGGCTGGTGGGAGCGCGAGCACGCGGCGTACGGCGTGCCCTTCCCGCCCGCCGGGCAGCGGCTCGACCGGGTCGAGGTCGCCATCGAGACGATGCGAGCGCTGTGGGCTCCCGGGACCAAAGCGGCTGCCGAACTCCCGGAGACCACGTCGTACCCCCGCCCTGCGCACGACATCCCGATCATCCTGGGCGGCGCCGGTGAGCGCACCCTCCGCATCGGAGCGCGGCTCGCGGATGCCGTCAACGTCCGCACCGAGCAGGTCGACCGGGCACTGGCCGCCGTCCAGGGCACCGACACCACGGTCAGCGTGCTGGACCTGCCCATCGTCGGCCGCGACCGCGACGACACCTGGACACGCGTCGAGCGGCTCCGCGGGAGCACGAAGGCATCGACGTACGCCGAGCGCACACACGCCGGCACCCCGGCCGAGCAGCGCGACCGCTACGGCAGGCTCGCCGAACGAGGCGTCGACGCGGTGTTCCTCGCCATCAGCGACCTCGACGGCCCAGACGACGTGGAGCGTCTGTCGCCGCTGTTGACGTAGTCGGTCGGCACACCGGTCTCGACCCGCCGGATCCGACCTCGTGCCACGCCGGGCACCTGCTCCTCACTTGAGCTCAGCGCTGGTCAGCCCGAGCACTCGGCGCGCGACGATCAGCTGCTGGATCTGCTGGGTGCCTTCGAAGATGTCGAGGATCTTCGAGTCGCGGGCCCACTTCTCGAGCAGCTCCGCCTCGCTGTAGCCGAGCGGGCCAGCGAGCTGGACGCACGACAGCGTGATGTCGGAGCCGATCCGGCCGGCCTTCGCCTTGGCCATCGAGGCCTCGAGCGAGTTCGGCTGCCGGTTGTCGGCCATCCAGGCCGCCTGGAGCATCAAGAGGTACGCCGCCTCCCAGTCCGCCTCCATCTGGAGGAACTTGGCGGCTGCCGCCGACTGGGTGAGCGCCGGTCGGTCGTAGTCCACCGACACCCCGGCCTGCGACAGCAGCTCTCTGGTGAGGTCAAGCGAGGCCCGCGCGCAGCCGACAGCCATCGCGGCCACCAGCGGGCGCGTGTTGTCGAAGGTCGCCATCGCTCCCGCGAAGCCCTGCTTGGTGTCGACGTCGGCAGACCCGAGCAGGTTCGAGGCCGGCACCCGGCAGTCCTCGAACCGGATGGTCGCGGTGTCGGACGCCTTGATGCCGAGCTTGTGCTCGAGGCGCTCGACGGTCATGCCGGGAGTGCCCTTCGGCACCACGAACGACTTGATCGCGGCCCGGCCGAGCGACTTGTCGAGCGTCGCCCAGACGACGATCGCGTCTGCCCGCTCACCGGAGGTCACGAAGATCTTCTCGCCGTTGATGACGTAGTGATCGCCGTCGAGTACGGCGGTCGTGGCGATGTTCGCCGAGTCGGAGCCGGTTCCGGGCTCGGTGATCGCCATGGCGGCCCAGACACCCTCGAAGCGCGCCTGCTGCTCATCGTCGGCGACGGACGCGATGGCGGAGTTGCCGAGCCCCTGGCGCGGCATCGACAGCAGCAGCCCGACGTCGCCCCAGCACATCTCCACGATCGACATCACCGAGGCGAGGTTGGTGCCGTTCCTGACGCCGCCCTGGGCAGCGGGCGCGTCGTCCCGCTTCACCCCGGCGGCTCCTGCCCCCTCGCTGGCGCCGGACTCGGAGAGCCCGTCGATCATCGCGGCGAGCATGTCGAGCTCCTTGGGGTAGGCGTGCTCGGCCTTGTCGTACTTGCGCGAGATCGGTCGCAGCATGTTCATCGCGACCTGGTGGGCCTGCCCGGTCAGCTGCCGGAACTTCCTCGGGTCGTCCAGCTTGATCGCCATCAGATGAGCACCGCGCCTTCCATGATGCCGATGGACCGGAGGTCGCGGTACCAGCGCTCGACCGGATGTTCCTTGACGAAGCCATGGCCGCCGAGCAGCTGGACGCCGTCCAGCCCGATCTGCATGCCCTTGTCGGCGCAGAGCTGCCGGGCGAGCGCGACGTTGCGGGCGAAGTCCTCGCCGGCAGCAGCCCGAGACGCTGCCTTCCAGGTCAGCAGCCGCATCGCCTGCAGCTCGATCGCGATGTTGGCGACCATGAAAGCCACCGACTGGCGGTGCGCCACGGGTTCGCCGAACGCCTCCCGCTCCTTGACGTACGGCGTCACGTAGTCGAGCACCGCCTGCCCGACACCCACGCCCAGTGCGCACCAGGCCAGCCGCGACAGGCGCACGCACTCGGCGTACGTCGTGCCGTCGGTCGCCCCGAGCACCGCATCGGCAGGGACGGTGACGTCGCACAGGTGCAGGCGGGTGAGGCCGGCCGCCCGCACGCCCATCGCAGGGTCGGCCTCGATGTGGAGACCGGCGGTGCCGGACTCCACCAGGAAGAGCACCGGGGCGCCGTCGAGCAGGGCACCGACGACGAACAGCTCGGCGTCGGACCCCCGGGGCACCGCGGACTTGAGGCCGTTGAGGACGTAGCCGTCCTCGGTCCGAACGGCCGTCGTCCCAGGTGCGAGGACGTCGAAGAGGACGGTCGGCTCGCTCAGCGCGATGGCGGCCGCCGGGACGGCACCATCGGCGAAGGCGGCCAGATAGGTCTGCTGCTGGGCGTCGCTCCCCCACAGCCCGATGGCGGTCGCGACCGACCCGGGTGCCAGGGAGGCCACGGCCAGGCCGAGGTCCCCGTGGGCGAGCGCCTCGGCGACGAGCGCACCGGCTACGGCCGAACGCTCCTCGGTGATGCCGCCCAACGACTCGGGGAGGCCGAGGATGGGTAGGCCGACGTCGAGGCCCGCCTTGAGGACGGCTTCCGGCGCGACGCAGGTCTCGTCGGCCTCGGCCGCGGCGGGGCGCAGCACCTCGGCGGCGAGCTCGGTGACGACGTCGACGAGCAGCTGCTCGTCCTCGCTCGGCGTGAGGTCGAAGACTCCCGGGGCCGCCGTCGCGGTCGGTCGGGTGCCGGGGCTCCCCGACTTGCCGGTCTTGGCGAAGGCCCGACCGGCAGCCGCGGTCGTCTTGAAGCCGCCACGAGTGGCGGAGTAGACGGCGGTCTCGGTCTGCTTGCGGAGCCCGAGGCGGTCGAGCATGTCACTCTGCGCGAGTCGGCTCAGCGCGGCGACGGCGTACCCGATCGGATCGCGGGTCTCCGTGGAGGCGACACCGTGCCTGCCGCCGGGGCGCAGGCTCTGGAGGATTGACATACGCTGAATGTAACTTGGAGTTACAACGAGCGCTACGGCCTGACTCGTGGGCCCGGTCACACCGGTCAGAAGTCGCGCCGGATCCTCCAGAAGCACAGGCCTCGACCCACGCCGGCAGGAACGGCACATCCGAGCGACGATATCGAGAACCTAGGATCTGCCCCATGCCCGACGAGCCCCTCGCCCCGCACGGACCTCTTCCCACAGGTGGCGCCGTCCGCCCGATGACCCGCTGGGGCACCCCGGTGATGCACCGGGCCCAGGCGCAGGTGCGGGCGTACGACGATGCGCTCCGCGCCCTCGCCGCCGACATGGTCGCCACGATGTACGCCGCCGACGGGGTCGGCCTGGCCGCCTGTCAGATCGGCGAGGACGTCGCGATGTTCGTCTTCGACTGCCCGGACGCCGACGGTCAGCGGACCGTCGGGGTCGTCTGCAACCCCGTCCTCACCCTCCCCGAGGTCGGCGACCGCAACCTCGACGCCGACGACGAGGGCTGCCTGTCGTTCCCGGGCGCGTTCGTCGAGTGCGCTCGCCCCGACTTCGCGACCGTCACCGGCACCGGCCTCGACGGCGAGCTGGTGACCTACTCCGGCGACGGCCTGCTGGCCCGCTGCCTGCAGCACGAGACCGACCACACCCTGGGCACCGTCTTCGGCGACCGGCTCCCCACCAAGCTCCGCAAGAGGCTCCAGAAGGCGCACGACAGGGTCGCAGACGAGTTCCCGCCCGAGTGGCCCGCGTGACGGTCCGCGCCGTACGCATCGTGCGCGCCACGATCTCCCATGACAACAAGGCGTCGCTGGGACTGATCCGCCAGTACCCCTTCGTCCACAACGGCGAGCAGTGGGACGAGGAGGACGGCGTCGAGCTCATCTACGAGCTCAGCGTCGAGCGGTGATGTAGCAGGCGACGGCCGTGGCGGCGGCGACGTTGAGGGAGTCGATGCCGGCGCGCATCGGGATGATCGCGCGCCGGTCGGCGGACCGCTCCCAGCGGCGCGACAGTCCATGGCCCTCGGAGCCGAGCACGAGGGCGACCTTGTCGACGCCGGCCACAGCGTCCTCGATCGCGGTGGCATCGTCCGCCAGGGTCAGGGCGACGGTGGTGAACCCGGCCGCGGAGAGCGACGGCAGGGCGTCGTACCAGTCGGGCAGACGGGTCCAGGGCGTGCTGAAGACGGCCCCCATGCCGACCTTGATCGAGCGGCGGTAGAGCGGGTCGGCGCACCGCGGCGCAAGGAGTACGGCGTCGAATCCGAACGCCGCACCGGAGCGGAAGATCGCGCCGACGTTGGTGTGGTCGACCAGGTCCTCCAGGACGAGCACCGACCGGGCGCCGTCGAGCACCGCCGCGACGCTGGGCAGCGGGCGGCGCTCGAAGGACGCGAGGGCTCCGCGGTGCACGTGGAAGCCGGTGACCTGCTCGGCGAGCGCCTCCTCCACGAGGTAGCAGGGTGCGTCCGTGGTCTCGAGCACGTCAGCGAGGCCGGCCACCCAGCGCGGCGCCATCAGGAAGGACCGGGGCGTGAAGCCGGCCTGGACCGATCGCCGGACCACCTTCTCGCCCTCGGCGAGGAAGAGTCCGTGCTCCGCCTCGACGTGCTTGCGCAGCTCGACGTCGCGGAGGTCGCGGTAGTCGCCCAGCCGCGGGTCGGCCGGGTCGTCGATCTCGACGACGTTGGCCATCAGAACCCGAAAGCAGCCGGGTGCGCGACGGCGACCACCTCGCCGATGACGATGATCGCCGGCGGGCGTACGTCGTGGGCGGCCAGCTCGTCGGCGAGGGTGCCGAGGGTCGCCAGCACCGTCCGCTCCCCCGGCATCGTCCCGTCGCAGACGACGGCGACCGGGGTCGCGGCAGGGCGCCCGCCGTCGACCAGCGCCGCCGCGATCGCGGGCGCGTTCTCGACGGCCATCATCAGCACGACGGTGCCGGTGAGCTGGCCGATCGCGGGCCAGTTGACGAGCGACTCGGCGTGGCCGGGCGGCAGGTGGCCGGAGACCACGGTGAACTCGTGGGTGACGCCGCGGTGCGTGACCGGGATGCCGGCCACGGCCGGGACGGAGACCGAGCTCGACAGCCCCGGGATGACGGTCACCGGGACGCCGGCCTCGCGGCAGGCGAGCACTTCCTCGTAACCCCGACCGAAGACGAAGTTGTCGCCTCCCTTGAACCGCACGACGCGCTTCCCGGCGAGGGCACCCTCGACGATGATCCGGTTGATCTCCTCCTGCTGCGCCGACCGCCCGCGCGGGAGCTTGGCCACGTCGACGAGCTCGACGTCGGCCGGCAGCTCGCCGAGCAGCTCGCGCGGGGCGAGCCGGTCGGCGACCACGAGGTCGGCCTCCATCAGCGCCTTGCGGCCGGCGACCGAGATCAGGTCGGGGTCGCCCGGGCCGCCGCCGACGAGCACCACGCCCGGCGTACGGTCGCGCTGGTGCCGGGCCACGATCGTGCCCTCGCGCAGTCCCTCCAGGATCTCGTCGCGTACGGCGGCGGAGCGCTGCGGCTCGCGCTGACCGAGCACCGCGACGGTCACCCCGGCGTGCCGACCGACCGCCGGGGTCCACGCGGTGGCCCGGGTGGCGTCGTCCGAGCGCACGCAGAAGATCCTCCTGGCGTCTGCTGCGGCCGAGACCTCCTCGTTGACGTCGTGGTCGTCGGTCGCTGCGATGACATACCAGGTCTCGTCGAGGTCGGCGGCCGCGAAGCCGCGCTGGTGCCAGGCGATCTCCCCGGCCGTGACCATGCCCTCGATCGCCGGGGTGACCTCTGGAGACACCAGGTGGACGTCGGCCCCGACCGAGATCAGCTGCGGCACCCGGCGCTGGGCCACGTGGCCGCCGCCGACGACGACCACGCGTCGTCCCGTCAGCCGCAGTCCCGATGGGTAGATGGGGAAGTCGTCCATCGGACCATCATCCCGGCTGCTCGTCGCGGGCCGGTGACGCGGGTTCACCCACCGGACTACGTTGAGCCTTGTCCGTCACCGTCCGTTAGGAGCGCCATGACCCTCGACCGTCCGGTCACGCCGAACCCGTACGACCTGCTGCCCGCCGTACCGTCCTTCACGGTGACCAGTGCAGACATCACTGACGGCGCACCGTTGAAGGACGACCAGGTCGCCGAAGCGGGCAACACCTCGCCGCAGCTCTCCTGGGAGGGCGCACCTGAGGGCACGAAGAGCTACACGGTCACCTGCTTCGATCCGGACGCGCCGACGCCGAGCGGCTTCTGGCACTGGGTCCTGGTGGACCTGCCGGCCGATGTCGCGTCGCTCGACGCGGGCGCCGGAGCCGAGGGCACGTCCCTGCCCGGCAACGCGTTCATGTGTCGCAACGACGGTGGCCCGAAGGCATTCATGGGCGCCGCCCCGCCGCCGGGCGACCAGGTGCACCGCTACTTCTTCGTCGTGCACGCCGTGAAGGAGGAGTCCCTGGGCGTCGACTCCGACGCCTCGCCAGCGGTGGTGTCGTTCAACCTGGCGTTCAAGACCGCCGGGCGCGCGATCCTCCACGGGACCTACCAGCACTAGCGAGGTCGCGACCGGCGTGTCGAGACCCAGTCGGCGGCGCAGGCAATTAGCGGCCCGACGCCTCGCGGAGCAGCTGCTCGAACGGGGTCGGCTCGGCGAACTCGTCCTCGACGGTCCTGCGGACCGGGCTCGCACTGTCCACCCGGCTAACCTTGCCCATCAGCAGGGCCAGCTCCCCCGCGGCCCGGGCCACCCGGGAGGCCAGGTCGGTCCCGGCGAAGTCCTCGGTCGCGGCGAAGACGCCGGTCGGCACCACGACCGCGTGCAGGTAGGCGAAGAGCGGGCGCAGGGCATGCTCCAGAACGAGTGAGTGCCGGGCGGTGCCGGCCGTCGCGGCGACCAGCACCGGCTTGCCGTCGAGCGCCCCGATCTCCAGCACGTCGAAGAACGACTTGAAGAGGCCGGAGTACGACGCCGAGAAGACCGGCGTGACGACGATCAGCCCGTCGGCCGCGCGGACCGCCTCCTGGGCCGCCGACAGCTCGGCACCGGGGAACCCGGTCAGCAGCTGGTCGGTGACCTGGTGGGCGAGGTCGCGCAGCTCGACGTGGGTGACCTCCACATCCTCCAGCGCCTCGACCGTGGCGGCCGTGAGCCGGTCGGCGAGGAGCTTCGTGGAGGAGGGGATGCTCAGGCCGGCGCTGATGACGACGAGCTTCGTCATGCCACCACTTCCGCTCGGTCCGTGGTGCCGGTGACGTCGTCGACCGCGTGCACGGTCGAGTCGTGAGCGCCGCCGGCGGCGGCGACCAGTGAGGCGTGGGTGGGCGCGTCCGGCACGTGGGCCGGACGACCCTCGGCCATGCCCTTGCGCAGCTCCGGCAGCAGCTCGCCGAGGAGGTCGAGCTGCTCCAGCACCGTCTTCAGCGGCAGGCCTGCGTGGTCCACCAGGAAGAGCTGACGCTGGTAATGGCCGACGTAGTCACGGAAGCCGAGCGTGCGCTCGAGCACCTGCTGCGGGGACCCCACGGTCAGCGGCGTCGCCTCGGTGAAGTCCTCCAGCGACGGGCCGTGGCCGTAGACCGGCGCGTTGTCGAAGTACGGCCGGAACTCGTCGACCGCGTCCTGGCTGTTCTTCCGCATGAAGAACTGCCCGCCGAGGCCGACGATCGCCTGGTCGGCGGTGCCGTGCCCGTAGTGCTCGAACCGGCGGCGGTAGAGGTCGACCATCTGCTTCGTGTGGCCGGCCGGCCAGAAGATGTGGTTGTGGAAGAAGCCGTCGCCGTAGTACGCCGCCTGCTCGGCGATCTCGGGGCTGCGGATCGACCCGTGCCAGACGAACGGCGCCACGCCGTCGAGCGGCCGCGGGGTGGAGGTGTAGCCCTGGAGCGGCGTACGGAACTTGCCCTCCCAGCTGACGATGTCCTCATCCCAGAGCCGGCGGAGCAAGGCGTAGTTCTCCACGGCCAGGTTGATGCCGTCGCGGATATCCTTCCCGAACCACGGGTAGACGGGCCCGGTGTTGCCGCGGCCCATCATCAGGTCGACGCGGCCGTCGGTGAGGTGCTGGATCTTGGCGTAGTCCTCGGCGATCAGCACAGGGTCGGTCGTGGTGATCAGCGTGGTCGCGGTCGAGAGGATGATCCGCTCGGTCTGTGCGCCGATGTAGGCGAGCGTCGCAGTGGGGTTCGACGCGATGAACGGCGGGTTGTGGTGCTCACCGGTCGCGAAGACATCGAGGCCGACCTCTTCCGCCTTCTTGGCGATCGCGACGGTGGCCTTGATCCGCTCGTGCTCGCTCGGCGTCCGACCCGTGGTGGGGTCCGCCGTGACGTCGCCGACGGTGAAGATGCCGAACTGCATGTCCGCTCACTCCTGAAGGTAGTTGGATGCCCGCCAATTTAGTTGAATAGCGAACTAACCGCTCAACGACGCGCGGCACCCCGGTATTCCTGCCACCATCCTCGCGTGCCCCTGCCCCGAGCCCCACGCGGCTGCCCCGTCTGGGTCCCCGCTCTGATCCTCGTCCTGACCGTCAGCCAGCTCGCCATTGCCGAGTGGGCGCCCGGCATCGACCGGTTCGCCGACAAGGCGTTCGGGGCGCGACTCATCGCCTATCCACTGATGATGCTGCTGATCCCGGCGCTGTGGTGGCTCGTCGTGAAGCGGCGTCGCCCCGACGAGCCCCCGCCGTACGGCGCCTTCTCGCTGATCATGCTGGGCTTCCTGGTCGACGTCACCGGCAACAGCCTCGACCTCTACGACTCGCTGGTCTGGTGGGACGACCTGAACCACTTCGCGAACTGGTGCTTCCTGCTGACCGGCATCGGCCTGCTCATCGGCGGGCCGGTGCGGCCCGGGTGGGCCCGCGTGCTGCTGATCGCCGGGCTCGGCGCCATCCTGGCGATCGGCTGGGAGCTCGGCGAGTGGTACACGTTCATCCGGCACGGCACCGAGATCGACACGGCGTATGAGGACACCCTGGGTGACGAGACGCTCGGGACGCTCGGTGCGCTGCTCGCCGGGCTCCTGGTGCAGACCGTGCTCCACCGCCGCGAGCGGAAGCAGGGCCACTCGCTGGAGGACCCTGCCGAGTCCGCCAGCCACGCTGGTCGCTGAGCCGGATGGTGGTGGCGAGGCTCGTCACTAGTGCTCCTCGCACCGTCCGCTCGAAACCACTCTTAGTCACTGGACGTTGAAGGGTTGAGTGCGGGGCGGTGCGGGTACGGGAGGCAGGTGCGCCTGACCCGGCCGTTGCTCCTGCTCGCCGTGATCTCGGCCGCGCTCCTGGGTTTCGCGGGGTCGGCGTCCGCTGACGAAGGCGACAGGCCGGTCGTTCGGGTCGGTACCGAGGGCGTCTACCCGCCCTTCAGCTACCGAGACCAGGACACCAACGAGCTGACCGGCTTCGACATCGACGTGGTGAAGGCGGTCGCCGAGGAGGCGGGGTGGGACCTGAAGTTCGTCGAGGCGCCCTTCGACTCCCTGTTCCCCGCGCTCGACTCCGACCGCATCGACGTCATCGCCAACCAGGTGGCGATCAACCCCGAGCGCAAGGCGCGCTACCTGTTCAGCACGCCGTACACCTACTCCCACGGCGTCATCGTCACCGCAGTCGACAACGACGACATCACGACGCTCGATGACCTCAAGGGACGGACGACAGCGCAGACCGCCAGCAGCAACTGGGCGCAGGTCGCCAAGGACGCGGGCGCGAAGGTGCAGTACGTCCAGGACTTCGGTCCTGGCGTCGAGCTGCTGATCCAGGGCCGGGTCGACGCGATCGTCAACGACAACATCGCGGTCCTCGACTACCTCGCCACCTCGGGCACCGACGAGGTGAAGATCGCGGGTGACGCCGGTGACGAGATCCTCGAGCAGGCGCTGACCTTCCGGAAGTCGGACGCGGACCTCCAACAACAGGCGAACGACGCCATGAAGGCGCTCACCGACGACGGCACCCTCGCGAAGATCTCCGACGGCTACTTCGGCGCCGACGTGACCGTGCAGAGCGGGTCCGAGGACGTCGACGTCGAGGCCTCGGACTCGCGCACGACCTGGGAGGTGGTCAAGGACACCGCGTGGCCGATGTTCGTGGGCCTGATCAAGGGCAACATCCCGCTCACGCTGGCCAGCTTCGTCATCGGCATGGTGCTGGCCGTCGGTGCGGCGCTCGCCCGGCTGTCGTCGAGCCGGATCCTCGACTGGATCGCTCGCGCGTACATCTCGGTCATTCGTGGCACCCCGTTGCTGGTCCAGCTGTTCATCGTCTTCTACGGCCTCCCGCAGATCGGCATCGACCTCGACCCCTACCCCGCGGCCATCGTGGCGCTGAGCCTCAACGTGGGCGGGTACGCCGCGGAGGTCGTGCGCGCGTCGATCCTCTCGGTGCCGCGCGGGCAGTACGAGGCGGCCACGGTCGTCGGCATGGACTACTGGCAGTCGATGCGACGGATCGTGCTGCCCCAGGCCGCGCGCATCGCCGTACCGCCTCTCTCCAACACCCTGCTCTCGCTGATCAAGGACACCGCGCTCGCCTCGCTCGTCCTGGTGCCCGAGCTCTTCCGGGAGGCGCAGGTGACGGCAGCGGCGACCACCGAGTACCTCCCGCTCTACGCCATGGCCGCGCTCTACTTCTGGGTGGTCTGCTACCTGGTCTCGGTGGTGCAGGGACCGCTGGAACGTCGACTGGGGAGGTACGTCGCATGAGCACCTCACACCTGACCGACCTGATCGAGGTGCGCGGGCTGGAGAAGTCCTTCGGTGACCAGCAGGTCCTGAAGGGGGTCGACTTCAGCGCGGAGTCGGGCACCGTCTCGGTCCTGCTCGGTCCGTCGGGTTCCGGCAAGACCACCGTGCTGCGCTCCCTGAACGTCCTGGAGACCCCGGATTCCGGGCTCGTGCGGATCAGCGATGCCAGCCTCGACTTCGGGTCGCCCCCGACGGACAAGTCGGCGTACCGCCGGGCGGTGAAGGCCCTGCGTGCCCGCAGCGGCATGGTCTTCCAGTCCCACAATCTCTTCCCGCACAAGACCGTCCTCGGCAACCTGATCGAGGGACCGGTCCAGGTGCAGGGCCGCGACCGCGACGAAGCAGCGGCCGCCGCACGCCAGCTGCTCGAACAGGTCGGCCTGGCCGGTCGCGAGGACGCCTACCCCTCACAGCTCTCCGGTGGGCAGCAGCAGCGGGTCGGGATCGCCCGCGCGCTGGCGCTCAAGCCCGAGGTGCTGCTTCTCGACGAGCCGACCTCGGCCCTCGACCCCGAGCTCGTCGGCGAGGTGCTCGCGGTGATCCGCGACCTCGCCGCCGAGAACTGGACCCTGGTCATCGTCACCCACGAGGTGCGCTTCGCGCGCGATGTCGCCGACCAGGTGCTCTTCCTCGACGGCGGAGTCGTCGCCGAGCGTGGCGGCGCCGAGGTGCTGACCGATCCACGCGAGGAGCGCACTCAGCGCTTCCTGTCGCGCGTGCTCGACGCTGGTTGAGCAAGCGCGCGGGACGTCATCCAAATCGTGGCCCCTGACCCACGATTGGTATGACGCCCCGCGTCCGTCAGGACAGGGGAGCCCTCAACGACGCGCGTACGGCGTACCGCTCCCCCGCGACGTCCACCTCGAAGCCACCGGCGGCAAGCCAGTCCGACGTGACCGGGCCGTCGTGGCGCAGGTAGCCGAGGCCGACGCAGGAGCCGACGGTCTCGCCCCAGGCCGCGCTGGTGACCTGGCCCACCGGAGCGCCGTCGCGGAGCAGCAGCTCGCCGCCCCAGAGCATCGGGGCGGGTGACTCCACGACCAGGGACACCAGCCGTCGGCGAGGGCCGCCACCGGCGAGGGCCGTCCGATGCGCCTCCAGCGCGGCGCGGCCGAGGAAGTCCTTCCCACCCTTGAGCGCGGTTGCGAAGACCAAACCGGCCTCCACCGGTCCGTAGTCGGGCGTGAGCTCGCGGCCGAAGGCGCGGTAGCCCTTCTCCAGCCGCAGCGACTCGATCGCGTAGTAGCCGGCGTTGGTCGCACCGCCGGCGACGATCGCGTCGTACACGGCACCGGCGTCCGCCACGGGCACCATCAGCTCCCAACCGACTTCGCCGACGTAGGTCATCCGGGTGGCCCGGAGCGAGACACCGGCGACCAGGACCTCGCGGCTGGTCGCGAACGGGAACCCCTCCTCGGACCAGTCATCCTCGGACAGACCGGTCAGCAGCGCTCGCGAACGCGGACCCATGACCCCGAGCACGGCGTACTCCTCGGTGGCGTCGCGAGCAGGTACGCCGTGCCGGGCCAGCCAGTCCAGGTCGCGCACCGTCGTCGCCGAGCTCGAGACGAGCAGGAACGCGTGAGTGCCGGTGCGGGTGACGGTGAGGTCCGCCTCGTAGGTGCCGCGGGCGTTGAGGAACGGCGTGTAGACGCAGTGGCCGACCGGGACGTCGACGTCGGCGGCGCAGATCCACTGCAGCCCGGCGAGCGCATCCGGCCCGGCCACGACGTGCTTCGAGAACGACGTCTGGTCGAAGACGGCCACGTCACCGCGGCACGCGCGCTGCTCGGCCGCCGACCATGCCAGCCAGTCCGGCTTGCGCCAGGCGTAGTCGAGGCTCGCGCCGGCTGGGCCGAAGACGTTCGGCCGCTCCCAGCCCATCCGAGTCCCGAAGAGCGCCCCGGCCGCTGCGACCCGGTCGTGCACGGGCGACACACGTTGCGGGCGCGCTGACTCGAGCTCGCGGTTGGGCCACGGCACCGCGTAGTGCAGCCCGAGGACTTCGGCGACCCGGGATCTCAGCCACCCGTTGTCCGCGTGCAGCGGCGCGAACCGGCGTACGTCGACCGCGACCAGGTCGTCCTGCGGCTCGCCCGCCACGATCCACTCGGCCAGCGCGCGACCGGCACCGCCGGCGGACGCGATGCCGACCGAGTTGAAGCCGGCGCCGACGAAGAAGCCGCGCAGCCCCGGCGCCTCGCCCAGCAGGAACTGGTTGTCGGGCGTGAACGACTCCGGCCCGTTGTAGAACTTCCGGATCCCGGTCTCCTCGAGCGCCGGGATCCGCAGCAGCGCCTGGTCCATCAGCACCGAGAAGTGCTCCCAGTCCTCCGGCAGCAGCTGGAACTCGAACGGGTAGGGCAGGTCGTCGGGCGAGCGCCAGGGCTTCGCCTCGGGCTCGAACCCGCCGACGACCAGGCCGCCGGTCTCCTCCTTGAAGTACGTCCAGCCATCCGGGTCGCGCATGATCGGCAGGTCAGGGTGCACGCCGTCGATCGCCTCGGTCACGACGTAGAAGTGCTCGGCGGAGTGCAGCGGCACCGGTACGCCGACCAGGTCACCGAGAGCCTTGGCCCACTGGCCGGCGCAGTTGACGACGACCTCGGCCTCGACCGTCCCTCGGTCCGTGACCACCCCGGTGACCCGGCGACCAGCCGGTCCGTCCTCGACGGTGAAGTCGGTGACCCGCACGCGTTCGGTGATCCGGGCGCCGTGCATCCTGGCGCCCTTGGCCAATGACTGGGTCACGTCGGACGGGTTGACCTTGCCGTCGCCGGGCAGCCAGATCGCGCCGAGCAGGTCGTCGACCCGCATCGCCGGCCACAGCTCGTGCGCCCGGTCCGGCGAGACCAGCTCACAGTCCATGTCGTACGCCGTCGCACTGGCCGCCGTACGACGCAGCTGCACCATCCGGTCCTCGGTCCGCGCGACGATGACCCCGCCGACGTTGCGGTAGCCGGTGGCGAGCCCCGTCTCGGCCTCGAGCGACTGGTAGAGGTCGGCGGAGTACTGCACCAACCGGGTCCCGCTCTCCGATGCCCGCAGCGGACCGACCAGGCCGGCCGCGTGCCAGGTGGTGCCGCACGACAGCGTGCCCTGCTCGAGCAGCAGCACGTCGGTCCAGCCGAGCTTGGTCAGGTGGTAGGCCACGGAGGCGCCGATGACGCCGCCGCCGACGATGACGACCTGCGCGCGGGCGGGGAGCTCGGTCACGATCGGCCGTCCTGCGTCGAGGTGGTTTCGAGGCCACCACCCGCCACCTCCTCCAGCAACCGCGTGAAGTCCTGTCCCCGGAAGGTCGCGACGGACTTCTCGAACCGCTCCGTGCCCCACCCGATGAAGTCGTAGTCGATCGGGCTGGCCGCGGCCTGGATGAAGCCCCACAGGGACCAGCCGTACTCACTGACCAGCATCTGCAGTCGCACTCGGGCGAGGTCGGACCGGGTCAAGGTGCCGAAGTACGCCTCGGCGTACGCCTCGACCAGCTCGGGCGTGAAGTCACACTCGGTCGCGGTGTTGCCGAGCTCGAAGCAGACGTCGTTGTTGCCGGAGTACTCGTAGTCGATCAGCCGGCACCGCGCACCGTCGTCGACGAAGTTCGCGGCGAGCAGGTCGTTGTTGCACGGCGCGGTCGGAGCGGCCCGTACGGCGAGAGCCCGGCGTACGGCGTCCCACGCGTCGGCGTGGTCCAAGTATCCCGGCGGGAGGCCGTAGCCGCGTTCACGCACCGTCGTGAGGTACGCCGCCTGACGGACGAACATGTCGAAGTCCCCTTGGAAGCGCGGCCCGGAGTGCAGCGCGCGGGTCGCCGAGGCGGCGCGCGCCAGCACCCCGGGGTCGGCGAAGTCCGCGTTGTCCAGCGACCGGCCTGGCAGGAAGGCGATCACCAGCATCGACAGATCGGGTCGGTACTCGACCACGTCGGCTCCGACACCCGCCTCCGCCGCAGCCCTGGTGTTGAAGGCCTCGGCGTCCCGGTCGATCCCGAGCAGCTCGGCGTCGCCGTGCGACCAGCGCACCACGACATCGACGCCGTCGTCGGTCTGCACATGCAGGTTGGTGTTGGTCAGCCCTCCGGGGAGCTTCTGGACGCGCCTGGACCGCCCCGCCAGGCAGGCGAGGCGGTCCAGTGCAGGTTCGATGTCGGTCAACTCAGTTGTCGAAGGCCTTCACGACCGCCTCGTCGATCGTGTGCTTCGGACCCTTGAACCAGTGCTTCGCCGAGGTCTGCCACCAGATCGTCAGCAGCAGCAGGGTGCCGAGGGTGACGATGGGCGCGTAGTTCACGAACTTCCACGAGAAGTCCGCCTCGCTGAAGGGATTGCCGCCCGGCAAGGACGGCAACATCAGGTACAGCGACACGATCAGGATCTCGAGCACCGCGATCGGATTCATCCACTTGTACTTCTTGCCGTTGGTCCACGCGCCCTCCTCGAACGCGTCGCCCATCCGCCAGCGCAGGAAGATCGGGATCGCGAACGCCAGGTAGAGCCCGATCACTGCGATCGAGGTGACGGCGTAGAAGGCCACCGGGATGATCAACGGTTCCTCGGGCGTCCCGATGTTGACCTCGATCAGCGCCGGCAGCGTGACTATGGCGGCGCAGACCCCGACGAAGACGACCGCGTTGGCCGGCACCCGCGACGAGGTCAGCTTCTGGAAGATCGCCGAGCCGGGGATCGCACCGTCCCGGCTGAACGCGAACGTCATCCGCGACGCCGAGGTCATGCACGACGTAGCGCAGAAGAACTGCGCCGACGCCGAGATGAACAGCACGAACGTCGCCCAGTTGGTGCCCAGCGAGTTCACGAAGATGTAGGCCACGCCGCCGCCGCCGACCCCGACGTTGTCGGGCGACCCATCCGCGGCGTCAGGGATCGCGAACACCACGCAGAGCAGCAGGATGTAGCCACCGATCACGGAGTAGAAGATGGAGCGCCAGATGCCCTTGGCAGCCCCCATCGAGGCCGCGTTGGTCTCCTCGGAGAGGTGCGCACAGGCGTCGAAGCCGGTGATCGTGTACTGGGTCAGCAGGAAGCCGAACGGCACGATCGCGAACCAGAACATCAGTGTGCTGGTGCTGCCGTCGCCGTACCCCGAGTTGTTGAACCGCTCCGTGAACACGTAGCTGAAGCTCTGGTGCTGGTCGGGCACGAGGATCAGGATCAGGACGATGACCGAGGCCCCGGCGACGTGCCACCACACCGACACGTTGTTCATGATCGCCATCAGGTGGCTGCTGAAGATGTTCAGCACTGATGCCAGGGCGAGCACGACCACGAAGATCAGGAAGACTCGGGTCAGCGAGTAGTCAGCGGCGTACGACTCCGACCAGGTGCTGATCGTGAGGTCGATGAACGTCGCGCAGCCGTAGGAGACACCTGCGGTGACGGCCACCAGGCCGATCAGGTTCAGCCATCCGGTGAAGAACCCAGCAGCTGGACCACCGAGCTTCGACGCCCACCAGTAGATGCCGCCCGAGGTCGGGTACGCCGAGACGAGCTCGGACATGGTGAACCCGATGATCAGGATGAAGACGCCGAGGATCGGCCAGGACCACGAGATCGAGATCGGTCCGCCGTTGTTGAAGCCGGCGCCGAAGTTGGTGAAGCAGCCGGCGAGGATCGAGATGATCGAGAAGGAGATCGCGAAGTTCGAGAAGCCCGACCAGGAGCGGTTGAGGTCCTGCGAGTACCCGAGCTTGGCCAGGTGCTTCTCGTCGTCACTGAGCTCCGGTACGGGATGAGCCGGCACCGGCTCGTGTGCTTCAGGCATGGGACAGCCCTCCGGGGAGTTCGTGCGAATGTGAACCGGACGCTAGACCCGCGCCGATCAGGGTGTCCATACCCAACGGCTAAATTGGTATGAACTCAGACCATTGACGTCATTGACACTCGCGTTCCCAGCCTCCAAGGATTGAGCCCATGACCGCGTCCCCCCACCCGTCGGCGGAGCACCCGCTCCCCCAGGCGGTGCTCCGGCCGGTACGCGGTCACCACGCCTTCGAGGCCTGCGTGGAGCAGCTCGGGACGGCGATCCGTCTGGGCGTCTACCCGCTCGGCACCACGCTGCCAGCCGAGCGTGACCTGGCCGCGCGGCTCCAGGTCTCACGGGCCACCCTGCGCGAGGCGATGGCCGCCCTGCGCGAGGCTGGACTGGTCGAGACCAGGCGCGGCCGCGGCGGCGGCACGGTCGTCACGCTCAAGGCCAAGTCGCCCAGTGCGCGTGCGGCGGCCCGGCTGGACCAGACCCAGCGTCGGGACTGGCTCGACGCTCTCGACTACCGGCGCATCGTCGAGCCCGGTGCCGCGTGGCTCGCCGCCCGCGCCGAGCTCTCCGCAGACCGACGCGCCGAGCTCGAGCGCGCGCACGCGGACGTGGCCGTCGCGAAGCGGCCCGCGGCCCACCGGCAGGCGGACTCCCGCTTCCACCTCACGGTCGCATCCCTCGCCGACTCCCCGCGCGTGATCGAGGCGGTGACCTCGGTGCAGTCGACGCTGCACGAGATGCTCCTGGCGATCCCGGTGCTCGAGGCCAACATCGGGCACTCCGACCGCCAGCACGCCGCGCTCGTGAAGGCGATCGTCACCGGCGACGCGGAGCGCGCGCGCAAGGTGATGGAAGAGCACTGCGACGACACGGCCGCGTTGTTGCGCGGGCTCGTGGGCTAGACCCGAGGACCTGAGGGAAAGGAAGACCGCGTGCGCAACAGCCGCCATCTGTCGATGGAGCAGCTCCTCGCCCGGATCCAGGAGGGCGAGATCGACACGGTCGTCGTCGCCTTCACCGACATGCAAGGCCGGCTCCAGGGCAAGCGGCTGCACGGACGCTACTTCGCCGACGTCGTCGTGCGGCACGGGACCGAGGGCTGCAACTACCTGCTCGCCGTCGACGTCGACATGAACACCGTCGGCGGCTACGCCATCTCCTCGTGGGAGAAGGGGTACGGCGACATGGAGTTCGTGCTCGACGACCGCACGATCCGTCTCCTCACCCACCTGCCGTCGACCGCGATGGTGCAGTGCGACCTGGTCTGGCCTCCCGATGAATCAGGTCAGCACTCGCCTGTGGTGCAGTCGCCCCGGGCGATCCTGCAGAAACAGCTCGACAAGTGCGCCGAGCGGGGTTGGGTCGCCCTGGCCGGCACCGAGCTGGAGTTCATCGCGTTCGACACGACGTACGAGGCCGCGCACGACGCCCGCTACCACGACCTGACGCCGGTGAACCAGTACAACGTCGACTACTCGATCCTCGGCACCACGCGCGTCGAGCCGCTGCTGCGAGCGATCCGCAACACCATGTACGACGCCGGCCTGGACGTCGAGGGCGCCAAGGGCGAGTGCAACCTCGGCCAGCACGAGATCGGGTTCCTGTACGCCGACGCGCTCACCACGGCCGACAACCATGTCGTCTACAAGACGGTCGCGAAGGAGATCGCATCCCAGCAGGGCAAGGCGATCACGTTCATGGCGAAGTACGACCAGCGTGAGGGCAGCTCGTGCCACATCCACCTGTCGCTGCGCGGTGAGGACGGCGAGCTGGTCTTCTGGAAGGACGACGGCCGGACACCGCTCTACGATCACTTCATCGCCGGGGTGCTGGCCACGATCGCCGACTTCACCCTGCTCTTCGCGCCCAACATCAACTCCTACAAGCGGTTCGCCGACGGCTCCTTCGCGCCGACGACGATCGCGTGGGGGCTCGACAACCGGACGTGCGCCGTACGCCTCGTCGGGCACGGCGCCGGTGCCCGGATGGAGAACCGGGTCCCGGGCGCGGACACCAACCCCTACCTTGCCCTGGCCGCGATGCTCGCCGGCGGCCTCTACGGCATCGAGCACGAGCTGGAGCTCGAGGACGAGCTGGTCGGCAACGCGTACACCTCGGACCGCCCCAAGGTGCCGGCGACGCTCGCCGCCGCCCGGGAGGCGTTCACCACCTCCGAGATCGCCCGGGCGACCCTGGGGGACGACGTCGTCGACCACTACGCCAACATGGCCGCCGTCGAGTTGGCGGCCTTCAACGCTGCCGTCACCGACTGGGAGCTCTTCCGCGGATTCGAGAGGCTGTAGTGAGCGACGTCTACACCGTCATCAACCCGGCAACCGCGGCGCCGGTCGTCGACGTACCCCTGGCCTCGCCGGCGGACGCCGACGCCGCGATCGAGCGGGCCCACGCGGCCTTCCCTGCGTGGAAGGCGGTGCCGCCGGGCGAACGTGCCGCAGTGCTGCGCCGGTTCGCGGCCGTAGTGGACGCGCACATCGACGAGCTCGCTGAGCTCGAGGTCCGCAACGCCGGCCACACCTGGGGCAATGCGCGCTGGGAGGCCGGCAACGTACGCGACTGCCTCAACTACTACGCAGGCTCGCCCGAGCGACTCTTCGGACGCCAGATCCCGGTGGCCGGCGGCATCGACGTCACCATCCACGAGCCGCTCGGCGTCGTCGGGATCATCGTGCCCTGGAACTTCCCGATGCCCATTGCGGGCTGGGGTTTCGCTCCCGCGCTGGCTGCCGGCAACACGGTCGTGCTCAAGCCGGCGGAGCTCACGCCGCTGACCGCGGTCCGGCTCGGTGAGCTCGCCCTCGAGGCCGGTCTGCCGGCCGACGTGCTCACCGTGATCCCGGGCAAGGGGTCGGTCGTCGGCGAGCGATTCGTGACCCACGAACTCGTCCGCAAGGTGTGCTTCACCGGCTCGACCGCGGTCGGCAAGCAGATCATGCGCGGGTGTGCCGACCAGGTGAAGCGGGTGACCCTCGAGCTCGGTGGCAAGAGCGCCAACATCGTCTTCGCCGACGCCGACATCGCCGCCGCGGCCGCGAGCGCGCCGTACGCCGTCTTCGACAACGCCGGTCAGGACTGCTGCGCCCGCTCCCGGATCCTGGTCGAGCGCTCGGCGTACGACGAGTTCCTCTCGCACCTGGAGCCGGCTGTGCTCGGCATGCGCGTGCTCGACCCCAGCGACGAGTCCAGCGAGATGGGCCCGCTCATCTCCGCACAACAGCGCTCGGCCGTGCGTGGCTACCTCGACGAGGTCGACGTGGCCTTCGCCGGCACGACGCCGGGTGGAGACGGGTTCTGGGTGCCGCCGTCAGTGGTGACCGTCGAGGACCCGGCGACCCGGATCTGGCGCGAGGAGGTCTTCGGCCCGGTCGTCGCGGTGATGCCGTTCGACGACGAGGCGGACGCCGTCGCGAAGGCCAACGACACCGAGTACGGCCTCTCCGGCTCGATCTTCACCAACGACCTCGGCCGCGGCCTGCGGGTCGCCCGAGGTGTCGAGGCCGGCAACCTCAGCGTCAACTCGCACTCGTCGGTGCGCTACTGGACGCCGTTCGGTGGCTACAAACAGTCCGGCCTCGGCCGGGAGCTCGGCCCGGACGCCCCCATGGCGTTCACCGAGGAGAAGAACGTCTTCATCGCCCATTGACCAACCGGGTCGTCCGCCTCTCCGCTAGCCATAGGTGCTTGTGAAGCGGACGACCCGACACCAGAGAGGCAGCACCCCCACATGGCAGGACGCATCCAGGACCGGGTCGCGGTCGTCACCGGCGGCTGCTCGGGCATCGGCCTCGCAACAGTCCAGCGGTTCGTCGCGGAGGGCGCGAAGGTCGTGATCGGTGATCTCAACGACGAGCGCGGCGCCGAGATCGTGGCCGACCTCGGGGGCGCCGACGTGGCGACGTACGTCCACGTCGACGTCACCGACAAGGACCAGGTCGACGCGCTGTTCAAGACGGCGAAGGACACGTACGGCTCGGTCGACATCGCGTTCAACAACGCCGGGATCAGCCCGCCGGAGGACGACTCGATCCTCGACACCGACCTCGACGCCTGGCGCAAGGTACAGGAGGTCAACCTGACCAGCGTCTACTTGTGCTGCAAGGCCGCGCTCCCTTACATGATCGAGCAGGGCAAGGGCTCGATCATCAACACCGCGTCGTTCGTGGCTGTGATGGGAGCCGCGACGTCCCAGATCTCCTACTCGGCCTCCAAGGGCGGTGTGCTGTCGATGTCGCGCGAGCTCGGGGTGCAGTTCGCGCGTCAGGGCGTGCGGGTCAACGCGCTCTGCCCCGGGCCGGTCAACACTCCCCTGCTGCAGGAGCTGTTCGCGAAGGACGAGGAGCGCGCCGCGCGCCGTCTCGTGCACGTGCCGATGGGTCGCTTCGGCGAGCCGGAGGAGATGGCGTCCGCCGTGCTCTTCCTGGCGTCCGACGACTCCTCGTTCATGACCGCCAACACGTTCCTCGTCGACGGCGGCATCTCCGGGGCCTACGTCACCCCCCTCTGACATGGGCGCGCCGATCATCGGACTGACCACCTACCGCGAGGACGCGGCGTGGGGGGTGTGGCAGCAGCGTGCCGACCTGCTGCCGACGCAGTACGCCGACGCGGTCGAGGCGACCGGCGGCGTACCCCTGCTGCTGCCGCCGGTGGGCCAGACGGGCGCGGCCGACGCCGTGGTCGCCCGGCTCGACGGGCTGGTGATCAGCGGCGGAGCCGACGTCGACCCGACCCGCTACGCAGACGCGCCACACCCCCGCACGGCTGCCTGGCGCCCGGACCGCGACGCGTGGGAGGTCGCCCTGCTGGACGCCGCCGAGGCGGCCAGCCTGCCCGTCCTCGGGGTCTGCCGCGGCATGCAGGTGATGGCCGTCCACGCGGGCGGGGTGCTCGACCAGCACGTCCCCGACCTCGTGCACCACGAGCGGCACTCTCCCGGCGGCGACGCGTTCGGCGAGACCGAGGTCGTGACGCTCGCTGAGACTCGGGTCGCGAGCCTCGTCGGCGACCGGCTGACGGTCAACTGCCACCACCACCAGTCGGTCCGCACCCACCCCGGGTACGACGCGGTCGCGCGCGCCGCCGACGGGACGCTCGAAGCGATCGAGTCGTCCGGCGACCGTTTCTGCGTCGGCGTGCAGTGGCATCCGGAGACGGCCGCCGATGTCGGCCTCCTCGCTGGGCTGGTCCGGGCTGCCGCCGCCTACGCTGGGACTCGATGAGGCTGTCCCCCCGCCGTCGCCCCGACCCCGTCCTGATCAGCGCCCACCGGTGCCTGACCCGAGACGCCCTCGAGCATGCGATCCAGCTCGGCGTCGACTACATCGAGTTCGACGTGCAGCGCTGCGCCGACGGCTCCCTGGTGCTGCTCCACGACCCGGTCGACATCGCCCCGCCGGACGCCGTGCCGTACGACGAGGCGCTGGAGCTGCTGGCCGGACGGAGCCGGGTGCACCTGGACCTGAAGTTCACCGACGACGGCGTGGTCGAGGCGACCGCCGAGGCGGTGCGCCGGCTCGGCACCGATCGTCTCGTCGTCACGACCCTCGACGACCGCTCGGTCGCCGCGGTACGGGCGTGGTCGGACGTGCACGCACCGGCACTCCTCGTGGGTCTCTCGCTGGGCCGCGGGGTCAAGGGCTTCCCGGTCTGGAGGCAGCTCAAGGTCCGGGCATCGGAGGTCTGGCCACACGTCCGCTACCGGCACTCCAGGGCCAACGTCGTGGTCGCCCACCACACCCTCGCGCGCTTCGCGGTGGCTCGGTTCGCCCGGAAGCGTGGCCTGCCGCTCCTCGTCTGGACCGTCGACACCGAGCCGTCGCTGCGCTACTGGACCCGGTCCGGCCGGGCCTGGCTGGTGACCACCAACAACCCCGAGGTCGCCCTGCGCCTACGGCGACCTGACAGAATTTGGCCATGACGACCGGAGTCTTCGACGAGCTCGTTCCCGATGTCCTGGGTGAGCCCTACCTGGCCGAGACCATCACGCTGCCGCCCGACGAGGAAGGCCCCGTCGTCGCGACGCTCGTCGTACGCCGCGCCGCCGAGCCCACGGGCCGCGCGGTGCTCTACCTCCACGGGTTCTGCGACTACTTCTTCCAGACGGCGTACGCCGAGTGGTGGACCAAGCGCGGCTACGACTTCTACGCCCTCGACCTGCGCAAGTACGGCCGATCGCTGCGGCCGCACCAGACACCCAACTACGTCACCGACCTCCGGCAGCACTTCGGCGAGCTGGACGCCGCCTTCCACCGGATCGCCGAGCGTGACGGCCACGACCACATCGTGCTCACCGCCCACTCCACCGGCGGCCTGATCGCGTCGCTGTGGGCCAACGAGCGGCAGCCGGCGATCGCCGGCATGGTCCTCAACTCCCCCTGGCTCGACATGCAGGGCGGCAAGCTGATGCAGGGGCTCGGCACCTCGGTGGTCAAGCAGGTCGGCGCACGCCAGCCCACCCGGCTCATCCCCCGCACCGTGGGCGGCTACTACGGGCGCAGCCTGCACGTCGACCACGCCGGCGAATGGCCGTTCAACACCGACTGGAAGCCGCTCGACTCGTTCCCCGTGTCCTTCGGGTGGCTGAGCGCGATCCGGCGCGGTCACGCCGAGCTGCAGGCCGGTCTCGAGGTCGACTGCCCCGTCCTCGTCCTCTCGTCGGGCGGCACCCGGTGGCCCAAGGAGATGGGCGACGACGTGCACAACTTCGACATCGTGCTCGAGGTCCCGCAGATCCGGAGGTGGGCGACCGCCATCGGCCGCCACGTCACCTACATCGCGATCGAGGGCGCCCGCCACGACGTCGTGCTGTCGCTGCCCGAGCCGCGCGCCGCGGCGTACGCCGAGATCGACCGGTGGGCGTCGGCGTACGTCGACTGAGTGGTGGCATCCGAGTGACGTCGCCCCTGTAACGCGGTGTTATGGCCTCTATGAACCCGTTAGAACAAGGGCGAGGTCACCAGAGCACCTAACACCGCGTTACATGCGAAATCGCCAGGACCGGCACCCGGCGACTAGAACGGCTGGCCGTCGAAGGTCTCCCGGGTCACGAACTCCTCGACCTCGTTGCGGCGCAGCTTGGTGAGCTGCTTGACCGGTTTGCCGATGGGGAGCACCGCCGCGACGGCGTACTGGTCCGGGATGCCGAGCAGGCCGCGGACGGCCGGCTCCTCGGCGGCGGCCATGGTCGTGATCGTGCCGCCGTAGCCCTCGTTGCGAGCGGCCAGCAGGATGTTCCACACCATGGGGTAGACGGAGGCGCCGCTGATGACACCGACCCGGTCGAGGTCCTGGTCTGTCGAGGCGACGACCCCGAGGTCGACGCAGACGACGAGCACCGCGCCAGCGGTGAGCACAGGCTTCGTGAACGCCTCGGGTACGTCGGTCGCCGCGATCTCGTCTGCGGTCGGGATCGGCGGCTCGAGACTGTTCCACGGGCTCTGGCCGGCCTTGATCTGCGCGACGTAGCGGCGTATCGCGGGCTCATTGAGTTCGGCGAGGCGCTCCCGGGTCTGCTGGTCGCGTACGACGATGATCCGCACCCCCTGGCGGTTGCCGCCGCTCGGCGCGAACCGGGCGTGGTCGAGGATCCGGTGCAGGGTCCGGTCGGGCAGGGGCTCGTCGGTGAACTCCCGGACGGCCGGGGTCGTCCGCATCACGTCGTACAGGTCCATGGGTCGAGCCTGTCATGAGCGCGGTCACCGGGCGACCGCTAGCGTGCACGCCATGAACCCTGTGATCGGCCTCTCCCTCGGACGGATCGCGGTCGGCGCCGCGGCGCTCGCCAACCCGCAGGCCGCGGCGAAGATGTTCCAGCTCGACCCGGTGACCAACCCCCAGGTCCCCTACGTGGTGCGGCTCTTCGGCTCCCGTGAGATCGCCTTGGGCGTTGTCACGCTGGTCGCCCGGGGCAAGGCCCAACGCGGGCTGATCGGCCTCGGCATCCTGGTCGACGGCGCGGACGCCGCCACCGGCTACTTCGCCATGCAGGACGGCTCGGTGTCCCGCAAGACCGCCATGACCCTGATCGCGCCCGCAGTCGGTGCGATGGCGTCGGGCGCACTGGGGCTCTTCCGGCGCTGAGCTCCGGGCCTCAAGGTCTGCCGGTTGGTCACCAACCGGCGTGTCCCGGTCAGCTCAGCAGGAAGACGACCAGCGCCACGGTCCCGACCACCACGATGGCAATCCGGAGCCCCACGGGCGGGAGCCGGCGACCGACGGTGGCGCCGATCTGCCCACCGATGACCGAGCCGATGCCGATGAGCAGCACGATCCACCAGTCGACGTCGGCGACGATCGCGAAGATCAGTCCCGCGATCGCGTTGACGACGGCGGCGAGGATGTTCTTGATGCCGTTGAGCCGCTGGAGCGACTCGTCGACGCCGGTGCCGAGCACCGCCATCAGCAGGACGCCCTGGGCGGCACCGAAGTAGCCGCCGTACACACCGGTGCCGAGTACGCCGGGCCACACCCACCACGTCCCGTGGTGCGGCATGCCACCCGCCGCCTCGTGCCGCTTGGCCACCCACGCAGAGATCCGCGGCTGGCAGACGACCAGCACCAGTCCGAGCACGATCAGCACCGGCACGATCGCCGTGAACGCGTCCTCCGGCAGCACCAGGAGCAGTACGGCGCCCGCCGTACCACCGATCAGTGACGCGACGCTGAGCCGCAGCACGCGCGACCGCTGGCCGGCGAGCTCGCGCCGGTAGCCGATCGCACCCGAGATCGACCCGGGCACGAGCCCGATGGTGTTGGAGACGTTGGCGGTGACGGGCGGGACGCCGAACGCGAGCAGGGTCGGGAAGGTGATCAGCGTCCCGGAGCCCACGACCGTGTTGATGGTTCCGGCCGCGGTCCCGGCGAGCAGGACCGCGATGATCTCGAAGACACTCACGAAGTGGGCGGCTCCTCCGGCGGGGCGGGGGGTACCTCACCGGGGTCGATGGACGGGTCGGTCGTCTCGGGTCGGACCGCGGCGCGTGGGTTGGCGGCCTGGGCTGCCTCGGCGATCGCGGCCTCGACGGCCGCGTTGGCCTTCTTGAGCTCCGAGTCGGCGAGGGCACCGCTGCCGCCGAGCGCGGCGCGCTCGGTGCTGCCCATGTCGACGCGCGTCTTCGAGCCGCTCGAGTGCTGCGGGATCCCCGCGAGGTCCGTCATCGTGGAGCCCAGGCCCTCGAGCGCCTTGCCGATCTCGCTCGGCACGATCCAGAGCTTGTTGGCGCCGCCCTCGGCGATCTTCGGCATCATCTGCAGGTACTGGTAGGCCAGCAGCGACTGGTCCGGGTTGCCGTCGTGGATGGCCTGGAAGACCGTCTGGATGGCCTGCCCCTCACCCTGCGCCCTCAGGATCGAGGACTCGCGGTCGGCCTGGGCCCGCAGGATCTGCGACTCGCGGTCACCCTCGGCGTTCAGGATCGCGGACTGCTTGTTGCCCTCGGCCGTGAGGATCGAGGACTGCCGCTGACCCTCGGCGGTGAGGATCGACGCGCGCTTGTCGCGGTCGGCACGCATCTGCTTCTCCATCGCGTCCTTGATGGACGGCGGCGGGTCGATGCCCTTGATCTCCACGCGGTTGACGCGGATGCCCCACTTGCCGGTCGCCTCATCGAGCACGCCACGCAGGCCGGTGTTGATCTCCTCGCGGCTGGTCAGGGTCTGCTCGAGGTCCATGCCACCGACGATGTTGCGCAGCGTCGTCATGGTGAGCTGCTCGACGGCCTGGATGTAGTTGGCGATCTCGTACGTCGCCGCGATCGGGTCGGTGACCTGGAACCAGATGACCGTGTCGATCGACACCACCAGGTTGTCCTCGGTGATCACCGGCTGCGGCGGGAAGCTGACGACCTGCTCACGCAGGTCGATCACGTAGCGGACCTTGTCGACGAAGGGCACGACGATGTTGAGACCGGCGGGCAGCGTCTTCAGGTACTTGCCGAAGCGCTCGACGACCCCCGCCCGCGCCTGGGGGACGATGCGGACCGTCTTGGCGAGCAGCACCACGACGAACAGCAGTAGCAGGGCCAGCAGGATCAGGATGGCGAGTGGCACCGAGGACTCCTCTTCACGCTCAGGGGTTCAGCTGTCGAGCTCAGGGACGGGATGGACGTAGGCCGTGGCACCGCGGATCTCGAAGACCTCGACGGTCTCGCCGACCTCGATCGCGACGTGCTCGTCGTACGGCGCGGCGCTCCAGGTCTCGCCCGCCAGCTTGATCTGGCCGACTGCGAGACCGGTCATCCGCTGGGTCACCGTCGCACGCTGGCCGACCAGCTTCTTGGTGCCGAGCACCAGGTCAGGCCCCTGGTGCAACCGGGCGACCAGAGAGGGACGGACCAGGGCGAGCATCGCGATCGCGGTGATGCCCGCGACGATGATCTGCAGAGCGACGGGGCCGCCCAGCGCGGCCGTGATGGCACCACCGCCGGCTCCGACAGCGAGCATCGCCAGCACGAGGTCGAGACTGATCAGCTCGGCGATGCCGAGAAACGCGGCGACCCCCAGCCAGACCGCCCACGCGTGCTCGCTCAGCCAGTCCATGGCCAAAGCCTAGTGGCACCACCGAATCCGCTTCCCGTACAGGGCGGTGTCCAGGCGCCACTCAGCTCTGACTCCTACCTCTGCCGGGTACGGCGTCGAGCGTTCCAGCGACCGTCCTCGTGGTTGAGCACGAGCGGCATCCCGAACGCCGACGAGAGGTTGGCCGCGGTGATCACCTCGTCGATCGGGCCGGACGAGACGACCTGGCCGCGACGGAGGAGCAGGGCGTGGGTGAACCCGGGCGGGATCTCCTCGACGTGATGCGACACCAGGACCGTCGCCGGCGACGCCGGGTCGGCAGCGAGGACCGACAGGGTCGACACGAGATCCTCACGACCGCCGAGGTCGAGGCCGGCGGCCGGCTCGTCGAGCAGGAGGAGCTCGGGATCGGCCATCAGGGCCCGCGCGATCTGGACGCGCTTGCGCTCCCCCTCGCTGAGGGTGCCGAACGTCCGGTCCACCAGGTGCATCACCCCGACCTCGGTCAGCAGGTCTGTGGCGCGCTCGTGGTCGAGCTCGTCGTACTCTTCGCGCCACCGGCCCACGACGCCGTACGACGCGGACACGACCACGTCATGGACGCGCTCGGAGCGCGGGATGCGCTCGGCGAGCGCGACGCTGGTGATGCCGATGCGTGGCCTCAGCTCGAAGACGTCGACGGCGCCGAGCACCTCGTCGAGGATGCCGGCAACACCCTCGGTCGGGTGGATCTGGGCACTCGCCACCTGGAGCAGCGTGGTCTTCCCGGCGCCGTTGGGGCCGAGGATCACCCACCGCTCGTCGTCGTTGACGCGCCAGCTGACTCGGTCCAGCAAGGTGGCCTGCCCCCGCCTGATGGTGACATCGGCGAAGTCCAGGACAGCTGTCATGCGGCACACCCTATCCACTGCTCGATGAGTCTCCACCGCGTATCCTCACCGGCCGTGACCACTGTGCTCCCAGCCTCCGCGAGACTCGCCTGGTGGGGTACGGCGTGGCTACGCGGCCACGTCGTCACCGACCTCGTGGTCGACGCCGTGCTCGGCGACGACGCGACCCACGCCGTGGCCGGTCTGCCGGGCGCTGCCAGCACCGACACGCTCGTCGCCGCGCTCGGGCGGCTACGGCTCGCGGGCGCGTCGGCACTGGGGGCGGCGTTCCCAACTGAGGGCGACCCGGTCGGTCTCGGCGGCCCAGCGGCCTTCAACGCCGACGCCCTGGAGGCCGGCGAGGCCATCGTGGCCGCCGACGCCGGGGTCGGTCTCGTCCCGCACCGCACCGGGGCCGCCGTGATCTGGACGGCCCATCCCGCCGCGCGGCGTCAGCTGCCCGACGTGGGTGAGGCCGACCGGCTCCTGCGCAGTGCCCTGATCGACTCGGCCAACTCGCTGGCCGCGCTCGAGGTCGCCCGGTGGCGGCCCGAGGTGGCCGACGAGCTGCTCAACCTGCGACACCGCGCCCCGGTCGGCGCTCCGGCTGGCGTACCGCCCCGGTGCGTCGAGCTCGCCTCCCGCGGCCTGCAGGCGATCGGGATCGTCGACCTCGCGCTGGAGGACGACGGGGGTGCCGTCACCGCCGCCGAAACAGCGGCGCGCGAGGCCGCGCTACGGCCACTGGCGCGCGCCGGGAGGCGCGCGCTGGTCGCCGCCTGCTCGCCCGAGGTCTGGCCGCCGGAGTAGGGCACGCATCAGCTGGACGCCCACACCCCGAGCTCGTTGCCTGCCGGGTCGATGAAGTGGAAGCGGCGCCCCCCGGGGAACTCGTACGCGTCCTCGATCACCTCTCCTCCGGCCGCGCGGACCTTCTCGACGGTGGCGTCCAGGTCCTCGGAGTACAGCAGCACCAGCGGTCCACCGCGGCTGCCCTCCTTGGCGGCACTGAGCCCGCCGACCTCTCCCTCGCCGTCGGACCACCGGATCCCGGCGTACTCCGGCCCGTAGTCGTTGAACGTCCACCCGAACGCCTGCTCGTAGAAGGCCCGGGTCTGGGCCATCGTCGCGCCGACGTTGAGCTCGACGTAGTCGATCGTGTGATGGATGTTGGTCATGCCCCGACGCTACGACCCGCCTCCGACATCCGGGCGCCGGCGCCGAGTGCACCGGCAACAGCGATAGCGTTGCCGACTGAGATGACTGACGTGCAGCCAGGCGACAAGCCGGAGACCCTCCTCATCACGCTCTCGGGCAAGGACCGCCCGGGCGTGACCTCATCCGTCTTCACCGCGCTCTCGGGTGCGGGCGTCGAGGTGCTCGACATCGAGCAGATCGTGCTCCGGAGCCGGCTCATCCTCGGCATCCTGGTGACCGCCCCCCGCAACCCCAAGAGGGTGCGCGCAGCGGTCGATGAGACCGCCGAGGCGCTCGGCATGAGCGTCGACATCGACCGCGGCGTCGGTGACAACAAGTCCCGGCGCGAGGGCCGCTCGCACGTGACGATCATCGGCACGCCGTTGCGGGCCTCCGCGATGGCGGCGGTCGCGGGGCGGATCGCCGACGCGGGCGCCAACATCGACCGCATCGAGCGGATGGCGCGCTACCCGGTCACGGCGATCGACCTGCACGTCTCTGGTGTCGACACCGATGCGCTGCGCACCGTCCTCGCCGCCGAGGCCGCGACGCAGGGCATCGACATTGCCGTCCAGCCCGCCAACCTGCTGCGCCGCGGCACCCGGCTGATCGTGATGGACGTCGACTCCACGCTGATCCAAGGCGAGGTGATCGAGATGCTCGCGGCATACGCCGGCTGTGAGGCAGAGGTCGCCGCTGTCACGGCCGCTGCCATGGGCGGAGAGCTCGACTTCGAGGAGTCGCTGCGCTCGCGCGTCGCCCTGCTCGCGGGCGTGCCGGAGAGCGCGCTGGACGAGGTGTACGACGCCATCGTGCTCGCGCCCGGCGCCCGGACACTCGTGCGGACCCTGCGTCGTCTCGGCTACCGGTTCGCGCTGGTCTCCGGTGGGTTCAGCCAGCTCGTCGACCGCCTGGCCGACGACCTCGGCATCCACTTCTCCCGCGCCAACGAGCTGGAGATCGTCGATGGTGTCCTCACCGGCCGGATCCTCGGCCCGGTCGTCGACCGGGCCGGCAAGGCGGCAGCGCTACGTGAGTTCGCGGCCGAGATCGGCGTGCCCGAGGCCGCGACCATCGCCATCGGCGACGGTGCGAACGACCTCGACATGCTCAACGCCGCCGGGCTCGGCATCGCCTACAACGCCAAGCCCGTGGTGCAGGACGCCGCCGACACCTCCGTCAACGTCCCCTACCTCGACGCGATCATGTACCTGCTCGGCATCTCCCGCGAGGAGATCGTCGCGGCCGATGCCGAGGCCGGGATCGTGACGCCGGCGCCGCCGGTCTGAGGGATGCGGGTTTCCCCGGCTGCCCGGGGAAACCCGCTGACACGCCGCTGCTGCAACGGCGTGTCGGGAGCTTTCGGCTGACGAGTACGTCGCTCAGGCGCGACCCACGTGGAACGCCTCGAGCCGGGCAGTGCCCTCGCCCAGATCGGCCCAGGCGCCGTCGTACGAGAAGACCGCGACCGCGCTGGTCGGGAAGTCACCGGCCATCGAGGCGCCCACCTCGGCGTCGGCGCTGCCGTCGTCGAGCAGCTGCGCCAGGACCGCCATCGTCGGGTTGTGACCGATCACGACCAGCACGGACGCCGAGTCGGGCACGAGCCGGACGATGTCCAGCGCGCTCTCCGGGCCAGCGGCGTACAGCCCCCGGTCGAAGTCGGGAGACAGCGTCCAGCCGGCACCAGATGCGACGGACTCCCAGGTCTGCTGGGTGCGCAGCGCCGCGGACACCAGCGCGTGGTCGGGCGCCACGCCCTGCGACGCCAGCCACGCGCCAGCAGCCTCGGCATCGCGGCGTCCGCGCGAGGCCAGGGGTCGCTCGAAGTCGGTCGGGCCGTCCTGCTCGGCCTTCGCGTGCCGCATCACCACCAGGCGACGCGAGGACATGTCACGCACCCATCGCGTGCAGGCCGCCGTCCACGTGGATGATCTCGCCGGTCGTGGCCGGGAAGAAGTCGGAGAGCAGGGCGCACACAGCCCGCGCGGTCGGCGCATGGTCAGTGTTGTCCCAGCCCAGCGGTGCGCGGTCGCTCCACATGGACTCGAGGTCCTCGAAGCCCGGGATCGCCTTCGCGGCCAGCGTCTTCAGCGGCCCGGCGGACACCAGGTTGGAGCGGATGCCGTGCGGGCCGAGGTCGCGGGCCAGGTAGCGCGACGTGGACTCCAGCGCCGCCTTGGCCACGCCCATCCAGTCGTACGCCGGCCAGGCCACCGTCGCGTCGAAGGTGAGCCCGACGATGGAGCCGCCAGGACCCATCAACGGTCGGGAAGCCTCCGCCAGCGACTTGAGCGAGTACGCCGAGACCTGCACCGCCTGCGCGACGTCCGGCCAGGGGCCGGTGAGGAACTTGCCGCCCAGCAGCGTCTCCGGGTTGCCGTAAGCGATCGAGTGGACGACGCCGTCGAGACCGTCGACGTGCTCGCGCACCTGCGCCTCGAGCCCGGCGAGGTGATCCTCGTCGGTCACGTCGAGCTCGAGCACCGGCGGCTCGACCGGCAGCCGCTTGGCGATCCGTCGGGTGATGCCGAGCGCGCGCCCGAAGTTCGAGATGAGCACGGTCGCGCCCTGCTCCTGCGCGACCTTCGCCGTCGCGAAGCCGATGGAGCTGTCCATCGTCACGCCGGCGACCAGGATCCGCTTGCCGTCCAAAATGCCCATGTCAGTGCCCCATTCCGAGTCCACCGTCGACCGGGATGACTGCCCCGGTGACGTACGCCGCGCCGGGGCCGGTCAGCCACAGCACGGTCTCTGCGATGTCATCCACCGAGCCGAACCGGCTCAACGGCACCTGTGCCTTGATGGCGGCCTTCTGGTCGTCGCTCAGCACGCCGGTCATGTCGGTCTCGATGAAGCCCGGCGCGACGACGTTCGCCGTGATCGACCGGGAGCCGAGCTCGCGTGCGATCGAGCGCGCCATGCCGACGAGGCCCGCCTTGGACGCGGCGTAGTTGACCTGCCCGGCCGAGCCGAGCAGTCCGACGACCGAGGAGATGAAGACGATCCGGCCTCGGCGCAGCCGGAGCATGCCCTTGGCGGCGCGCTTGGCCAGTCGGAAGGAGCCGGTGAGGTTGGTGTCGATCACCGAGGTCCAGTCGTCGTCCGTCATCCGCAGGAGAAGCGTGTCGGCGGTGATCCCGGCGTTGGCGACGAGCACCTCGACCGGTCCGTGGGCCTCCTCGATCTGCGCGAACGCCGCCTCGACCTGTCCCGCATCGGTGATGTCGCACCGGATGTCGAGCGTGCCCTCCGGTGCGCCGCCGCTGCGAGTGGTGACTGCGACCTTGTCGCCGTTCGCCACGAACGCCTCCGCGATGGCCCGGCCGATCCCTCGGTTGCCGCCCGTGACGAGCACGGAGCGGGTTGTCGTCTGGTCTGGTTCGCTCACGTGGCGACGCTATCGACTACCCGCCGGTACACGGAAATAGGCTGCCTCGGGCTGAGCTTGCGAGGCCCGAGACCCAGCAGCCAGGTCGAGCAGCCGTGCGACCGGGCTCGCGAGGTCGCATCCGGCGGGTCGAGACCATGTCAGTCGTCCTCGAGCCGGAAGCCGACCTTGAGACCGACCTGGAAGTGCTCGACCTGGCCGTCCTTGACCTGTCCGCGGACCTGGGTCATCTCGAACCAGTCGAGGTGTCGCAGCGTCTTGCCCGCGCGGTCGACGGCGTTGCGGATGGCCGCGTCGATGCCGTCGGGCGAGGTGCCGACGATCTCGGTGACGCGGTAGGTGCGGTTCGTCATGATGACCTCCGATAATGGGCCTGCAGTGGACGGCTTGATGGGACGGCTTGGGGCAGGCCTCGGTAGCCGACCCTACCGACGTACGATGGACGAATGGCCCGCGACCTGCGCCGACACGGAAGTCGGCCGATGAGTCCGCACCGTGACGAGGCGGTCCGGATCACCACGGCCGCGTCGAACCGCAATGACGAGATCGCGGGCCGGCAGAAGCGCTACCTGATCTCGATGACGCTGCGTTCGCTCTGCTTCGTCGGGGCCATCATCGCGGCGCTGGCGCACATCGGATGGCTATGGCCGATCCTGATCGCCGGGGCGTTGATCCTGCCGTACGTCGCCGTCGTCATGGCCAACGCCGTGATGACGAAGGACGACGGCATCGACCTGCCGGACGGTCGCTACGTGCGCGAGCTCGACGCCAAGCAAGACACTTCGGGTGAGGATCGTCCTCACCCTTGACTTCACCCGACTGGGTGACAGAATCCACGCGAGCCGGGTCTCCCCCGTCCTGGCTCGCTGTGGTGCCGGACGGCTTCCCCCGTGGTTGTCTGGCACCACTTCACATTTCAGGAGGAGCACGCCGTGACGGACGCCCAGCCGGCCACCGAGCCGGACGTCTGCTCCGCCAAGGGCTGCCAGGCTCCGGCCACGTGGGAGCTGCTGTGGAACAACCCCAAGCTGCACACCCCGGACCGCCGCAAGATCTGGCTGGCCTGTGACGACCACAAGGGCTCGCTGTCCGACTTCCTGGGCGCGCGTCAGTTCCTGAAGGACGTCGTACCGCACACGATCGGTGGTTGAGGAAGGCGCGTTAGCGCCTGTCTCAACCACCGAGGCTCAGCCGGGCTGCCACCCGGCTCACCGGGTCTCGACACGCTCCATCAGGTCCGCTGACGCGTCCCCGGTCGCTGCTCAACCACCAACGATCACGCCCGCTGACGCGCTCGTGATCACCCGCCGATGGCCGACATCGGCCGGTCCGGCTGCAGGAACGTCGGGTCGTCGATGCCGTGGCCGGCGCGCTTGCCCCGCATCGCGATCACCCAGCGGTCCGCGATCTCGTCGTCGGTGGCGCCGGCGCGCAGAGCGGCCCGGAGGTCGGACTCCTCGCGGGCGAAGAGACAGTTGCGGATCTGACCGTCGGCGGTCAGCCGCACCCGGTCGCAGTCGCCGCAGAAGGGTCGGGTGACGGAGGCGATGACACCGACCGTCCCCGGTCCACCGTCGACCTGGAACAGTTCGGCGGGAGCACTCCCCCGCGGCTCGACCGCCGGGCTCAGCACGAACTCGGCCTCGAGCCAGCCGAAGATCTCGTCGGCGGTGATCATCGCGTCGCGTGACCAGCCGTGCTGGGCGTCCAGCGGCATCTGCTCGATGAATCGCAGGTGATAGCCCTCGGCGAGCGCCCAGCGCAGCAGCTCGGGCGCCTGGTCGTCGTTGTGGCCGCGCATGAGTACGGCGTTGATCTTGATCGGGCCCAGCCCGGCCGCGCGGGCCGCCTCGAGACCGGCGAGCACGTCCTTGAGCCGGTCGCGGCGGGTGATGGCATGAAAGGTCTCGGGACGGACGCTGTCGAGGCTGACGTTGACCCGGTCGAGCCCGGCCGCGGCGAGCGCCTCGGCCATCCGGGCCAGCCCGAGCGCGTTGGTCGTCAGCGACGTCTCGACGCCGAGCTCGTGGCTGCGCCGGACGATGTCGACCAGACCGCGGCGCACGAGCGGCTCACCGCCGGTGAACCGGACCTCGCGGATCCCGAGCTGCTGGACCCCGATCCGGACCAGCCGGACGATCTCGTCCTCGGTGAGCACGGACTCGTCCGGTAGCCAGTCGAGCCCCTCCGCCGGCATGCAGTAGCTGCAGCGCAGGTTGCACCGGTCGGTCAACGAGACCCGTAGGTCCGTTGCCACCCGACCGAAGCGGTCATCGAGGCGCTGTGTCGTCATCACCACAGTCTAGGGACCTCGCCTGAGGCCGACCACGAACGCCGCCCCGGGGACGACTAGCCTCGACCCGTGCGGTCCTGGCGTTTTCTCATCAGTCGGCGTTGGCTGCTCTTCGCAGTCGTCGTCGTGCTGCTCTGCTACGCCGCCTGGTGGCTCGGCCAGTGGCAGTTCCACCGCCTCGACGACCGCAAGGCCAGCAACGCGGTCGTCCGCGCCAACGAGGACCGCGCACCCGCTCCCGTGGGCGACGTCCTGGCTCCCGGACGATCGGTCATCGAGGACGACGAGTGGCGCCAGGTCACGGCCACCGGCACGTACGACGCGGACGAGACCGTGATCGTCCGCTACCGCACGCGTGACGGCGCCTCCGGCATCGACGTGGTCGTCCCGCTGGTCACGACCGACGGTGCGACCCTGCTCGTCGACCGCGGCTGGATGGCGGCCGACAACGAGGGCGCCAGCCCTGCCAACGTACCCGTGCCCCCCACCGGCGAGGTGACCGTCGAGGGCTGGGTCCGCGCCGACGCCTACGGTGACAGCACCAACGTCAGCAACCACTCAACCCGGTCGATCTCGAGCGAGCGGATCGGCAAGGCCATCGGCCAGGAGGTCTACGGCGGCTTCGTCGTCCTCGACACCGAGGACGGTCGACCGGCCGCCGACCTCGAGCCGGTCGAGCTGCCCGAGCTCGACAACGGCCCGCACTTCTTCTACGGGCTGCAGTGGTGGTTCTTCGGGCTCCTGGCACTCTTCGGGTTCGGCTACCTCGCCTGGGACGAGCGCCGCTCGCTGCGCCCCGATGAGACGTCCGCCAGCGAGGCCGCCCTCTCCGAGCGCAAGTCCCGGCGTGCGGCCAAGAACGCCCACAAGCAGGCGGTCAAGGCGGCGTACCAGAAGGCGTACGCCGACGAGCGCGCCGCCCGCGACGCTCACAGGGCGCGGAGCATGCCCCCGTCGACCGGCAGCATGACGCCGGACACGAACGACGCCGCGGGCGAGAGCACGAACGCCGCGACCCGGCCGAACTCCTCCGGCTCCCCGTAGCGACGCAACGGGATCGTCGCGACGCCCGCCGCGCGAGCGGCCTCGGCGTCACCGGTCGCCGCGTCGAGCTCGGCGACCCGGTCGGTGCCGACCCGGCCGGGCAGCAGCCCGTTCACGCGTACACCGGCTGGACCGAGCTCGTCAGCCAGCGTCTTCGCCACCATGGCCAGGCCGGGTCGCAGGCCGTTGGAGATCGCCATGTCCGCGAGGGGTGCCCGGACGCTCGACGACAGCACGAACGCCAGCGAGCCGCCGTGCGGGAGAGCCTTGCCGATCTCGCGGCCGACCCGCACCGCCCCGAGGAAGACCGATGCGAACGCCGCGGTCCACTGCTCGTCGGTAGTCGTGACCACCGAGCCCATGGGCGGGCCACCGACGCTCACCAGCGCGCCGTCGAGGCGCCCCCAGCGGTCGAGCGCCGACCGGATCAACCGGTCGGGGGTCGCCGGGTCCGCGTTGTCGGCGACGACCGTCTCGGCCGCATCGCCCAGCACCCGCTGCGCAGCCGCGAGCGACTCCTCGTTGCGGCCGGAGAGGACGACGCGGGCGCCCTCCTCGACCAGAGCGTCGGCGGTGGCGCGCCCCAGGCCGCGGGCTCCCCCGGTGACGACGTAGACACGGTCGGCGAGCTCGAGATCCATGACACCAAACCTAGCGAGGACGCGGCAGTGGACTCCCTGCTGGTGGTCGAGCGAGCCACGCGAGCGAGGAACGAGGCCGCGACCGGCGTGTTGAGACCTCTGAACCTCGCTCAGACGTGGGTCGGAGGAAGATCCTCGACGAACTGGGTGCGGTAGAGGTCGGCGTACAGCCCGCCCTCGGCGAGCAGCGAGGCATGGGTGCCGCGCTGGACGATCCTCCCTGCCTCGACGACCAGGATCTGGTCGGCGTTGCGCACCGTCGAGAGCCGGTGCGCTATGACCAGCGAGGTCCGGCCCTCGAGAGCGGCGTCGAGCGCGCGTTGTACGGCGACCTCGGACTCGCTGTCCAGGTGCGCCGTCGCCTCGTCCAGTACGACGATCGCGGGGGCCTTCAGCAGCAGCCGGGCGATCGCGAGCCGCTGCCGCTCCCCTCCGGACAGCCGGTAGCCACGGTCCCCGACGACCGTGTCGAGGCCGTCGGGCAGCGCCCGCACCAAAGCCGCGATCTGGGCCGCCTCCAGGGCCGCCCAGACTTCCGGGTCGCTGGCACCGGGGCGCGCGTAGAGCAGGTTGGTCCGGATCGTGTCGTGGAACATGTGGGCGTCCTGGGTGACGTAGCCGACGACGTCCTCCAGAGACTGCAGGGTGACGTCGCGGACGTCGTGGCCGCCGACGCGGACCACGCCGGTGTTGGCGTCGTACAACCGCGCCACGAGGTGGGTGATCGTCGTCTTGCCGGCGCCCGACGGGCCGACCAGCGCGACCATCTGCCCGGGCTCGGCGACGAACCCGATGTCGTTCAGCACCGGTCCTCCCTCGCGCGACTCCTTCCGAGCGACGGTCTCCAGGGAGGCCAGCGAGATGTCGTCGGCACGCGGGTAGCCGAATCCGACGTGGTCGAACTCCAGGCGCGCGGCCGACCGCGGCAGCGTCACGGCGTCCGGCTTCTCCTCGATCAGGGACGGCAGGTCGAGCACCTCGAAGACCCGCTCGAAGCTGACCAACGCGGTCATCACGTCGATCCGGACGTTGGAGAGGCTCTGCAGCGGCCCAAGGAGGCGTAGCAGCAGGGTCGCGAGCGCGATCAGGGTGCCGACGGTGAGCGCGTCGTCGACCGCCAGGTGACCACCGACGCCGTACACGAGGGCAGTCGCGAGCGCCGGCACGGCCATCATCGACGCCGCGAAGATGCGGGTGAGCAGCGAGATCCGGATGCCGAGGTCGCGCACGGTGGCGGCCTTGCGGGCGAACAGCTCGTCCTCCTCGCCGCGGCGGCCGAAGAGCTTGAGCAGCATCGCGCCGCCCACGTTGAACCGCTCGGTCATGGCGTTGCCCATGTCGGCGTTGCCGTCCATCTGCTGCCGGGTGAGGCCGGCGAGACGACCGCTGACCCAGCGGGACACCAGCAGCATCAGCGGGAAGATCGCCAGGCAGAGCAGCGTGACCTGCCAGCTCAGCGCGAGCATGGCCACGCCCACCACGACCACCGAGATCGTGCTGGCCACCGTGCTCGACAGGGTCGAGGTGAAGGCGCGCTGGGCGCCGATCACGTCGTTGTTGAGGCGCGAGACCAACGCACCGGTCTGGGTCCGGGTGAAGAACGCGAGCGACTGACGCTGCACGTGACCGAAGACTCGGGTGCGCAGGTCGTAGATCAGGCCCTCTCCGATCCGGGACGAGAGCCAGCCCTCGAAGACCGACAGCACGGCGCCGACCAGTGCCACGCCCGCCATCGCGAGCGCCAGGATCGTCACCAGCTGGGCGTCGCCGCCGACGATGCCGTCGTCGATGATGTGCTTCGCCAACAGCGGCGAGACGACGACCAGGCAGCTGTCGATGACGGTCAGCAGCAGGAAGACGGTGATCAGTCGCCGGTGCGGACGCGCGAACCCGAAGACTCGGCGTACGGTGCCGCCCTCGATCCGATTGTGGACGATGCTCCGGTCCGATCGCAGGTGCCGCCAGGCGGCACCCGAGCCCTGCATCCCCGACATGGTCTCTCCCTAGTGGCCCATCAGCGCGACCAGCTCCCGGAAGCGGCGGGTCTGTGCCTCGCGCTCCAGCCGACGCTGGTCCTCGAGGCTTCGATCCGCTGCACTCAGCAGCAACGCCTTGGTCTCACGCACCGCGCCGGCCATCGGTGCGGTCAGGGCCGCCACCAGGTCGGCCACGGTCGCCTCCAGCTCGGCTGCGGGTACGGCGGCGAGCGCGAGCCCGATGTCCACCGACTCCTCCGCGCCGATCATCCGCGCCGTGGCACAGATCTCCAACGCCCTGGCATAGCCAACGCTCTCGACCAACGGCTTTGTTCCGGTCAGGTCGGGCACCAGGCCCAGCGCCGACTCCTTCATACAGAACTGCACGTCGTCCGCGACGACCCGCAGGTCGCACGAGAGCGCAAGCTGGAAGCCGGCGCCGATGGCGTAGCCGTGCACCTGGGCGATGGAGACGAAGCGCGGGTCGCGCAGGAAGGTGAAGCCGCGCTGGTACCCGTCGATCGCGGCCGAGACCTCCTCGTCGGACTTGCCCATCAGCGCGACGACCGAGCCCTCGCCAGCGGTGCTGGGGTCGAGCATGCTGCGGTCGAGGCCGGCCGAGAAGGCAGCGCCCGCGCCCTTCAGGACGACCACGCGTACGTCGTCGGACAGCTCGTCACCGATGGCCGCGAGGGCGTGCCACATGGCGGGGGTCTGGGCGTTGCGTACCTCGGGCCGGTGCAGGGTGATCGTCGCGACCGGGCCCGTCACGTCGTACTGCAGGCCGGCGTCCTCGAGCGTCTTCGGGTCCATGCCCCAGACCTTAGGTCAGGCCAGGGACACCAGGTCGGCGTAGTCCTCGTTCCAGAGGTCCTCATCACCATCGGGAAGCAGCAGCACCCGGTCCGGCTCGAGCGCGCGGACGGCGCCCTCGTCGTGCGTCACCAGGATGATCGCGCCCTCATAGGTGCGGATCGCGGCCAGCACCTCTTCGCGGGAGGCGGGGTCGAGGTTGTTGGTGGGCTCGTCGAGCAGCAGCACGTTGGCACTGGAGACGACCAGCGACGCGAGCGCGAGACGGGTCTTCTCGCCACCGGAGAGCACCTTGGCGGGCTTGTGCGCGTCCTCGCCGGAGAAGAGGAACGAGCCGAGCACGGAGCGCGCCTCGGTGTCGGTCAGCTGCGGGGCCGCGCTCTGCATGTTCTCGAGCACGGTGCGGTCGACGTCGAGCGTCTCGTGCTCTTGGGCGTAGTAGCCGATCTTCAGCCCGTGGCCGGGTACGACGGCGCCGGTGTCGGGCTGGTCGACGCCGGCCAGGATCCGCAGCATCGTCGTCTTGCCCGCGCCGTTGAGGCCGAGGATGACGACCCGAGAGCCCTTGTCGATCGCCAGGTCGACGTCGATGAAGACCTCGAGCGAGCCGTAGGACTTGGACAGCTCGGCCGCGGTGAGCGGAGTCTTCCCGCAGGGTGCGGGGGCGGGGAACTTGATCCGCGCGACCTTGTCGGCGGCGCGCTCCCCCTCGAGGCCGGCCATCATCTTCTCGGCGCGCTTGAGCATCGACTGCGCTGCGGTGGCCTTGCTGGCCTTGGCGCGCATCTTGTTGGCCTGGTCGGTGAGCGTCTTGGCCTTCGTCTCGGCGTTGGCCCGCTCGCGCTTGCGACGCTTCTCGTCGGTCTCGCGCTGCGTCAGGTAGGCCTTCCAGCCCATGTTGTAGACGTCGATCTCGCCGCGGTTGGCATCGAGGTGCAGGACCTTGTTGACGGTCTGCTCCAGGAGCGCGTTGTCGTGGCTGATCACGATCAGCCCGCCCTTGTGCGCCTTCAGGAAGTCGCGCAGCCACACGATGGAGTCGGCGTCGAGGTGGTTGGTCGGCTCGTCGAGGAGCAGCGTCTCGGCGCCGGAGAAGAGGATCCGGGCCAGCTCGACGCGACGCCGCTGCCCACCGGAGAGGGTCTTGAGCTGCTGAGCGAGGATCCGCTCCTCGATCCCGAGGCTGCTCGCGATCGTGGCCGCCTCGGACTCGGCGGCGTACCCACCACCGGCGTGCAGCTCGGCGTCGGCACGCTCGTAGCGCCGCATCGCCTTCTCGCGTACGGCGGGATCGTCGCTGCCCATGTCGGCCTCGGACTGCCGCAGCCGGCGTACGACGTCGTCGAGGCCGCGTGCGGAGAGGATCCGGTCGCGGGCCAGGACCTCGGGGTCGCCGATGCGCGGATCCTGCGGGAGGTAGCCCACGTCGCCGGTGGCCTGCACCGATCCGGCAGCGGGGAGTGCCTCGCCGGCGAGGATCTTGGTGAGCGTCGTCTTGCCGGCGCCGTTGCGGCCGACCAGACCGACCTTGTCGCCGGCGGCGACGCGGAAGCTGACGTCCTCCATGAGCAGTCGTGCTCCGGCGCGGACTTCGAGCTTGTGGGCGGTGATCATGAGGACTCAAGCGTAGATGTGGGTACGGTCCAACCGGGCATCGGCGCTGGTGTCCCCCGTCACGTAGCACGCACGTCAGGAGCGGCAATGCGGTTCAACCCGAAGGCACGGCTGAACACCCGCCGGATGGGCGATGCGGGCCGCTCTGGAGCGAGCCGCAGCGCCGGGGGCGGGATCCCCATCCCCGGCGGTCTCGCGGGTGGTGGCATCGGCGGCGTGATCGTCATCGTGATCATCGTGGCGATCAGCATGCTCGCCGGCGGCGGCCTGCCCGGGGGCTCCTCCGGCGACTACGACACCAGCCGGATGTCCGACACCGGGCGCTACGAGGGCTGCAAGACCGGCGAGGACGCGAACAAGAGCGCCGACTGTGCCCGGGTCGCGGTCGAGAACTCGCTCTACGACTACTGGTCCGACGCGCTGCCCGACCAGTCCGGCACGGCGTTCGAGGCCGAGCAGAAGGTGGAGACGTTCACGGACGGCATCGGCACCGGCTGCGGCTCGGCGACGGCCGCCGTCGGCCCGTTCTACTGCCCCACGGACCGCACCATCTACCTCGACACGACGTTCTTCGACGACGTCCTCGAGAAGCAGCTCGGCGGCCCGGACGGTGGCTTCGTGGAGCCCTACGTGCTCGCCCACGAGTACGGGCACCACATCCAGAACCTGCTGGGCACCATGGGCCGGGTGAAGACCCAGCAGGGTCCGAAGAGCGACGCCGTACGCCTCGAGCTGCAGGCCGACTGCTACGCCGGCATGTGGGCGAAGGCGGCGACCAGCACGCAAGATGAGGACGGCAACGTGCTGATCACCGAGCTCACCGACGACGACATCCAGCAGGCGATCGACGCCGCGACGGCGGTCGGTGACGACCGGATCCAGGAGTCCGCCGGCGGCGACGTCGACCCGGAGTCCTGGACCCACGGGTCGGCGAAGTCGCGGGTGAAGTGGTTCCAGACCGGCTTCACCGAGGGCACGCTCGAGGCGTGTGACACGTTCGCTGCGGGGGCGCTCTGACTGTCGGTTCGGCGGTCAGCACGAGACGAGGAGACCGAGCGTCGTCACGTCGGCCCCTCCACCAGAGCCTCGATGTGCGGGAACTGCCGCTGCAGCGCCCGCAGGTGCGGCGCGACGGCGGGGTGCCGGAACTTCCCGGCCAGCGCACCTTCGCCGCGAGCGGCGCGGGCCAGCGCCCACTCGGCGCGGTTGAGCACCGTGTAGACGGCGGTCACCCGCGCACCGAGCGTCACCTCGTCGCGGGTGGCCAGGCCGTCGGGCATCCCCAGCAGGTAGGCGTCGAGGAGCGGTTCGAGCTCCTCGCGGGCGCTCAGGGCGAAGTAGCCGACATCGGCACCGACCGGGCCGGTGCCGAGGGTTCCCCAGTCGATGGCCACCACGTCGTCGCCGGAACGGCCGAGCAGGTTGGCGGGTACGGCGTCGCCGTGCTGCGGCACCTGGACCAGCGCGTCGACGGCAGCGAGCAGCTCGACCCGGCGGCTCCAGAGGTGGTCGGCGACGTCGGCGACAGTGGTGCGTGCGAGGGTCTGCCAGCCGCCGGACCGTTCGACGCGTGCCAGCCGGTCGCGGAGCTGGTTGCGGGCCAGCCACGGTGCGGCCTCGAGGTGGGCGCCGGCGAACTCCCCCATCGCCCGGGCGGAGAAGAGGCCACTGTTGGACGAGTCCTCCACCCACTCCTGGGTGATCGTGATGCCTTCCTCGTCCTCGTCGACGGCACCCAGGCCGGCCGAGCGCAGGCCGGGTGTGTCGACGACGGTCGCCGCTGTCACCACGTCGGCGGCGCGGCGCCAGTAGGCGAAGTGACGCGGATCGGTGAGCTCCGACGGGTCGGCGTCACCGGGTCGCGACAGCCGCTTCACGACCACTGGCTGGTCGCCGAGGACCGTCCTCCAGACACCAACCGTCGAGGCACCGCTACCGCCGGGCAGCGAGTGCCACCCGGGTTCGGGCTGCCACATGCTCGGCAGGCTAGTGCACGTCGCGCCGGGTGAAGGCGACTTGGCCCGCGACACTCAGGACAGCGGCCAGCGAGGCCAGGACCAGGAACGGCGCCCACCGGAAGTCCTCCGCCGGCACGAACGCGAGGTGCTCGAACGGTGAGAGGTCCTGGAACCACTGGGGCAACCGCAGCACCTCGCCGAAGAGCAGCACGACCGCAGCGAGCAGCAGAGCGAGCCACGACAGGGACGACAGCCGTGGCGCCACGCCGTACAGGAGGCGCGCGATGCCGCTGAGCGCGAGCACCGCCGGCAGGTAGGACAGCACGCCGAGGGTGTACTCACCGACGGCCCCGCCGTCGCCGGTGACGAGCGCGAAGCTCACCCCGAGGCCCGACCCGGAGGCCCCCAGCACCGCGGCGGTCCCGAGCACGGTCACGAGCACGTGGCCGGCGAGCCAGGTCCTCCGCGGCAGGGCGGTGGCCAGCAGCGTCTCCAGCCGTCCGCCGTCCTCCTCACCGTGCGGACGGAGTGCGGACGAGACGGCGAAGCCACAGGCCAGGAGGGCGAGCATCGCCAAGAGCGTGGCGTAGAACGAGTCAACGATGTCACCCTGCCCCTGCAGCATCATCTGCTTGCTGAGCTCGGAGTCGCCGACCAGGTCACTGACGTCGTCGCCCATCACTCCGAACGACAGCCCGGACACCGCGAGGCCGGCGAACCATCCCAGGAAGGCCGGACGCTGGAGCCGCCACGCCAGCCCCCAACCGCCGCGCAGGTCCCACCCCGCGTGGGTCGGCCCCGGGCGGGTCGCCATCACACCGCTCCCGTAGTCGCGCCGGTCGAAGACGGCGTACGCCGCGGCCGTGGCGATCGCGCCGCCGACAGGGAGCAGCAGCGCGGGCCACCAGCGAAGACCCGAGAACGCGTGCATGGCCTGGTACCAGCCGATCGGCGACAACCAGCTCAGCGCCGGCACGCTGACGTCACCGATGGCGCGGAGCACGTACGCCGCGCCGATCACGACTCCGGCGATGCCGTACGCCGCGCGCGTGCTGGCCGTCAGCTGGGCGGCCAGCAGGGCGGTGCCGGTGAAGAACCAGCCGCAGAGCGCCAGGCCGATCCCGAGGCCCAGCGAGTCGGCCACGGCCAGGCCGTAGGCGATCAGGCCCGCCGAGACCAGCGCCCCCGTGACCACGCTCGCCAGCATCGCGTCGAGGACTGCGGCCGTCATGGCGGCGTAGCGGCCGACGGGAGCCGACCGCAGCAGCTCGTCGCGGCCGGTCTCCTCCTCGGCGCGCGTGTGCCTACCGATGATGAACATCGTCATCAGGCCGATCACCACGGCGCCGAACGCGGTCGACTGCCAGGTGACCTGGCCACCGGTCGTGTTGAGTGCCCGGGCCGGGCCGGCCATCGCGATCAGGGCGGCGTTGCTCTCCATCCCGGCCGCGGCGCGGTCGAACTCTGCCTGCGTCGTGTAGAGGCCGTCGACGCTCCACGCCTGGCTGACGTAGAGCAGCGCGCTCCCGAGGCCGAACCACAGGTAGAGCCACCGGTCGCGGCGCACGAAGAGCCACAGGAAGGTGCGCGTCCCGGTCACCGCTCGCCCTCGGCTCCCTGCAGCCGGTCACCGTAGTGACGCAGGAACAGGTCCTCCAGTGTCGGCGGCTGACTGGTCAGCGACTGGACCCCGGCCGCTTGCAACGCGTCCAGGACGGCGTCGAGTGCGGTGGTGTCGACCTCGAGGTGCACCCGGCGGTTGTCGATCGCCACGTCGTGGACCCCGGGGAGCCTCGACAGGCCCTCCGGGGTCGAGGCGAGGTCTGCGGTGATGGACGTCCGAGTCAGGTGGCGCAGCTCGGCGAGCGTGCCCGATTCGACGCACCTGCCCGTCCGGATGATGCTCACGCGGTCGCACAGGCGCTCGACCTCGGCCAGGATGTGGCTCGAGAGCAGCACGGAGTGTCCCTCGGCCCGGAACTCGTCCACGCACTCCCGGAAGACGGACTCCATCAAGGGGTCCAGGCCGGAGGTGGGCTCGTCGAGCACGAGCAGCTCGACGTCCGAGGCGAGCGCGGCGACGAGCGCGACCTTCTGCCGGTTGCCCTTGGAGTAGCTGCGGCCCTTCTTGGAGGGATCGAGGTCGAAGCGCTCCAACAGCTCCCTGCGCCTGCGCTCGTCCAATCCGCCGCGGAGCCGGCCCAGCAGGTCGATCACCTCACCGCCGGTGAGGTTGGGCCACAGGTTCACGTCGCCTGGCACGTAGGCGAGCCGGCGGTGCAGCTCGGCGGCCTCGCGCCACGGGTCACCGCCCAGGAGGCGGGCCTCACCGCCATCCTTGCGCAACAGCCCGAGCAGCACCCGGATCGTCGTGGACTTGCCGGCACCGTTGGGCCCGAGGAAGCCGTGCACCTCCCCCGCCCTGACGTTCAGGTCCAGCCCGTCGAGCGCCGTGACGGTTCCGAACCTCTTCACCAGTGCGTTGATCTCGATGACGTCGTCGGTCACGGCATCGACGCTACAGCGGTCTCCGGTGCGGTCCGGGTGCTCGAACAGGTCGGCTGGACCCGTCGCGAACGCGAACGCGGCACCCGCCGCGACGTCTACGTCGTCGACGACGACGCTTGGCGGCGGGCCCTGCTCGCGGGCGACCACACGTACGCCGCGATCGAAGCTGCGTTCACGGCTGCCGCAGCGGCCGCTCCCCCGGGCGCCCGGGACCGCTTGGCCGTCTCGGTCGCGTTCCTGGAGTTCGTGCGGGAGGAACTGGCGGCGATGGCCCAGCGGTGGGACGACCGTAAGCGCGACCTCGGCCTCTAGGGTGAGTCTCTGGAGCCCACCGCCTCCACTCAGGCGAGACCGTCGAACGGACGGACCTCGACCTTGCCACGGCACGCCTTGGACCCTGCGGCGGCGAGCCGGAGCGCCACGTCGAGATCGGGCGCCTCGATCACCCAGAAGCCGGCGATGAGCTCCTTGGTCTCGAGGTAGGGGCCGTCGGTCATCAGCGGCGTCTCACCCTGGCCGTCGACGACGGTGGCGGTCGATGCCGACTGAAGCCCCCCGGCGAACACCCAGTAGCCGTCCGCGCGGAGCTGGTCGTTGAAGGCGCCGGTCGCGGCGAATGCCGCTTCCATCTCCTCCTTGGAGCCGTAGTTGCCGAACTCGTCCATCTCGGCCGGGGCGTGCACAGCCAGCAAGTAGTGCGTCATCCCACTTCTCCTCGTATCCGGGACGGTCCCGATGACCGGCCTCCTACCTCACCACGAACGGCGACCCATCGATACGACACCGTTCGGGCCGATCTCGGGTGCGCTTCGCCCCGAAGGGGTACGGGGCCTGGGTGAACACCGACGTGACCGACCACTTCGTGCACGTCCGCGGGGCCAGCGAGCACAACCTGCGCAACGTCGATGTCGACATCCCCCGCGATGCCATGGTCGCGTTGACCGGGGTGTCCGGCTCGGGGAAGTCGTCCCTCGCCTTCGGCACGCTGTACGCCGAAGCGCAGCGGCGCTACTTCGAGTCGGTCGCGCCGTACGCTCGCCGGCTGCTGCAGCAGGTCGGTGCGCCGCACGTCCAGGAGATCACCGGTCTGCCGCCGGCAGTGGCACTCCAGCAAGGTCGCGGGGCGGCCACGTCACGCTCGTCGGTCGGCACCATGACCACCCTGATCCCCTCGGCCGGACTGCATACTCGGTCCATGGACCCCGCCGCTGTGCCGTCCGATGCCTTCGAGGCGATGGTCGTCGACGCGCTCGACTCGCTGCCCGACTGGGTGATCTCCGTCGTCAACGAGATCGCTGTCCTCGTCGAGGACGAGCAGGCCGAGGCCGAGCGTCGTCCCGGAGTCCTGCTGCTGGGGCTCTATCGCGGCGTCCCGCGCACCTCGCACTACGGCCGCGCCCCGGGCACCCTCCCGGACACGATCACCCTCTACCGGATCCCGATCGTCGAGGTCTGCGAGCGGATCGAGGACGTACCGGGCCGGGTGCGGACCGTGCTGGTGCATGAAGTCGGCCATGCGATGGGCATGTCCGAGACCGAGCTGCGCGAGCTCGGCTGGGCCTGAACACCCAGCACACGCATTAGGCGTTCAGCACCTCGACCTGGACGGCACACGCGTCCCGGACCGCCTGCTCGAGGACACCGCGGCGGGGGTCGGGTACGGCGAGCCACGGCCCGACGACCGTCAACCTCCGCAGCCGCGGATCGAGGAGCACCTCGTCGACCGCGGTCCGGTCGCCGCCGGTGACGATCGGCCCGGTCAGTCCGTCGAGGATCCGCGCGGCGTGCTCGGCCGCGGCCTCGTAGGCCTGCCGCGCCTGGTTGTCACGGCGCCGGGCGAACCGCTGCTGGCTCTGACCGCCCGCCTTCGTCCGCCCCTGCACGTGCCGCTGGCCGACCTTGCTGTCGGTGATCGCCGTCCCGGCCAGCCGGGCGATCGCGAACCCGCCCTTGCGCACCAGCAGCACCCCCCAGGCATCGGGCACCTGCAGCGAGTCGACGAACGCGGCGGCCTCCGGCCCCCCGGCGTACGACGCCGCGAAGGGCGGGTGTGCCCGGAAGGTCGAGCCGTCGGCGGCGTGGCCCGACAGGGCGCCCTCCTCGGCCCGGAGCGTGGCACCGCCATGCCGCTCCTCGAAGTTCGCCACCCAGCGGACGAACCGCTCCGGGGGCACCGTCACCTGGGCCACGCCCGCAGCGTACGGGGGTCTCGACCCCCTGGGAGGTCATACGGTGCGAGCAACCGCTTGCTCTGTCCGCATGACGTTCCCGGCCCATTGGGCTCGCAAGCTCGCCCGCGGGGCTCCCTCAACCTCCTCGGGGTGCTGCGGCTCACTTCGTTCGCCGCAGCACCCCGGACCTCAGACGTTGAAGCCGAGGGCCCGCAGCTGCTCGCGGCCGTCGGGGGTGATCTTGTCCGGGCCCCACGGCGGCATCCAGACCCAGTTGATCAGGACGTCGTTGACGAGGCCCTCGAGGGCGCCGTTCGTCTGGTCCTGGATCACGTCGGTCAGCGGGCAGGCCGCGGAGGTCAGCGTCATGTCGATGACGGCGTTCGAGTCCTCGTCGAGGTGCACGCCGTAGACGAGGCCGAGGTCGACCACGTTGATGCCGAGCTCGGGGTCGACGACGTCCTTCATCGCCTCAGTGACGTCGTCGATGGACACGGTCGACGTGCCGACACCGCCGCTCGCCTCCGGGACGTCGGGGAGATCACTGTGGGCGATGGGCTGGGTGTCAGGCATGGGAGTCCTCCTGGGCTCGGACGAGGGCGTCCTGGAAGGCCATCCAGGACAGGAGTGCGCACTTGATGCGCGCGGTCAGCTTGGCGGCACCGGCGAAGGCGATCGCGTCCTCGAGGACGTCCTCGTCGGGCTCCACCTGACCCTTGCCGCGCATCATCTCGAGGAACGCGTCGTGGATCGGCTTCGTCTCGGCGACGGTCTTGCCGATCAGCAGGTCGCTCATCACCGACGCCGAAGCCGTCGAGATCGAACACCCCTGGTTGTCGTACGAGATGTCGCGCACGACGTCGCCGTCGAGGTACAGCCGGAGAGTGACCTCATCGCCGCACGTCGGGTTGACGTGGTGCACCTCGACCTCGAAGGGCTCGCGCAGGCCGGCGTTCAGCCGACGCTTCGCGTGGTCGAGGATGATGTCCTGGTAGAGGCTGTCGAGTTCAGTGCTCATCTGTCAGCCCAACTTGAAGTACGAGCGGGTGTATTCCAGGCCCTCGACGAGCGCGTCGATCTCGGCCGGTGTCGTGTAGAGGTAGGACGACATCCGGGTCGAGCTCTGCACGCCGAACCGCGCGTGTGCGGGCTTCGCGCAATGGTGGCCGGCGCGCACGGCGATGCCGCGCGAGTCGAGCACCTGGGCGATGTCGTGCGGGTGCACGCCGTCGAGCTCGAAGGAGATCGCTCCCCCGCGCTCGACCGCGTCGAGCGGACCGAGCACCTTCAGGCCGGGCACGGTGGCCAGGCCCTCGAGCGCATACGCCGTGATCGTCTGCTCGTGGCGGTGGATCGCGTCCATCCCGATGTGGGAGAGGTACTCGACCGCGGCACCGAGCCCGACGGCCTCGACGATCGGCGGGGTGCCGGCCTCGAACTTGTGCGGGATCCCGGCGTACGTCGAGCGCTCCATCCGGACCGTCTCGATCATCTCGCCGCCACCGAGGAACGGCGGCAGCTGCTCGAGCAGCTCACGCTTGCCCCAGAGCACGCCGATGCCGGTCGGGCCGACAACCTTGTGGCCGGTGAAGACCACGATGTCGGCACCGGACGCGACCACGTCGACGGGCAGCTGCGGGGCGGCCTGCGACGCGTCGAGCACGACGATCGCGCCGACCTCGTGAGCACGGCGGGCGATCTCAGCGACCGGGTTGATCGTGCCGAGCATGTTGGAGACCCAGGTCAGCGTGACGACCTTGGTGCGCTCCGTGATCAGCTCCTCGATGTTCGACAGGTCGAGGTAGCCGTCGTCGGTGATGCCGAACCACTTCAGCGTCGCGCCGGTCCGCTCGGTGAGCAGCTGCCACGGCACGATGTTGGAGTGGTGCTCCATCTCGGTGGTCACAACCACGTCGCCCTCGCCGACCTGCAGCGGGCCGCGAGCCCAGGCGAGGGTGTTGGCGACCAGGTTGAGCGCCTCGGAGGCGTTCTTGGTGAAGATCACCTCGTCGCGGCTCGGCGCGTTGATGAAGGCGGCGACCCGGTCGCGGCCGTCCTCGAACGCCTCGGTGGCCTCGGCGCCCAGCGTGTGCATGGCGCGCGCGACGTTGGCGTTGTGCCGCTCCAGGTGGTCGACCATCGTGTCGATGACAACCTGCGGCTTCTGCGAGGTGTTGGCACTGTCGAGGTAGACCAGCGGCAGGCCGCCCGCGACCGTTCGGCCCAGGATCGGGAAGTCGCCGCGGATCACCTCCAGCTCAGGGAGGAGACCGGCCAGCTGGGTCGTGGTCATGTCAGACCGCCGCCGCGCCGAGGTACTTCTCGTACCCCGAGGCCTCGAGCTCCTCGGCGAGCTCCGGGCCGCCCTGGTCGGCGATCTTGCCGTCGACGAAGACGTGGACGTAGTCGGGCTCGATGTAGCGCAGGATCCGGGTGTAGTGCGTGATCAGCAGGACACCCTTGCCCTCCTGCGCGCGGAACCGGTTGACGCCCTCGGAGACGATCTTGAGCGCATCGATGTCGAGGCCGGAGTCGGTCTCGTCGAGGACCGCGACCTTCGGGTTCAGCAGCTCGAGCTGGGCGATCTCGTGGCGCTTCTTCTCACCACCGGAGAAGCCCTCGTTGACCGACCGGGTGCCGAAGGTCGGGTCGAGGTTGAGCTTCTCGAGCGCCGTGTTGACGTCCTTGACCCAGGTGCGCAGCTTGGGCGCCTCTCCGTCGAGGGCGGTCTTCGCCGTACGCAGGAAGTTGGACACCGAGACGCCGGGCACCTCGACGGGGTACTGCATCGCCAGGAACAGCCCGGCGCGCGCTCGCTCATCGACGGTCATCGCCAACACGTCGTCACCGTCGAGGGTGACGGTGCCACCCGTGATCGTGTACTTCGGGTGGCCCGCGATCGAGTAGGCCAGCGTCGACTTGCCCGACCCGTTGGGGCCCATGATCGCGTGGGTCTCGCCGTCCTTGATGGTCAGCGTGACGCCCTTGAGGATCTCCTTGGGCCCGTCCTCGGTGTCGACAGACACCTGCAGGTCCTTGATGATGAGCTCGCTCATGAGGGGGTGACTCCGTTCAGGGTGGTGGTGGTGTCGATGAAGATTGCGTCGTCGCGGACCTCGATCGGGAAGGTCGCGACGGGTTCGGTGGCAGGCAGCCCGGTGGGCTTGCCGGTGCGGAGGTCGAAGCGCGAGCCGTGCAGCCAGCACTCGACCGTGCAGTCCGCGACCTCGCCCTCGCTCAAGGCGACGGCGGCGTGCGAGCAGAGGTCCTGGATCGCGAAGAACTCGTCCTCGTGACGCGCGACCGCGACGTCGTAGGCACCGATCGTGACGCCGAGCGCCTCGTCGGTGGGTACGTCTGCGACCGCGCAGGCCCGTTCGAAGGTCACTCGAAGTCCTTCAACACGTTCTTGGCGAGCTCTGCCTCGACCGTCTCGAGCAGCTGCTCCTCGATCGACGGGATGCCGACCTTGCGGATCAGGTCGTTGAAGAAGCCGTGCACGACCAGGCGCCGCGACTCCTTCTCCGAGACGCCGCGCGAGCGCAGGTAGAAGAGCTGCTCGTCGTCGAAGCGCGCGGTCGCGGACGCGTGCCCCGCGCCCTCGATCTCGCCGGTCTCGATCTCGAGGTTCGGCACCGAGTCGGCCTGGCAGCCGTCGGAGAGGACCAGGTTGCGGTTCTCCTCGTAGGTCTCGATGCCCTCGGCGACCTTGCGGATCAGGACGTTGCCGATCCAGACCGTGTGCGCGCCCTGGCCCTGCAGTGCGCCCTTGTAGAGCACGTGGCTCTTGGTCTTGGGCGCGGTGTGGTCGGCGAAGAGGCGGTGCTCCAGGTGCTGGCCCGCGTCGGCGAAGTAGAGCCCGAGCAGCTCGGCCGAGCCGCCGGGTCCGGCGTACTCGACGTTGGCGTGCATGCGCACCAGGTCGCCGCCGAAGGAGATCGACGTGTGCTTGACGTCTGCGTCTCGGCCGACCTGGATGGCGTCGCGGCCCAGGTGCACCGCGTCGTCGTCCCAGTCCTGGAGGGACAGCACGTTGACGTTGGACGCGTCTCCCGCGAGCACCGTGGTGATCGCCGAGTAGCGCGCCGAGCCGGTGTGCAGGATCACGACGGTCGCCTGAGCGTGGCGGCCGACCCGGACGACCAGCTGGCCCCAGACCAGGTCGTCGACCGACCGACCGTGCAGGCGGAGCACGATCGGCTCGGCGATCTCGGCCTCGGCCGGGACGTCGAGCAGCATCGCGCCGCCGGCGTTGGCGACGGCCAGCGCGGACGGCCGGTCGTTGGGGGCGAGCTCACCGATCTCACGCGCCTCGTCGGCGGTGATCGCGGTGAGCGTCACGCCGTCGGGCAGCGTGGTGTCCCAGGTCAGGGTCGCGTCGGACGCCGCGCCGTCGAGGATGCCGCGCAGCCGCTTGAGCGGCGTGAAGCGCCAGATCTCCTCGCGCCCGGTGGGCACCGGGTGGTCGGCCAGGTCGTACGACGGGGGCGGGTTCAGGTGGCTGAACAGCGGCCCCTGCTCCAGGGCGGACTCCACGCTCTCGCGGGCGGTGTCGGTCACAGTCACTACGGATGTCTTCCTAGGTACTCGGATCTGTGCGGTGGTTCCGGGGCTCAGGCCTGACGGCCTTCACACCTCAACCACCGTGAACGGCGGTCGGCGACTAGCCGACCGCGCCTTCCATCTGCAGCTCGATCAGCCGGTTGAGCTCGAGGGCGTACTCCATCGGGAGCTCCTTGGCGATCGGCTCGATGAAGCCGCGGACGATCATCGCCATCGCCTCGTCCTGCTCCATGCCGCGTGACATGAGGTAGAAGAGCTGGTCGTCGGAGACCTTGGAGACGGAGGCCTCGTGGCCCATGGACACGTCGTCCTCGCGGATGTCGACGTACGGGTAGGTGTCGCTGCGGCTGATCTGGTCGACCAGCAGCGCGTCGCACAGCACGTTGGACTTGGAGCCGTGCGCGCCCTCGTTGATCTGGATCAGGCCGCGGTACGACGTACGCCCGCCGCCACGCGCCACCGACTTCGACAGGATCGAGGACGAGGTGTGGGGAGCGGCGTGCACCATCTTGGCGCCGGCGTCCTGGTGCTGACCCTCGCCCGCGAACGCGATGGAGAGCGTCTCGCCCTTGGCGTGCTCGCCCATCAGGTAGACGGCGGGGTACTTCATCGTCACCTTGGAGCCGATGTTGCCGTCGACCCACTCCATGGTCGCGCCGGCCTCGCAGGTCGCGCGCTTGGTGACGAGGTTGTAGACGTTGTTGGACCAGTTCTGGATGGTCGTGTAGCGGCAGCGGCCGCCCTTCTTCACGATGATCTCGACGACCGCCGAGTGCAGCGAGTCGGACGAGTAGATCGGCGCGGTGCAACCCTCGACGTAGTGCACGTAGGCGCCCTCGTCGACGATGATCAGGGTCCGCTCGAACTGGCCCATGTTCTCGGTGTTGATCCGGAAGTACGCCTGCAGCGGGATGTCCACGTGGACGCCCGGCGGGACGTAGATGAACGAGCCACCCGACCACACCGATGTGTTCAGCGCGGCGAACTTGTTGTCGCCGACCGGGATCACGGTGCCGAAGTACTCCTGGAACAGCTCCGGCTGCTCCTTGAGCGCGGTGTCGGTGTCGAGGAAGAGAACGCCCTGCTCCTCGAGGTCCTCACGGATGGAGTGGTACACGACCTCGGACTCGTACTGCGCCGCGACACCTGACACGAGGCGCTGCTTCTCTGCCTCCGGGATGCCGAGCTTGTCGTACGTGTTCTTGATGTCCTCGGGGAGGTCGTCCCACGTCGCCGCCTGCTTCTCGCTGGAGCGCACGAAGTACTTGATGTTGTCGAAGTCGATCCCCGACAGGTCGGAGCCCCAGTTGGGCATGGGCTTGCGGCCGAAGAGCTTGAGGCCCTTGAGGCGCAGGTCGAGCATCCACTGCGGCTCGTTCTTCTTCGCGGAGATGTCGCGGACGACCTCTTCGCTCAGGCCGCGCTTGGCCGTCGCACCGGCCACGTCTGAGTCGGCCCAACCGAAGTCGTAGCGCCCGATGCCTTCGAGCTCGGGATTGCGCTCGTCGATGGTGGTCATCAGCTGACCGTCTCCTTCGTCTTGTTGGGTGTGCTCTTCACGTTGCTGCTCGGAATGCAGGTGGTGCAGACCCCGTCGCCGTGGGCGATCGTGGCCAGCCGCTGGACGTGGCTGCCGAGGACCAGGCTGATCGCCTCGGTCTCGGCCTCGCACAGCTGCGGGAACTCATGGGCTACGTGGGCAACCGGGCAGTGCTGCTGGCACAGCTGCTCCCCCACGGGGCTGTCGCGAACGGTCGCGGCGTACCCCTCGGCGGTGAACACCCGAGCCAGGATCTCCGCGGAGCCCAGCTCGGGGTGCTCTGCTCGGATCCCCTCGAACCTCTCCCGGATGAACGCCACTCGGCGGGTCGCGAATTCCCGGACGGCCTCGTCGCCCCCGGTCTCGGCCAGGAACCGCAGCGCCTGGGCGGCGAGGTCGTCGTACTGCTGGTCGAAGGCGTCGCGCCCCGACTCGGTCAGCGCGAAGACCTTCGCCGGCCGGCCGCGTCCGCGCGAGGCCTGATGACGGGGTTCACGCGCCTCGACCTCGCCGTCCTCGATCAGCTGGTCGAGGTGGCGGCGTACGGCGGCCGGGGTGAGGTCGAGCCGCTCGGCGAGTGCCGCCGCGGTCGAAGGTCCGTTGACGAGGATCGACCGCGCGACGCGCTGACGCGTCGTCTGGTCGTGCCCGTGAACGGGCTGCTCGTCGAATTCCACAACACCAGTGTGCCTTTATTGTTTTGATCGCTTCAAGGAAGGCGACCCTTACCTGGCCCGACCTCAGGCGGAGGGCGTGAGCCGGGCCACTCCGATGCTCTCCCTACACTGACGGGCGTGCCCGACGCCTCCCCTGCCGTCTCTGTCGACGGACTGGTGATGAGGTACGGCGACAAGGTAGCCGTGGATGGTCTCTCCCTGACCGTCGAGCGCGGCACGATCACCGCCGTGCTCGGTCCCAACGGCGCCGGGAAGACGACCACGCTGGAGACCTGTGAGGGCTACCGACGCCCACAGCAGGGCACGGTCCGGGTGCTCGCGCTCGATCCGGTCCGCCAGCGTCGTGACCTGCTCCCCCGCATCGGCGTGATGCTCCAGGGCGGTGGCGCCTGGAGCGGGGTGCGCGCGATGGAGATGCTCGACCACATCGCCCGACTGCACGCCCACCCCCTCGACACCGGCATGCTCGCCGAGCGGCTCGGCCTCGACGACTGTGGGCGGACGCCGTACCGACGGCTCTCGGGTGGCCAGCAGCAGCGCCTCGGTCTCGCGATGGCGATCGTCGGCCGGCCCGAGATCGTGTTCGTGGACGAGCCGACAGCCGGGATGGACCCGCAGGCGCGTCGTACGACGTGGGAGCTCCTCGAGGAGCTGCGCTCCGACGGCGTCACGGTCGTGCTCACCACGCACTACATGGACGAGGCCGAGCGGCTCGCGGATCAGATCCACATCATCGACCGAGGGCGGCTCATCGCCTCGGGCACGCCGGAGCAGCTGACCCGAGGCACCTCGGCAACGGTCCGCCTCGTCGTCGACCAGGAGCTGCCGGATGTGGCTGAGGCCGCGTTGCGCGCGTCGGTGGACAGGTGGAGCGCCGAGCACGGAGTCGGCGTGCGCTCGATCAGCTTCGGCTCTCGCACCCTCGAGGACGTCTTCCTCGAGCTCACGGGGCGGGGGCTGACGCCATGAGCACCTTCACGCCCCAGCCCGGCGCGGCTCCGCTGCACCGGCAGGTCGTCGCGCAGGCGCGCATGGAGGCGAAGCTGATGCTCCGCAACGGCGAGCAGCTGCTGCTCGCCGTGGTGATCCCGGTGATCGTGCTGGTCGGCGGGGTGACCGCCGGCGAGCACCTCTCGCTGGACCTCGAGTCGTCGACCCCGCTGGTCGACATCTTCACGCCCGGCGTGATCGCGCTGGCGGTGATGTCGACGTCGTTCACGTCACTCGCGATCGCGACCGGGTTCGAGCGGCGGTACGGCGTGATCAAGCGGCTCGGCAGCTCGCCCCTGCCGCGATCCGGCCTGCTGGCCGGCAAGGTCCTCGCGCTGCTGATGGTGCAGCTGCTCCAGACCATCGTCATCGGCGGGGTCGGCCAGCTGCTCGGCTGGACCCCCGAGCCCGGCGTGCTCGGGGTCGCTCTCGCCGTCCTGCTCGGCACCGCCGCGTTCGCCAGCCTGGGTCTCTTCGTCGCGGGCGTCCTGCGCGCGGAGGCGACCCTGGCGGCCGCGAACCTGATCTACCTGCTGCTCATGGCCGGCGGCGGCGTCGTGCTGCCGCTCAGCGCGTACGGCGCCTTCGGGGACATCGTCCGGTGGCTGCCCTCCGGCGCCCTCGGCGAGTCGATGCGCATCGCCTTCATCGACGGCGGCGTGGCCTGGCGCGACCTCGGCGTACTCATCATCTGGGCCGTGCTCGGCACGGTCCTCACAGCGAGGACCTTCAAGTGGGAGTGATCGACCGCCTCGGTCATCGCGTGCGGCACCTCGACGACTGGCTGCGCGGCTGGGCGTGGGCGTCCATCGTGGTCAACATCGGGATCGTCGTCACCGGCGGCGTCGTCCGGCTCACGGGCTCCGGCCTGGGCTGCCCGACCTGGCCGCGGTGCACGGACGAGTCCTTCACCCCTCACGGCGCCTACGACCTCCACTCGGCGATCGAGTTCGGCAACCGGATGCTCACCTACGTGCTGGTCGCGGTCGCGATCGGCACGTTCGTCGCGGCCTGGCAGTCGGGCCGTCGCGATCTGCGCCGGCTCGCGCTGGTCATCGCGCTCGGCATCCCGGCCCAGGCCGTCATCGGCGGCATCACGGTGCTGACCGACCTGAACCCGTGGATCGTGTCCTTCCACCTGCTCTGCTCGATGGCGATCATCGGCGTCGCGGTGCTCTTCCGGTGGCGGCCCGACCGGCCGGCCCCCGCCGTACCGCCCCGGGGTGCGGTGCTCGCCCTCGCGTGGTCGACGTTCGCTGCCGCCTGGGCGGTCCTGTACGTCGGCACCATCGTCACGGGCTCCGGGCCGCACGCCGGCGACAAGGACGCGAAGCGCAACGGCCTCGACCCGCTCCAGTGGAGCCAGGTGCACGCCGACCTGGTGTTCCTGCTGGTCGGCCTGACCGTCGGCCTGCTCTTCGCGGTCATCGCGACCAAGCGGTCGGCCGCCGTACGACGGGCGGTCGTGGTGCTGCTGGTCGTCGAGCTGGCCCAGGGCCTGATCGGCTTCGTGCAGTACTTCACCGACCTGCCGGTGGTGCTCGTCGGCTTCCACATGCTCGGCGCCGCGATCATCTCCGCCACCGTGACGCACGCGCTCCTCCAGGTCCGCGAGGGCGACCCGCGCCACTAGGTCGAGAGCCTGGTGACGGCGGCCGTCCCGTACCCCCGTGGTGGGGAAGGCCGCCGTCCACTGTCTGACGCGGTGGCGCGTCGATCGGTTGCCTGTGGGCTCCGTCACGTGCGACGAACGGTCGAAATCGTGCGTCGAGCGGCCGAGAACAGGCGAACCAGCGTTGTCTTTCGACTCACCGGGTCTCGACACGCGGGTCGTGACTTCGCAAGCTCAGGCACGCCGCTTGCTCGACCACCGTCAGCGAGTCCGCTGACGCGTCCTCGCTAGCGCGAGATCAGCGGATCGATCGCGACGGCGACGAAGAGCAGCGAGAGGTAGAGGTTCGAGGTGTGGAAGAGCTGCATCGGCTGGATCACCGCGAGGTTCTCGGTGCCCTTGGTGCGGTCCCACATCCGATGCGCCTGGACCAGGAAGACCCCACCGAGGACAGCGGCGGCGACCGGGTAGAAGAGGCTGGTGTCGGCGACCGGCCACAGCAGCAGCGAGGTCGCGACCATCACCCAGCTGTAGATCACGATCTGGCGGCCGACCTCGGCGGCGGGCTTGACCACCGGGAGCATCGGCACGTCGACGTTGGCGTAGTCCTCGCGGTAGCGCAGCGCCAGCGCCCAGGTGTGCGGCGGCGTCCAGAAGAAGACGACCATGAAGAGCACGACCGGGGTCCACGACAGCGAGCCGGTGACGGCGGTCCAGCCGATCAGCGTCGGGAAGCAGCCGGCGATCCCGCCCCAGACGATGTTCTGGGTCGTACGCCGCTTCAGCAGCATCGTGTAGCCGAAGACGTAGAACGCGATCGCGGTCACCGACAGCAGCGCGGAGAGCGGGTTGACCCCGAGGTAGAGGATCACCGTCGACAGGATCCCGAGCACGAACCCGAAGACCAGCGCCGCCCGCGGAGAGACGATGTGTCGCGGCAGCGCCCGCCTGCGGGTCCGCCGCATCTGCTCGTCGATGTCGCGGTCGTAGACGCAGTTGAAGACCGAGGCGGACCCGGCGGAGAAGGTCCCGCCGAGGACGGTCCAGACGACCAGCCCGAGGTCCGGGACGCCTCGTGCGGCGTAGAACATCACCGGCACGGTCGTCAGCAGGAGGAGCTCGATCACCCGCGGCTTGGTCAGACCGACGTACGCCGCCACGACGTCCCTGAAGGTTGCCCGTTCGTCCGCTGGCTGCTGGGCAGCAGAGGCCGACTGGCCGACGTACGTCACGGGGAACCTCGGGCGGGTTTGCGGGGACCGTTCATGGTCACTGGACGGGTGCGAGTCTATCGCCAGGGGTGAGTAGGCTCGGCATTGGCCGAACCCCCCGAAAGGAACCACGTGAGCAAGTCCCCTGCCCTGGACTGGACCGACCTCGACAAGAAGGCGGTGGACACCGCCCGGGTGTTGGCCATGGACGCGGTGCAGAAGGTCGGCAACGGCCACCCTGGCACCGCCATGAGCCTCGCCCCCGCTGCCTACCTCCTCTTCCAGAAGGTGATGCGGCACGACCCGGCCGACCCACGCTGGATCGCTCGTGACCGCTTCGTACTCTCCTGCGGCCACTCGAGCATCACGCTCTACACGCAGCTCTACCTCGGCGGCTTCGGCCTCGAGCTCGAGGACCTCAAGGCCCTGCGCACCTGGGGCTCCAAGACCCCGGGCCACCCCGAACTCCACCACACCGCCGGCGTCGAGGTGACCACCGGCCCGCTCGGCCAGGGTGTCGCCAACGCGGTCGGCATGGCGATGTCGGCGCGCCGCGTGCACGGCCTCCTCGACCCCGAGGCAGCGCCCGGCGAGAGCCTCTTCGACCACCACGTCTACGCCCTGTGCTCCGACGGCGACCTGCAGGAAGGCGTCAGCGGCGAGGCCAGCTCGATCGCCGGCACGCAGAAGCTGGGCAACCTGACGGTCATCTACGACCGCAACCGGATCTCGATCGAGGGCAACACCGACATCGCGTTCACCGAGGACGTCGCGGCCCGCTACGTCGCGTACGGCTGGGACGTGCAGGTCGTCGACTGGACCAACGGCGGCAGCGAGTACGTCGAGGACGTGCCGGCGCTCCACAAGGCGATCACCGCTGCCGGGAAGGTGACCGACAAGCCGTCGCTCATCGTGCTCGACACGATCATCGCCTGGCCGGCGCCCAACGCCCAGGGCACTGAGAAGGCCCACGGCTCCGCGCTCGGCGCCGACGAGGTCGCAGCCACCAAGAAGGTGCTCGGCTGGGATCCGGAGAAGACGTTCGAGGTCCCCGACGAGGTCATCGCGCACACCCGGGCGCTGAGCCAGCGTGGCGCCGCGTGGGGTGCCGAGTGGGACGAGCGGTACGACGCCTGGGCGAAGGCCAATCCTGACAAGGCCACATTGCTGCACCGGCTCAAGGACCGCACGCTTCCCGAGGGGCTCGGCGACGCGCTGCCCACCTTCGAGGCGAGCACCAAGGGCGTCGCGACCCGGGTCGCCTCGAGCGACGTGATCAACGCGGTCGCGCCGCTGATGCCCGAGCTGTGGGGCGGTTCGGCCGACCTCGCCGGCTCCAACAACACGACGATCAAGTCGGCACCCTCGTTCCTGCCGGAAGGCGGCGGCGTCGAGGAGTGGACGGCCGACCCCTACCAGGGCCGGGTGCTCCACTTCGGCATCCGCGAGCACGGCATGGGCGCGATCATGAACGGCATCGCGGCCGACGGCCTGACCCGCGTCTTCGGTGGGACGTTCCTCACGTTCTCCGACTACATGCGCGGAGCGGTGCGGGTCGCGGCGCTGAGCCAGCTGCCGGTCACCTACGTCTGGACGCATGACTCGATCGGACTGGGCGAGGACGGCCCGACCCACCAGCCGATCGAGCACCTGGCCGCCCTGCGCGCCATGCCGGGCCTGGACGTCGTACGACCGGCCGATGCCAACGAGACGGCAGCCTGCTGGCACACGATCCTCACCCACAACGACCGACCGGCCGCGCTCGCGCTGACCCGGCAGAACGTGCCGGTCTTCCCGCGCGGCGAGGACGGGTTCGCCGAGACCAGCGAGGTGCACCGCGGCGGCTACGTCCTCCTGGACGCCGAGGGCGGCGCGCCCGACGTGGTGCTCATCGCCACTGGCTCGGAGGTGCAGCTGGCGGTCGAGGCACGCAGCCAACTCGCTGAGAAGGGCATCCAGGCCCGAGTGGTGTCGATGCCGTGCATGGAGTGGTTCGAGGACCAGGACCAGTCCTACCGTGACAGCGTGATCCCACCGATCGTCAAGGCCCGCGTCTCGGTCGAGGCCGGCGTGAAGCAGGGCTGGCGCGAGTACGTCGGCGACCGCGGCCGGATCGTCTCGATCGACCACTACGGCGCCTCGGCAGACTTCGCCCGGATCTATCAGGAGTTCGGCGTGACGGCAGAGGCCGTCGTCTCCGCGGCGCACGACTCGATCCTGGCGGCCTCCGTCTGAACGCACGTCGACCCGGGTACCCCACAGTCTTCCAAGGGAGGAACGCACCATGAGTGATCGTTTGAAGAAGCTTGCAGACGCGGGGGTGTCCATCTGGCTGGACGACCTGTCACGCGAGCGCATCGAGACCGGCAACCTCGCCGACCTGATCAAGGACAAGGCCGTCGTCGGGGTGACCACCAACCCCACGATCTTCGCCGCGGCGATCGCCAACGGCGAGCGGTACGACGAGCAGGTCGCCCAGCTCGTCGAGAAGGGTGAGTCCGTCGACCGGGTGATCTTCGAGGTCACCACCGGGGACGTGCGCAACGCGTGCGACATCTTCGCCCCGCTCGCAGGTGAGGAGTCAGCCGACGGCCGGGTCTCCATCGAGGTCGAGCCGGACCTGGCCAACGACACCGAGGGCACCATCGCCTCGGCGCGCGCGCTGTGGTCCGCGGTCGACCGGTCCAACGTGCTGATCAAGATCCCTGCCACCAAGGAGGGTCTGCCGGCGATCACCGCGGCGATCGCCGAGGGGATCAGCGTCAATGTCACGCTGATCTTCAGCATCGAGCGCTACCGCGCGGTGATGGACGCGTACGTAACCGGCCTCGAGGCGGCGCGCGACAACGGCCTCGACCTCAGGCGGATCCAGTCTGTCGCCTCGTTCTTCGTATCCCGGGTCGACACCGAGATCGACGCCCGCCTCGACAAGATCGGGACCGACGAAGCGCTGGCCCTGCGCGGCAAGGCCGCCGTGGCGAACGCCCGCCTGGCCTACGCGGCGTACGAGGAGGTCGTAGCCAGCGACCGCTGGGCCGTGCTCGAGAAGGACGGCGCCAACCCGCAGCGGCCGCTGTGGGCGTCGACGGGCGTCAAGAACCCGGACTACTCGGACACCATGTACGTGACCGACCTCGTCGTCGCGCACACCGTGAACACGATGCCCGAGAAGACCATGGACGCCTTCGCCGACCACGGTGAGATCAACGGCGACCAGGTGACCGGCCGGGCCGCCGGAGCGCAGCACGTCTTCGACCAGCTGGCGGCTGTCGGCATCGACTTCGACGACGTGTTCCTGGTGCTCGAGACCGAGGGCGTCGACAAGTTCAAGAAGTCGTGGGACGAGCTGGTCGAGACGGTGAAGGGCCAGATGGCGGCGGCCGCCAAGTGACCGACGCGCCGGTCGACTCGACCTCGACGGCGGCGTGGGGGCAGCTCACCGCGCTTGCCGCGGACTTCGAGCCCGACCTGCGCCGGTGGTTCGCCCAGGACCCCGGCCGGGTCGACCGGCTCACCTTCGACGCGGGCGACCTCCACGTCGACCTCTCGAAGTCGCTGCTCGACGACTCCGTCCTGGCCGCGCTGCTCGCTCTGGCCGAGGAGGTCGGGGTCGCCGGGCGCCGGGACGCGATGTTCGCCGGGGAGCACATCAACGTCACCGAGGACCGGGCGGTGCTGCACACCGCGCTGCGGCTGCCGGCTGACGCGCCGCCACGTGAACGGCCGAACGTGGACGGGCAGGACGTCGTGGCGGACGTGCACGACGTGCTGCGCCGGGTCTACGACTTCGCCGACCAGGTCCGCAGCGGCGCGTGGACCGGGGTCACCGGTGAGCGGATCCGCACGGTCGTCAACATCGGCATCGGCGGCTCCGACCTGGGGCCGGTGATGGCCTACGAGGCGCTGGCGGCGTACCGCCAGGAGGGCCTCGAGTGCCGGTTCATCAGCAACATCGACCCGACCGACGCCGCGACGACGCTGGCCGGGCTCGACCCGGCGACGACGCTGTTCATCGTGTCCAGCAAGACGTTCGGGACGCTCGAGACGCTCACCAACGCCCGGCTGTGCAAGGCCTGGCTGCTCGACGGCCTCGCCGCGAGCGATGCCAGCCTCGATCAGCGGAGCGCGGTCGCAAAGCACTTCGTGGCGGTCTCCACCGCGCTCGACAAGGTGGCCGATTTCGGGATCGACCCCGCCAACGCGTTCGGCTTCTGGGACTGGGTCGGCGGGCGCTACTCCGTCGACTCGGCGATCGGCACGTCGCTGGTCATCGCGATCGGGCCGGAGCGGTTCGCCGAGCTCCTGGGTGGCTTCCACACGATCGACGAGCACTTCCGGACGGCGCCGCCGGCCGAGAACGTGCCGTTGCTGATGGGGCTGCTCAACGTCTGGTACACCAACTTCCTGGGTGCCGAGAGCCACGCCGTACTCCCGTACGCCCAGCTGCTGCACCGCTTCCCGGCGTACCTCCAACAGCTCACCATGGAGTCCAACGGCAAGGGCGTCCGCTGGGACGGCAGCCCGGTGACGACGGAGACCGGGGAGATCTACTGGGGCGAGCCCGGCACCAACGGGCAGCACGCGTTCTACCAGCTGATCCACCAGGGGACCCGGCTGATCCCTGCCGACTTCATCGCGTTCGTCAATCCGGCGTACCCGCTGCGCGACGGGGACACCGACGTCCACCAGCTGTTCCTGGCCAACTTCCTTGCCCAGACCCGGGCGTTGGCGTTCGGCAAGACTGCCGACGAAGTCCGGGCCGAGGGTACGGCGGAGGCCGTGGTGCCAGCCCGGGTCTTCACGGGCAACCGGCCGACGACGTCGATCATGGCGCCGGAGCTGTCGCCGTCCGTCCTCGGCCAGCTGATCGCGCTCTACGAGCACCTCACCTTCACCCAGGGCGTGGTCTGGGGCATCGACTCCTTCGATCAGTGGGGCGTCGAGCTCGGCAAGCAGCTCGCCCAGCAGGTCCAGGCCGCGGTCGCGGGCGACACCGCAGCAGCCGGAGCGCAGGATGCATCCACCCAAGCCCTGCTCGCCTACTACTGGAGGCACCGCACCCGATGATCACCCCAATGACGTACGTCAATCCGCTGCGCGACCCGCAAGACCGACGGCTTCCGCGGATTGCAGGGCCCTGCGGCCTGGTGCTCTTCGGCGTCACCGGCGACCTGTCGCGCAAGAAGATCATGCCGGCCATCTACGACCTCGCGAACCGCGGACTGCTGCCGCCCGGGTTCAGTCTCGTCGGCTTCGCGCGTCGCGACTGGGCCGACCAGGACTTCGCCCAGGTCGTGCACGACTCGGTGAAGGCGTACGCGCGCACGGAGTTCCGCGAGGAGGTCTGGCAGCAGCTCGCCGAGGGCTTCCGGTTCGTCCCAGGCGACTTCGACGACGACGTCGCGTTCGACCAGCTCCGCCGGACGATCGAAGAGCTCGACCTCGCCCGCGGCACGGACGGCAACCACGCGTTCTACCTCGCGATCCCGCCGGGCTTCTTCGGCAACGTCGTCGGGCAGCTCAAGGAGCACGGGCTCGCCGACGGCGGCGGCCCCGACTCGTGGCGCCGGGTCGTCGTCGAGAAGCCGTTCGGGCACGACCTCGCGTCCGCGCAGGAGCTCAACAACGTGCTGGCCGGCGTGTTCAGCTCCGGCTCGATCTTCCGCATCGACCACTACCTCGGCAAGGAGACGGTGCAGAACATCCTGGCGATGCGCTTCGCCAACACCATGTTCGAGCCGATCTGGAACTCCAACTACGTCGACCACGTGCAGATCACCATGGCCGAGGACGGCGGCATCGGCGGCCGCGCCGGCTACTACGACGGCATCGGCGCCGCGCGCGACGTCATCCAGAACCACCTGCTCCAGCTGATGTCGCTGGTCGCGATGGAGGAGCCGACGTCGTTCGACGCCGAGAGCCTGCGGATCGAGAAGCAGAAGGTGCTCTCGAGCGTCGTACTCCCCCGGCGCCTCGACCTCACGACCGCCCGGGCGCAGTACGCCGAGGGCTGGGCCGGCGGGCAGAAGGTCGCCGGCTTCCTGGACGAGGACGGCATCAAGAAGTCCTCCACGACCGAGACATACGCGGCCGTGACGCTCAACATCGACACGCGTCGATGGGCCGGTGTGCCCTTCTACCTGCGCACCGGCAAGCGGCTGGGGCGGCGCGTCACCGAGGTCGCGATCGTGTTCAAGAAGGCACCGCACCAGCTCTTCAGCGCGTCGTCGACCGAGGACCTCACCGAGAACGCTCTCGTGATCCGGATCCAGCCCGACGAGGGTGTGACCCTGAGGTTCGGGTCGAAGGTGCCCGGCACCGCGATGGAGATCCGCGACGTCAACATGGACTTCGCGTACGGCGGCTCCTTCACCGAGTCCTCGCCCGAGGCCTACGAGCGGCTGATCCTCGACGTACTGCTCGGAGACCCGCCGCTCTTCCCCCGGCACGAAGAGGTCGAGCTGTCCTGGAAGATCCTGGACCCGATCCTCGAGCACTGGGCCAAGCAGGACGCCGCAGGCAACGGCAAGCCGGACACCTACGGCTCCGGGACCTGGGGACCGAAGTCCGCCGACGCGATGCTGGCCCGAGACGGCCGAGTCTGGAGACGTCCGTAGCCATGTCTAGGAACTCAGCCACCGACAGTCGACCCGGTCGTAGCCGCTTCGATGACGAGACTCCCGAGAGAAGGCGCTGATGATCGAGTTGACGAGCACCAACGCAGCGGCGATCGCCACCGAGTTCGTCCGAGCCCGCAAGAAGGCGGGCAGCCCGGCCATGGGCATGGTGATGACGATGGTCGTCGTGGTCGACGAGGACATCGCCAGTGACGTGATGGCCGTCGCCCGGCACGCGTCGCACGAGCACCCCGCTCGGGTGCTCGGCGTGATCCTCGGGGACGCCCGCGGGGCCGCCCAGGTCAACGCCCAGGTCGGCGCGGGCGCCGGCTGGTCGGGAGAGACCGCACTGATCCGCCTCCAGGGCGAGGTCGTGAAGCACCCTGAGTCGGTCGTGCTGCCCCTGCTGCTGCCGGACTCCCCCGTCGCGATCTACTGGCCGACGGATCCACCGGAGGACACCGCCCACGATCCTCTCGGTGCGCTCGCCCAGCGGCGCATCACGGACGCCGCCGGCGCCAAGCGCGGCAAGGGCAAGGCGATCCACACGCAGTGTGCGTCGTACACCAAGGGCAACACCGACCTGGCCTGGACCCGGATCACGCCGTGGCGCGCCCTGCTCGCCGCCGCGCTCGACCAGCACCACCTCAAGGTCACCGGCGCGTCGGTCACCGCAGAGCGGATCAGCCCCAGCGCCGACCTGCTCGGCGCTTGGCTCGGCGACCGCCTGAAGGTCTCCGTCACCCGCAAGAACTCTTCTGGTCCGGGCATCACCGAGGTCGTGCTCGAGACCAAGGAGGGGCCGATCACCATCTCACGCGCGGACGGCAAGCTCGCGACGTACAGGTCCCCGGGGCACCCGGACCGACCCGTCGCGCTCAAGCGCCGGGACCTGCCCGAGCTGCTCGCCGAGGAGCTGCGCCGCCTCGACGAGGACGACGTCTACGCCGAGACCGCCAAGCGACTGCTGAAGATGGGACGCCAGGCATGACCGAACCCCGCATCGAGGTCCACGAGGACGCCGCGAACCTCTCCACCGCCGTCGCCGGAGAGCTGCTCAGCCGGCTCGCCGATGCGCAGGCCTCCGGGGCCGTCCCGCAGATCGCCCTGACCGGCGGGACCATCGCCGAGGGCATCCACCGCGAGATCGCCCGGCTGAGCTCGGACTCCGGCGTCGACTGGTCGCAGGTCGTCGTCTGGTGGGGAGATGAACGCTTCGTCGCACCCGACTCCCCCGACCGCAACAGTGCGCAGGCCCAGGCGGCCTTCCTCGACGCCGTCGGTGCCGACCCCGCCAAGGTGCACGCGATGCCGTCGACCACCGACGCGGCCGATGTCGACGCCGGCGCGACGGCGTATGCCTCGACGTTGCGGGAGCACGGTGCCGGCGAGTTCGACATCGTGATGCTCGGTATCGGCCCCGACGGCCACATCGCCTCGCTCTTCCCCGGCTTCCCGCAGCTCGACAGCGACGCCATCGCCGTGGGCGTCACCGGCTCACCGAAGCCTCCGCCCGAACGGATCAGCCTGACCTTCGCTGCGCTCAACCGCTCCCGCTCGGTGTGGTTCCTCGTCAGTGGTTCCGGCAAGGCTCCCGCGGTCGCCGCCGCCCTCGGCGGTGCCGACCTGCACGAGATCCCCGCCGCGGGCGTCACCGGCCGCGAGGAGACGATCTGGTTCCTCGACCGCGAGGCCGCGTCGGCGTTGTAGACATGCGGTGTGGTCACCAACCGCAGATTTCCGGAGCGGTCTGTGACTACCCGACGCGGCTACAAGGCCGACGTCCGCCGCACGGGGTGAGTCGTCTGCGCACACGACTCCTCTGGTTTCCAGACGCCGGTCGCGAGGTCGTTCCTCACCCGCGCGGCTCCTCAACCTTTGCTTCTGGGTCCTGGCCCTCGCAAGCTCGGACCACGGGCGCTAGAAGATGATGTCGCCGGACTTGCGGCGGGTGCGCAGCAGGCTGAGGGCCTCGTCGAGGATGTCCTCGGCCTCCTTGTCGGAGCGACGCTCCTTCACGTAGGCGAGGTGCGTCTTGTAGGGCTCGATCTTGGGTGCCGGCGGCGGGTTGTCCGAGTCCAGGCTGGCCGGCAGGCCGCACTTCGGGCAGTCCCACGAGTCCGGGACCTGTGCCTCCGTCGAGAACGGCACGACCGAGCGGTGCTCGCGAGCGCAGAAGTACGTCACGGCCTGCCGCGGTGCAGCGTCGCCCCGCTCCGCTTCGCCCATCGGGCCAGCACCGACCCGACTTCCGCGAATCGCGTTTCCTCCACCAGCCACCAGCGTGATCCCTTTCGAGTCTTACGAGTCTCCGAGACGTCAGAACGATGAGAGTTAGGCGTAGGCCTTGATGAGTCCGAGGGCTACCACGCAGGCGAACCAGATGACGCCGATCCCGATCGTCAGGCGATCGAGGTTGCGCTCCGCCACGGAGGAGCCGCCGAGAGAGCTCGAGACGCCGCCGCCGAACATGTCGGACATGCCGCCGCCGCGACCCTTGTGAAGAAGCACCAGGATGATCATGAGAGCACTGGTGAGCATGAGCACGATGGTGAAGGTCAGTTCCACGACGCAGAGCCTACGTCAGGTCCGCGGTCATCACAGGACCGGCATGTCATAAAAGCGGCAGATCCCGCCGAACTCGTCGGCCTGAAGGCTCGCGCCGCCGACCAGACAGCCGTCGACGTCGGCCTGGACCATGATCCCGCCGACGTTGGCGGCCTTCACCGAACCCCCGTACAGGACGCGTACGGCGTCGGCCGCGCCGTCCCCGTGGACTTCCCGGATCCGCGCCCGAATGGCGGCACAGACCTCCTGAGCGTCCTCAGGCGTCGCGACCTCGCCGGTCCCGATCGCCCAGACCGGCTCGTACGCCACGACCAGGCCGGCCACCTGCTCGGCGGTGAAGCCGTCGAGCGAGCCGTCCACCTGCGTCAGGCAGTGCGAGACGTGCTCGCCGGCCTGCCGGACCCCCAGGCCCTCACCCACGCAGACGATCGGCACCATGCCGGCGGCCAGGGCCTTGTGGGCCTTCGCATTGACGACCGCGTCGGACTCGGCGTGGTACTCCCGGCGCTCGCTGTGACCGACCACGACGTACGAGCAGCCGAGCTTGGCCAGCATTCCCGCCGAGATCTCGCCGGTGTAAGCACCGGAGTCGTGCGTCGAGACGTCCTGCGCGCCGTACCGGATCTGCAGCCGATCGCCGTCGACCAGCGTCTGCACGGACCTCAGGTCGGTGAACGGCGGTACCACGACGACCTCGGCCTTGCCGTAGTCGTGCTTCTTGTCCGCCAGCGTCACCGCGAGCTTCTGCACCAGGACGAGAGCCTCCTGGTGGTTGAGGTTCATCTTCCAGTTCCCCGCCATCAGCGGGGTGCGGCTTGCCTTGACCATCAGTCCTCCAGGACCTGGATGCCGGGGAGCGTCTTGCCCTCGAGGTACTCGAGGCTGGCACCTCCACCGGTGGAGATGTGTCCGAACGCAGCCTCGTCGAAGCCGAGGGCGCGCACCGCGGCCGCTGAGTCGCCACCACCGACCACGGAGAGGCCGTCGATCTTGGTCAGCGCCTCGGCGACGGCCCGGGTGCCGGCCGCGAACGCGTCGACCTCGAAGACGCCCATCGGGCCGTTCCAGAAGACGGTGTGTGCGTCGGCCAGGGCCGCGGCGAACGCCGCCGCAGAGTCCGGCCCGATGTCCAGACCCAGGGCGTCGGCCGGGATCTCACCGGCGGGTACGACGCGCGGCTCTGGCGTGCGGTCCCCGTTGGGGAACGCGGTGTCGACCACGATGTCGGTCGGCAGCAGGATCTCGACCCCGGTCTGCTGCGCCCGCTCCAGGTAGGCGCGGCAGACGTCGAGCTGATCGTCCTCGAGCAGGCTCTTGCCGACCTCGTGGCCTTGCGCCTTGAGGAAGGTGAAGACCATGCCGCCACCGATCAGCAGGCGGTCGGCCTTGCCGAGCAGGTTGTCGATGACACCGAGCTTGTCGGAGACCTTGGAGCCACCGAGCACCACGACGTACGGACGCGCGGGCTCCTCGGTCAGCCGGCGCAGGACGCCGATCTCCGTGGCGACCAGCTGGCCCATCGCGTGCGGCAGCCGCAGCGCCACGTCGTACACGGATGCCTGCTTGCGGTGCACGACGCCGAATCCGTCGGACACGAAAGCGTCGGCGAGCGCCGCGAGCTGGTCGGCGAACGCCGCCCGCTCCGACTCGTCCTTGCTGGTCTCGCCCGGGTTGAATCGGACGTTCTCCAGCACCGCGACCTGGCCGTCGGCGAGGCCGGCGACCGTGGCCTGCGCGCTCTCGCCGACCGTGTCGGTCGCGAACGCGACGTCCTGGCCGAGCAGCTCGCCGAGTCGAGCAGCGACCGGGCGCAGGGAGTAGCGGTCCTCGGGCGCCCCCTTCGGTCGACCGAGGTGGGCGGTCACGACGACCCGGGCGCCGGCCGCAGCCAGCTCCCGGATCGTCGGGACGCTCGCGCGGATCCGGCCGTCGTCGGTGATCGTGCTCCCGTCGAGGGGGACGTTCAGGTCGGAGCGGACCAGGACCCGCTTGCCGGCCACGTCGCCGAGGGTGCTGTAGTCGCTCACGATCAGAGCGAGGCGCCGACGTGGTTGACCAGGTCGACCAAGCGGTTGGAGTAGCCCCACTCGTTGTCGTACCAGCCGACGACCTTGACCTGGTTGCCGATGACCTTGGTCAGCGGCGCGTCGAAGATGCAGGACGCCGGGTCGGTGGTGATGTCGGCCGAGACAATCGGGTCCTCGTTGTACTTGAGGATGCGGCCGTCCGCGGCCGCCTTGACGATCGCGTTGACCTCTTCGACGGTGGTCTCGCGCCCGGCCTCGAAGGTGAGGTCGGTGACGGAGCCGGTCGGGACCGGGACCCGCAGCGCGTAGCCGTCGAGCTTGCCCTTGAGCTCGGGCAGCACGAGGGCGATCGCCTTGGCGGCACCGGTCGAGGTCGGCACGATGTTGAGCGCGGCGGCGCGCGCACGGCGCAGGTCGCTGTGCGGGCCGTCGAGCAGGTTCTGGTCACCGGTGTAGGCGTGGATGGTCGTCATCAGCCCCTTGACGATGCCGAGCTCGTCGTTGAGGACCTTGGCCATCGGCGCGAGGCAGTTGGTCGTGCACGAGGCGTTGGAGATCACCGTGTGCTTGGCGGCGTCGTAGTCACCCTCGTTGACGCCCATCACGATGGTGACGTCCTCGTTCTTGGCGGGCGCGGAGATGATGACCTTCTTGGCGCCACCGTCGATGTGGGCCTTGGCCTTCGTGGCGTCGGTGAAGAAGCCGGTCGACTCGATGACGATGTCGACGCCGGTCCAGTCGAGGGCGCCCGGGTCGCGCTCGGCGTAGACCTTGAAGGTCTGGCCGGCTGCGGTGATGTCGGAGTCCGTGTGCGACACGTCCCCGTCGAGGCGACCGAGGGTGGAGTCGTACTTCAGCAACGTCGCCAGAGTCTTGTTGTCCGTCAGGTCATTGACGGCGACGATCTCGATGTCGGCGCCGGAGGCGACGACGGCGCGGAAGAAGTTGCGGCCGATCCGGCCGAACCCGTTGATACCTACTCGAACAGTCACTGCGGTGGCTCCTGCTTGTCAGTCGGCTGGTGCAAGGGGACGGCTCGACCCTATCCCCCGCTGGCGGTCGTTCGACGACCGTGTCCGACCTACGTGCGGGTAACCCTCGACACACAAGGAGTTCGAGACCTCAGCCATCCTCAGCGAGCATCTCCGGCGTCAGCGAGGCCTCGGTGTCCGGGATGCCCAGCTCCTCGGCGCGCTTGTCGGCCATCGCCAGCAGGCGGCGGATCCGGCCGGCGATCGCGTCCTTGGTCAGCACCGGGTCGTGCAGTTGGCCGAGCTCTTCGAGGGAGGCCTGCTTGTGCTCGAGCCGGAGCTGACCGGCGAGCTTGAGGTGGTCGGGAACGTCGTCGCCGAGGATCTCCATCGCCCGGTCGACGCGGGCACCGGCCGCAACAGCGGCACGCGCAGAGCGGCGGAGGTTGGCGTCGTCGAAGTTCGCGAGGCGGTTGGCCGTCGCACGCACCTCGCGGCGCATCCGGCGCTCCTCCCAGGCCATCAGTGACTCGTGGGCGCCGAGCCGGGTCAGCAGCTGGCCGATCGCATCACCGTCGCGGATCACGACCCGGTCGACACCGCGCACCTCACGGGCCTTGGCGTGGATGCCGAGCCGCCGGGCGACACCGACCAGGGCCAGCGCGGCCTCCGGTCCGGGGCAGGTGACCTCGAGGGCAGACGAACGGCCGGGCTCGGTCAGCGAGCCATGGGCGAGGAACGCACCACGCCAGGCGGCGACGGCGTCACAGCCACCGCCGGAGACGACAGCAGGCGGCAGTCCGCGCACCGGTCGACCTCGCTGGTCCAGCAACCCGGTCTGGCGCGCGAGCGCCTCGCCGTCGCGGACGACGCGGACGATGTAGCGGCTGCCCTTGCGGATGCCGTTGCCCTGCACCATCACGACGTCGGACTGGTGGCCGTAGACCTCGGCGATGTTGGTGCGCAGGCGACGCGCGGCGGCGCCGGTGTCGAACTCCGCCTCCACCACGATGCGCCCGCTCACGATGTGCAGACCACCGGCGAATCGCAGCATCGACGCGACCTCGGCCTTGCGACAACACGTCTTCGTCACCGGGGTGCTCGACAGCTCTGCTTTCACCTGTGCCGTCATCGCCATGGCCCGATCCTGCCACGCGCGTCAACGACCGTGGTCACGACCCTGGTGTGACGATAAGCGTCAGGCCCCGGTCATGATCCGGGTGTACGCCGCCGCGAGCCGCGCCGGATCGTGGTGCGGGCTGCCGTCGTGGAGCGCGACGTCCGCGAGATGCAGGACGGCGCCGTACGACGCGACCGCTGCCTCGAGATCGGCAGCGCCCTCGCCGACGCTGTCACTGTCGGCGAGGACGCTGTGGATGCGCAGGTCGGGCGCGTGCTCGACCAGCGCCGCGAGGTGGTCGGCCGGCCCGAAGCCGGAGGTCTCACCGGCCTCGTCGACCAGGTTGAGCACCACCACGAGCCTGGCGTCGGTCTGCACGAGCGCGTCCCGGAGCTGCGGCACCATGAGGTGCGGCATCACCGACGTGAACCACGATCCAGGGCCGAGCACCACCCAGTCGGCCTCGTCAACCGCGGCGAGCGCCTCCGGGCACGGCGCCGGATCGGGCGGGTCCAGCGCGATCGAGACGATCTCGCCGGAGGTGGTCGCGACCTCGACCTGGCCGCGCACCGTCGCCAGGGCGGCCGGGTCGGTCACCTCGAGCCCGCGGACCTGCGCGGTGATGTCGAGCGGGGTCAGCGCCATCGGCAGCACGCGGCCCGTCGTGCCGAGCAACCGCCCCACCCAGTCGAGAGCCGACACCGGGTCGCCCAGCTGCTCCCACAGCCCGACGATCAGGAGGTTGCCGATGACGTGGCCGTTCATCTCGCCCTGGCCGGCAAACCGGTGCTGGAGCACTCGGGCCCAGGTGTCGCCCCACTGGTGCTCGCCACACAGCGCGGCCAGGGCCATCCGCAGGTCGCCGGGAGGCAGCACGCCGAACTCACCGCGCAGGCGACCGGAGGAGCCACCGTTGTCGGCCACCGTGACCACGGCCGTCAGGTCGTCGATGACGAGGTCGGCGACGAGGAGGCGGAGTGCCTGCAGGGAGGCCGACAGCCCGTGGCCGCCGCCGAAGGCGACGACGGACTGGGCGCGCTCGTGTGATGCCATCATCGGCCGGTCACTCGCGGCCGAGGTCGCGGTGCGTCGGACGTGCCTCGAACCCGGTCGCGCTGAGCCGGCGCGCGATCTCCTCCGTCATCGCGACACTGCGGTGCTTGCCGCCGGTGCAGCCGATCGCCACGGTCATGAAGCGCTTGCCCTCGCGGCGGTAGCCCTCCGCGACACCCTCGAGCACCGGCACGTAGCCGTCCAGGAACTCGGCCGCGCCCGGCTGGGACATCACGTAGTCGGAAACCTCGGGGTCCTTGCCCGTGCCGCTCCGCAGCTCCGGGATCCAGAACGGGTTGGGCAGGAAGCGCATGTCGGCGACGAAGTCCGCGTCCACCGGGATGCCGTACTTGAACCCGAAGCTCGTGACGGTCACCTTGAGCCGCCGGGTGTCGGGCGTCCCGAACGCCTCGGCGATCCGATCGGTGAGCTGGTGCACGTTGAGCGCCGTCGTGTCGATCACGAGGTCGGCGTCGCTGCGCAGCTCGGCCAGCACGGTGCGCTCGCGCTGCAGGCCGTCGAGCAGGCGACCCGTGCCCTGCAACGGGTGCGGCCGGCGGGCAGCCTCCTGGCGGCGTACGAGCACATCGTCGGTGGCCTCGAGGAAGACCAGCGTCGCCTGCCGGCCGGTGGCGCCCTGGGCGAGGTTGGCCTGCAGGGTCTCGAAGAAGGAGCCGGAGCGTACGTCGACGACGACCGCCACGGGCTGCTTGATGCCCCGGCTCTCATCGACGAGACGGACCACGTCGCGCAGCAGGCTCGGCGGCATGTTGTCGACGACGTAGTAGCCGAGGTCCTCGAGCTCCTTGGCCGCGGTGCTCCGACCGGCACCGGTCATGCCGGTGACCACGACGAGCTCGCCGTGCTCCTGGGCGTCGGCTGACATGGCGCTAGTCCTCCTCGATCTCGCCGGTGGCGGTGTTGACGCTGACGATGCGAGTCCCAGTGTGACCGGTCCCGGCCGCACCCTGCTCGGCAACGGCGTCCTTGATCGCCGTGGCGGTCCGCTCCCCGATGCCCGGGACCATGGCGATCTCCTCGATCGACGCGGCGCGCAGCTTCTTCAGCGAGCCGAAGTGCTTGAGCAACGTCTTGCGGCGTACCTCTCCCAGGCCGGGTACGCCGTCGAGGAGGCTCTCCACCATCGACTTCGACCGGCGGGACCGGTGGTGGGTGATCGCGAAGCGGTGCGCCTCGTCACGGATCCGCTGCAGCAGATAGAGCCCCTCGCTGGACCGAGCCAGGATGACCGGGTCCTCCTGACCCGGCAGCCACACCTCCTCGAGGCGCTTCGCGAGGCCGCACACGGGGATGTCGACGATGCCCAGCTCCTCGAGAGCCCGCTGGGCGGCGGCGACCTGCGGCGGCCCACCGTCGACGACGACGAGCCCGGGAGCGTAGGCGAACTTGCGCGGGCGGCCGGTCTCGGGGTCGACCAGCATCGGTCCGTTGTCTCCCGAAACCTCCGTGCTGGTGGCCTGCTCGTCGAGCAGCCGACGGAACCGACGGGTGATGACCTCGTCCATGGACGCGACGTCGTTCTGGCCGTCGACTCCGCGGATGACGAAGCGGCGGTACTCGCCCTTGCGGGGCAGACCGTCCTCGAAGACCACCATCGAGGCGACCACCTCGGTGCCCTGGAGGTTGGAGACGTCGTAGCACTCGATGCGCAGCGGCACCTCGTCCAGCCCGAGCGCCTCCTGGATCTCCTCCAGCGCGCGGTTGCGGGTGGTCAGGTCGCTCGCGCGCCTGGTCTTGTGCAGCATCAGGGACTGCGCCGCGTTCTGCGCGACGGTCTCCTGCAGCGTCCGCTTGTCGCCACGCTGCGGCACCCGGATCGCGACCTTGGACCCGCGCAGGTCACTGAGGAGCGTCTCGTACGTCGACACGTCCGGCGGCAGCGCCGGCACCAGGATCTCGCGCGGGATCTCGTCGGCCGTCGCCCCCGCGTACAGCTGGAGCAGGAAGTCGTCGATCAGCTTGTCGGTGCCGCCCTCGTCGACGCGGTCGGCGACCCAGCCGCGCTGACCGCGGATCCGGCCGCCGCGCACGTAGAAGATCTGCACCGCCACCTCGAGCGGGTCCTCGGCGAGCGCGATGACGTCGGCGTCGGTGCCGTCGCCGAGCACCACGGCCTGCTTCTCGAGCGCCTTGTTGAGGGCGCCGAGGTCATCGCGCAGGCGAGCGGCCTTCTCGAAGTCGAGCGCGTCCGAGGCGGCGTACATCTCCTTCTCGACGCGGCGCACGAACGCCGTGGTCTGGCCGGCCATGAAGTCACAGAAGTCGTCGACGATCTCGCGGTGCTGCTCGGCGGTGACGTTGCCCACGCACGGGGCGGCGCACTTGTCGATGTAGCCGAGCAGGCAGGGCCGGCCGATCTGGCTGGAGCGCTTGAAGACACCGTTGCTGCACGACCGCATCGGGAAGACCCGGAGCAGCAGGTCGACGGTCTCGCGGATCGCCCAGGCGTGTCCGTACGGCCCGAAGTAGCGGGTGCCCTTGCGCTTGGCGCCGCGGCCGACCATCACCCGCGGGAACTCCTCGCCGACGGTCACCGCGAGCCACGGGTAGGACTTGTCGTCGCGGTACTTCACGTTGAACCGCGGATCGAACTCCTTGATCCAGGAGTACTCCAGCTGAAGCGCCTCGACCTCGGTCTTCACGGTCGTCCACTCGACGCTCGCGGCGGTGGTGACCATGGTGGCGGTGCGCGGGTGCAGGTTGCCGACGTCCTGGAAGTACGAGGAGAGTCGGGGGCGCAGGCTCTTCGCCTTGCCGACGTAGATGACCCGGCCCTTCGGGTCACGGAACCGGTAGACCCCCGGCAGCGTCGGGATCGAGCCGGGCTCGGGACGGTAGGACAGCGGGCCTCGAGACGAGCGCGGGGGCGGAGCAGGAGGCACGCCACAACCCTACGGGCCCATGCCGACAGTCACTGCCCGACGGTCACATGCCCGACACCGGCCGACGGGTCGGACCGAATCCAACAGATTTATGTCAAGTGCCTTAGTATCCTTTCATGCGATGTCGGGACCCCTACGGCTACGAGCTCACCTGCTCCCCCGAAGCTGCCTCCGCCTTCAACCGAGGCGTCGAGGGGCTGCTCCGACTGAGCAGCGGCGCCGAGCAGGGAGTGGCGACCGCGCTCGCCCTCGACCCGACGTTCGCACTGGGACACGCGACGCTGGCGCTCCTCGGTCACGAGATGTGTGTCGCCGTGGATGTCGACTCGCGGATGAGGGACGCACTGACGCTCGCCGCGCGCACCACCGAGCGGGAACGCAGCCATGTGCAGGCAGTCGCCTCTCACCTCACCGGCGACTCCCGACCACTCATCCGGCACCTCGAGACCTACCCGCGTGACGCCGTCCTGCTGTCGACCGCAGTCCCGACGATCGCGTTCGCCGGCGTGACCGAGGTGCCGTCACAGGCCTGGGAGATCGTGGAGCGGGCGATCCCGGCGTACGGCGACGACTGGTGGTTCACCGGCCTGCTCGCCTTCATCCGCCAGGAGCAGGGCCGCTTCGACGAGGCCATGGATCTCTCCTGCCGCTCCCTGGCCGAGGAGCCCGCGGCCGGGCACTCGGCGCACGCCCGCGCGCACGCGCACTACGAGACCGGCGACCACGGCGCCGGCCTCGCCTGGATGGACGAGTGGGTGCGCGGCGACGGCGCCGCCACCGACAGCCTCAGCCACTTCTCCTGGCACGCGGCGCTGCACGAGCTCTCGCTCGGCGACCTGGACGCCGTACGCCGGCGCTATGACTCGCAGCTCCGACCGGACGGCGCGCTCGGGTGCCGTGCCCTCGTCGACACGGGTTCGCTGCTCTTCCGCTGGGCGCTGACGCCCGACGCCCACGATGTGCCCGCCATGCGCGCCGTCGCCGACGCGACGCCGGACTCCACCCTGCGGCACCCGGCGACGCCGTTCCTGGCCATGCACGCCGCCGTGCTGCATCTCGCGCAGGACGACGCGGTCGCGCTCGGCGACCTCGAGGCGTGGGCCGCACGCCACGACCACCCCACCCACCGGGAGGTCGTCGCTCCGCTGGCGCGTGCACTGCGCAGCATGGCCACCGGCAGCTACAGCGCGGCCGCCGACCAGCTCTCCGCTCTCGATGCGCAGACGTGGCGCCTGGGCGGATCGGACGCCCAGCGCGAGGTCATCGAGGAGGCCCACATCTCCGCACTGCTGCGGTCCGGTCGCCTCGACGAGGCCCGGCAGCTGCTGGACGACCGGTTGGACCGGCGCGAGTCCCCGCGCGACCGGAGATGGCGTACGGCGGCTCAGCCGACCACGACCGGAGCTAGCTGAGGCTGATCGACTTCCCCTGCACCGAGATCGGCACCTCGCTCAGGGGCGACGACGCGGGCCCGTTCTCGACCGACCCGTCGGCGATCGAGAACCTACTGCCGTGGCAGGCGCAGTTGATGGAGCCGTCCTCGACGCTCGACACCACGCAGCCCTGGTGCGTGCAGACCGCGGTGAAGCACTTGAACTCCCCCGCCGTCGGCTGGGTGACCACGACCTGCTCGTCCGCGAAGATCTTGCCGCCGCCCTGCGGCACGGCGCCGGTGCTGGTGAGGGCGTCGGCCGCTGGCTCGGAGCCCGCGGCGCTGGCCGTCTCCGAGGGCGTGGCCGACGGCGTACCCGAGTCGCTTGCGCTCGGGCTCGCGGCCGGATCGGTCGCGGTGCCGCCGTCGTCACCGCACGCGGCGAGGAAGGGGAGCCCGACGCCCACGACGGCCGCTCCGGTCAGGGTGTGTCGCCGGGTCATGCTTGCGTCCGTCATGCGCTACTCCCGAGAAGGACCGCCGTCAGGCGGTGCTGATGGTGTCGCCGTCGACCTTGATGGTGACCTCGGCGAGCCCCGAGGTCGCGGGGCCGTTGACGACCGAGCCGTCCTGGTCCGAGAACTTGCTGCCGTGGCACAGGCAGTCGATCGTGCCGTCGGCGATCTGGGAGACCAGGCAGGACTGATGGGTGCAGACCGCCGAGAACGCCTTGAAGTCACCGTCGGTCGGTTGGGTCACGACGATCCTCTGGTCGCCGAACACCTTGCCGCCACCGACCGGGACCTCCGACGTCGACCCGAGCTCCTCGCCCGCGGCCGGCGGCTCCGTAGCGGTGTCGCCGGAGCCGTCGCCGCCGCACGCGGCGAGCAGCGGGACCCCCACGCCCACGGCGGCAACTCCGGTCAACGTCTTGCGGCGGGTGATCCCGTCGATGCTCACGGTGGTCCTCTCAGCTGGTGTCGTTGAAGTTTCACCCTAGCCAGGGAAACCTCGGATCGCTGTGCGCAGCCGATGAGAGTTCTGTGAGAACCGGCGTGGTCAGCTGGCCGCGCGCTTCGCGGCCGCCTTCTTCGCCGGGGACTTCGACGCCGGAGCCTTCCTCACAGCCGTCTTCTTCGCGGCGGCCTTCTTCACTGCGGCCTTCTCAGCTGCCTTCTCAGCTGCCTTCTTGGCAGCCTTGGTGGTCGGCGGCGGGACCGGCGCCTTCTTGGGCGCGACCTTGCGGGCGGGCTGCTTGGCTGCCCGACCCTCCAGCAATGGCGCGAGGAACTGGCCCGTGTAGCTCGCTGGCGTCGCCGCCACGGTCTCCGGGGTCCCCTCCGCCACGACCAGGCCACCGCGCGAGCCGCCCTCGGGCCCCATGTCGATCAGCCAGTCGGCGGTCTTGATGACGTCGAGGTTGTGCTCGATCACCAGCACCGAGTTGCCCTGGTCGACGAGTCGGCCGAGCACCAGGAGCAGCTTGCGGATGTCCTCGAAGTGCAGGCCGGTCGTGGGCTCGTCGAGCACGTAGACCGTGCGACCGGTCGACCTCTTCTGCAGCTCCGACGAGAGCTTGACCCGCTGCGCCTCACCACCGGAGAGAGTGGTCGCCGGCTGACCGAGCCGGACGTAGCCGAGGCCGACCTCGACGAGCGTCTTCATGTGCCGGGCGATCGCGGGCACCGCGGCGAAGAACTCGGCGGCCTCCTCGATCGGCATGTCGAGCACCTCGGCGATGGTCTTGCCCTTGTAGTGTACCTCGAGCGTCTCGCGGTTGTAGCGCGCACCGTGGCAGACCTCGCACGGGACGTAGACATCGGGCAGGAAGTTCATCTCGATCTTGATCGTGCCGTCGCCTGCGCACGCCTCGCAGCGGCCGCCCTTGACGTTGAACGAGAACCGGCCCTGGAGGTAGCCGCGCATCTTCGCCTCGGGGGTCGACGCGAACAGCTTGCGGACGTGGTCGAAGACCCCGGTGTACGTCGCCGGGTTGGACCGCGGGGTGCGGCCGATCGGCGACTGGTCGACGTGGATGACCTTGTCGACGTGCTCGAGGCCGGTGATCTTCTGGTGCCGGCCGGGGACCGCGCGCGCGTTGTAGATCTGCTTGGCCAGCGAGGTGTAGAGGATGTCGTTGACCAGCGTCGACTTGCCCGACCCGGACACTCCGGTCACCGCCACGAACAGGCCGAGCGGGAAGGAGACGTCGACGTCCTGCAGGTTGTGCTCGCGGGCACCGTGGACGGTGAGCTCGCGGCCCGTCGTGCGCGGGCGTCGTACGGCGGGGACCGGGATCTCGCGGCGTCCGGAGAGGTACTGCCCGGTCATCGAGTCGGGGTGGGTCAGCAGGTCGTCGACGCTGCCGCTGTGGACGACCTGTCCGCCGTGCTCGCCAGCGCCGGGACCGATGTCGACCACCCAGTCGGCGACCCTGATCGTGTCCTCGTCGTGCTCGACCACGATCAGGGTGTTGCCGAGGTCCTTCAGCCGGACCAGGGTCTCGATCAACCGGTGGTTGTCGCGCTGGTGGAGGCCGATCGACGGCTCGTCGAGGACGTAGAGGACGCCCACCAGGCCGGCACCGATCTGGGTCGCCAGCCGGATTCGCTGCGCCTCGCCGCCGGACAGCGAGCCGGACGGCCGGTCCAGCGAGAGGTAGTCGAGGCCGACGTCGAGCAGGAAGTTGAGGCGCTCCTGGATCTCCTTGAGCACCCGCTCCCCGATCTGACGCTCGCGGGAGGTCAGCTCGAGGCTGCGCAGGTAGTCGGCCGTCTCGTTGATCGGCATCCGGCAGACCTCGGCGATGTTCTTGCCGCCGTCCTGGATCGATCCGCCGAGGGTCACCGACATCGAGACCGGCTTGAGCCGGCTGCCGCCGCACGCCGGGCAGGGCACCTCGCGCATGAAGCCCTCGAAGCGCTCCCGGCTGGTGTCGGACTCCGCCTCGCGGTGCCGGCGCTCGATGTAGGGCCGGACGCCCTCGAACTCGGCGTAGTAGGCGCGCTGGCGGCCGTAGCGGTTGCGGGTGACGACGTGCACCTTGGTCGAGTGGCCGTCCAGGACGGAGTTCTGCTGCTTGGTGGAGAGGTCCTGCCAGGGCGTGTTGAGGTCGAAGCCGAGCTCCTCGCCGAGGGCGCCCATCAGCCGCAGGAAGTAGTCGGCGACGTGGGCCTGGCTCCAGGGCTGGATGGCGCCCTCGCCCAGCGTCGCCTGCGGGTTGGGGACCACCAGCTCGGGGTCGACCTCCATCCGGGTGCCGAGGCCGTGGCAGGCGGGACAGGCGCCGAACGGCGAGTTGAACGAGAACGACCGCGGCTCCAGTTCGTCGGTGTCGATGGCGTGCTCGTTGGGGCACGCCATCTTCTCGCTGAACCGCAGCTCTCGACCCGGGTCCTTGGCGTCCAGGTCGACGAAGTCGAAGAGCACCAGCCCGCCGGCCAGCTGCAGCGCGGTCTCAACGGAGTCAGTGAGTCGACGCTTCGAGGACTCCTTCACCGCGAGCCGGTCGACGACGACCTCGATCGTGTGCTTCTTCTGCTTGTCCAGCTTGGGTGGCTCGTCGAGGCCGTAGGTCTCGCCGTTGACCCGGGCCCGGGAGAATCCCTGGGTCTGGAGCTGCTTGAAGAGCTCGATGTACTCACCCTTGCGGCCGCGGATCACCGGGGCCAGGACCTGGAAGCGGCGGCCGTCCTCGAGCGAGAGGATCTTGTCGACGATCTGCTGCGGCGTCTGGCGCTCGATCGGCGCACCACAGGTCGGGCAGTGCGGTCGACCCGCTCGCGCGTAGAGCAGGCGGAGGTAGTCGTAGACCTCGGTGATCGTGCCGACGGTCGATCGCGGGTTCTTGGAGGTCGACTTCTGGTCGATCGAGACCGCGGGCGACAGACCCTCGATGAAGTCGACGTCGGGCTTGTCCATCTGGCCGAGGAACTGGCGGGCGTACGCCGACAGCGACTCGACGTACCGCCGCTGGCCCTCAGCGAAGATCGTGTCGAACGCAAGCGACGACTTGCCCGAGCCGGAGAGCCCGGTGAACACGATCAGCGAGTCGCGGGGAAGGTCGATCGACACGTCCTTGAGGTTGTGCTCCCGAGCCCCTCGGATGATGAGCTGATCGATCACTGCTACCCCTCGTCTTCGAACATGTGTTCGTCATCCTAACCGGCACAAGGTGAGGACAACGACCTCGGACGCGCCGGTGTTCCCCACGATCTCACGGGGAGCCGACAGTCCCTCGGGGGTGGGTCGTCGGGCAGGATGGGCTCATGCCCGAGCAGAACAGCCAGGCCATCATGGAGCGCCTCCTCCCCGAGGCGACCCGGCGGCTGATCCGGACCGCCGACTCCATCGCCGACCACGAGTACGGCGCGCCGAGCGGGCTCCCCGACTGGACCCGCGGCCACGTCCTCGCCCATCTGTCCCTGAACGCCGAGGGGCTGGCCGGCGCGCTGGGCGGCATCGTCGAGGGAGAGCGCGTCTCGATGTACGCGTCACAGCAGGCCCGAGACGACGACATCGCGAAGCTGGGCAGCGCGACCCCGTCCGTGATCCGCAACCGGCTCCTGGGCGCGACCACCGACCTGGCCGACGCGCTCGACGCGGTGCCCGACGACCAGTGGGACACCACCATCGACCGGGTGCCCGGAGGCCGCACCTTCACCGCGGGGGACGTGCCCCTGATGCGGCTCGGCGAGGTCGAGATCCACCACGCCGACCTGGCGTGCGCCTACAGTCGTGGCGACTGGTCGGCGGCGTACGTCCTCCTGATGCTCGACGGACGGAGCGAGAAGGGCGTCTCGGCCGACAGCTCCTTCCATGCCCGAGCGACCGACCTCGACCGCACCTGGAGGTTCGGCGAGGGAGGACCGACCGTATCCGGCTCCGGGGCCGACCTCGGCTGGTGGCTCACCGGCCGAGGCACGGGCGAGGGACTGACCAGCGACAGCGGCACCCTGCCGCAGATCGGAACGTGGTGACCATGACCGACGACTACACCGGCGACGTACAGCCGGGCGGCGACGCCGCCGTACGCGACCTCGCCCACCTGACGATCACCAAGGTCGCCGTGGACCCGAAGATGTCGAACAACTGTTACCTGCTGCGCTGCGACTACACCGGCGACCAGGTGCTCATCGACGCGGCCGACTCGGCCGAGACCCTGCTGCCGCTCATCGGCGGCCGCGGTCTGCAGGCCGTCGTCACCACGCACCAGCACTGGGACCACCACCGAGCCCTGGCCGACATCGTGACCGCGACCGGTGCCGAGGTCGTCGCCGGCGCACCCGACGCCGCGGCGATCACCGAGCAGACCGGCGTACCCGTCACCCGCACCGTCGCTCACGGGGACACGATCACCGTCGGCGAGGCCACCCTCGAGGTGATCGCGATCGCCGGGCACACGCCGGGCTCGATCGCGCTTCTCTATCGTGACGACAACGGCCACCCGCACCTCTTCACCGGCGACTCACTCTTCCCGGGCGGCGTGGGCAACACCTTCGGCGACAAGGATGCGTTCGCCCAGCTGATCGACGAGGTCTCGTCGAAGATCTTCGACACGCTGCCCGACGACACCTGGTTCTACCCCGGACACGGTGGCGACTCGACGCTCGGCGCGGAGCGGGCCGCCCTGCCGGAGTGGCGTTCGCGCGGTTGGTGAGGGGATGCGGTTGGTCACCAACCGCAGATCCCGGCGCCCCGTCTCTGCGGTTGGGGACCAATCGGCGAGATTGCGGGCAGCGGTGTCAGGCGACCCGCGGCCAGTTGTCGTCGCCGCCGGCACGGCGGTCGGAGGTCCGGTCGGCGGGCGGCATCGCCGACCGGATGACGGGCAGACCTGGGTCGAAGATCGGCGGCAAATGGTCGAACTGGCTCAGGTCGACGTCGGTGATGGTGACGGCCGGGAGGTCCGGGGTCTCCCACTCGGACAGGTCGAAGCGGAGCTCGTCGGAGTTCGGTACGACATCCAGGTCGAGGATCTCGTCGAGCGGCATGGCGCCGGGACGGACGTCGTTGTTGAGCCCCGCGAAGACCGACATCGAGGCCCAGTCCGGCGTGGTGCCGGCATCGAGGTAACGGTTGAGGCGCCGCTCGGCGACGTCGGCGTCGAGGGCCAGCACCAGCTTGTCGACGCCGAAGCGGTCCATCCAGCACCACATCGTGCGGGCGCTGATGCCACGCTCGGCGGCCGTGCCGAGCACCCGAGCGATCGTCGGATCGGGGAGCGCATAGGCACGCAGCGCGCGGTCCACGTCGGCCTTGGTCACGCGGTCGGGACAGGCCCGGAGCTGCGCGTCGCGGCGCTCGAGATCACGGGGACGGACGGTCTCGACCCGGGGCCGAGAGGGCATGGCGGTGATCGCCCACACCACGGCGATCACGCTGATCAGGCACAGTCCGAGATACATGGCGGTTTCCCTTGTCAGTCAGTGAGCTCCGTAGAGCTGGAACTTCCCTGAAGAGATCAGCCTCATACCTCTAGGTACCGAAAGATCCGCCTGACTAGACCACATATTCTTGCGCGAACCTTGCAGAACGATCCGCCAAGCCGACGGCTCCGCGGCTAGTGGTAGGTCACCTTCACGGTGTCCGTCACCGGGACAGCCTGGCAGCCGAGTCGGATGCCCTCCGCCATGTCCTCGTCGTCGAGGACGTCGTTGTGCAGCATCTTGACTTCGCCCTCGATGAGCCGGATGGCACACGCCGAGCACTCCCCCTCGCGGCAGGAGTACGGCGCTTTGATGCCCTTGGCCTCGAGGTGCTCGAGCAGCTTGGTGCCGGGCGCCCAGTCGTCGAACGTGTAGTTCTCGCCGTCGAGCTCGACCTCGAGCTTGACGGGCCCCTCCGGTCCCGGGCCTCCCGGGGCGGCCTCGGTCACGTCGTCGGGGTCGCTCTCGGCGTCCTCGATCTCGTGCTCTGCGACCTCCTTGTCGTGCAGGTCGCCGAACGGGTTGCCGCCAAGGGAGATGAACTTCTCCTGGTGCCGCCGCTCCCGGGGGAACTCCAGCTCCTTCAGGGCGGCGATCGTCATCTTCATGAACGGCGCCGGGCCGCAGACGAAGGCGTCGTACGACGAGTACGCCGATGCGAACGCGCGCATCTGGTCCTGGCTGGGGAGCCCCTGCACCGACTCGAGCCAGTGCACCACCATCAGCCGGTCCGGGTGCTCGGCGGCGAGTGTGGCGAGCTCGCGTCCGAAGATCACCGACCTCTCGTCGCGGTTGGCGTAGAAGAGCACGATCCGGCCGGTGCCCTGATCGAGCGCCGTACGCGCGATCGAGATGACCGGCGTGATGCCGCTGCCGCCGGCGAAGAGCAGCAGGTCGGCGCTCAACGACGCGGGCGTGAAGATGCCACTCGGCGGCAGCACGTGGATGCTGTCGCCCTCGCGCAGGTGGTCGCACACCCAGTTCGACGCGTAGCCCTCGGCCGTGCGCTTCACGGTGATGGTGAGCGGACCACCGCCGACCGGACTGCTGGAGAGCGAGTAGCAGCGCGCGGCGACGCCGGTCTGGTCACTCGGCACCGCCAGGGTCAGGAACTGCCCCGGCTTGTAGGCGAACTGCTCCTCGGCACCGGCGGGGACCTCGAAGGAGATGGAGTGCGCGTCCGCGGTCTCCTCGACCACGTCCACGACCTTCAGCTCAAACGCATCGTCGGACATAAGCTCTAGTAACCGTCCTCGGCTCCGATGGGGATCTGCCCGTCGCGTACGGCGGCGTCGATGCTCGACAGCAGACGCGGACAGCCTTCCTTGATGTCGCGTGGACTGGTGTGCCGGGCCAGCTCCGGGCAGTGCCGGCGCGCCTCAGTCGTCCACTGGATCGACGTGTGGTGCTCACTGTTCTTCTTGACACCCACCCGGGCGAGGCAGTCCAGGCAGGCGACCTCGACCAGCCGGGCCGCCGTGTAGAGGCGCTGGTCCTCGATCGTGTCGGCACTGGTGGGGACGAAGGAGGGCATGGCTCAGGTGCCCGACATCATCTGGGGAGAGTCGGCCGGCTCGCTGCTCGCCGACTCCTCCTCCGCCTTCTTGCGGAGGTTGTCGGCGACCTCCTCCTGCCAGTACTCGTTCGCCTTCGTGGTGTCGACCTCGAACTCGAAGCGCTCGACCATCTCGGGCGCGATGTCGGCCTTGTCGACGTAGAACTGCTCGTACCAACGACGCAGCTGGTAGACCGGGCCGTCCTCCTCGCACAGCAGCGGGTTCTGGACGGGCACCTTGTTCTTCCAGATGTGCACGTCCTGGAGGAAGCCGCTGCCGAACATCTCGGCGTACTTCTTGGCGATGAAGTCGGCGGTCTTGTCGTCGAGGCCCTCGGGCTTCTTGACGGTGATGCCGTACTGCAGGCGGAACGAGTTCGGCCCGGTCGGCACGTGGCAGTTGACCAGGACGACCTCGGTGTTGAAGCCCTTGTAGTCGGTGTCGAGCCAGTTGATCATGTACGACGGTCCGTAGTAGGTCGCCTCGGACTTGAGGAAGAGCTCGGCGTCGCCGTACCCGCCGGTCTTGTCGGGGCGGCCCTTGGACTCCATGAACTGGGTCGCGATGTGGCCCTCGAAGACGTTGCGGAAGCTCGTCGGGAACGCGAAGTGCACGTAGTAGAAGTGCGCCATGTCGACGACGTTGTCGATCAGCTCGCGGCAGTGCGAGCCCTCGATCTCCTCGGCCACCCAGACCCAGTCGGTGTACTCGCCCTCGGCGAGGCCGGGCAGCTGCAGCGGGAGGATGTCGTAGTCGGCCTTCGATCCCTCGGCGTCGTGCCAGACCAGCAGCTGGTCGTTGACGATCGCGGTCTCGTAGCGCTGCGTCCGCGCGCGCAGCGGCACCCGCCGCGCGTAGGGGATCGCCTTGCACTTGCCGTCGCCGCCCCAGCGCCAGTCGTGGAAGGGGCAGGCGATCTCGTCGCCCTTGACCTCGCCCTGGGTCAGGTCGCCGCCCATGTGGCGGCAGTAGCCGTCGAGCGCGTTGATCTCGCCCTTGCTGTCCGCCCAGACGACGATCTTGCCGCCGAAGGCGTCAATGCCGTGGGGCTTGCCGTCCCGGAACGTGTCGGCCAGGCCCAGGCAGTGCCAGCCGCGAGCGAACCGCTCGGGCGGGGTGCCGTGGTCGAGCGCTCGAACACTCGTGGTGGTGTCGCTCATGGCGTGCCTCCAGACAACAGGTGGACCAAAACGAGAACAGGTTATAGTTTTTGGGACGCCGATTCCAGTCGCCCCTCACCCTTCCCACCGGGAGCTGCAGATGTACATCGCCCTCACGCCCGATCAGGAGAGGCTCCGCGAGGAGCTCCGCGAGTACTTCGCCGCCCTGGTCACCCCCGAGGTCAAGGCCGGCCTGGCCGCCGCCACCGGTGAGTTCGGCGACGACGCGGTCTACAAGAAGGTGATCCGCCAGCTCGGCACCGACGGCTGGCTGGGCATCGGCTGGCCGAAGGAGTACGGCGGACAGGCGCGGTCCATGGTCGACCAGCTGATCTTCACCGATGTCGCCGCCATCGCCGGCGTACCGATCCCCTACCTGACGCTCAACACCGTCGGTCCGACGATCATGCGCTACGGCACGGATGAGCAGAAGGACTACTTCCTCCCCCGCATCCTCAAGGGCGAGCTGCACTTCTCCATCGGCTACTCCGAGCCCGGCTCCGGCACCGACCTGGCCTCGCTCAAGACCCGTGCGGTCCGCGAGGGCGACGAGTGGGTGATCAACGGCCAGAAGATGTGGACGTCGCTCATCCAGTACGCCGACTGGCTCTGGATGGCCTGCCGCACCGATCCCGACCTGCCCCGCCACAAGGGCCTGTCGATGATCCTGGTGCCCGCGGACTCCCCCGGCTTCTCCTACACCCCGGTCCACACCGTCGCCGGCGTGAGCACCAGTGCGACGTACTACGAGGACGTCCGCGTCCCCGCGGCGAACCTGGTCGGCGAGCTCAACGGCGGCTGGTCGCTGATGACCAACCAGCTCAACCACGAGCGGGTCGCGCTCACCTCAGCCGCGCCGCTGACCTACTCGATCGACACGGTCCGGCGCTGGGCGCAGGAGACCAAGAACCCCGACGGCCAGCGGGTGATCGACTCCGAGTGGGTGCAGATCGCGCTCGGCCGCGCGCACGCACGGACGACGGCACTCGCGCTCATCAATTGGAAGCTCGCCGCCGACGCCGACGCCGGGGTCGACCTGTCGCCCGCCGAGGCGTCGGCCACCAAGATCTACGGCTCGGAGCTCGCGACCGAGGTCTACCGGTCACTGATGGAGATCGTCGGGCCCAACGCCGGCATCACGGGAGCCTCCGAGGGCGCGGTGCTCGCCGGTCGCCTGGAGCGCTTCTACCGCTCCGCCCTCGTCATGACGTTCGGCGGCGGCACCAACGAGATCCAGCGCGACATCATCGGGTACGTCGGCCTCGGCCTCCCCGCAGCACGGCGTTGAATTCAAAGACAGGGAGCTGAACGATGGACTTCAGGTTCACCCAGGAGCAGGACGAGGCCGCCGAGCTGGCGGCCGGGATCCTCAAGGACCGCGTCACCAACGAGCGGCTCAAGTCGGTCGAGGCCACCGGCGACCGGTTCGACCGCGAGCTGTGGGCCGAGCTGGGCTCGGCCGGTCTGCTCGGGCTCGCGCTGCCGGAGGAGTACGACGGCGCCGGGCTCGGCATCATCGAGCTCTGCCGGGTGCTGGTCGAGGTCGGGCGCACGGTCGCCCCGGTCCCGCTGTCCGCGCACGGCCCGGCCTCGCGGCTGATCGCCGAGCTCGGCTCGAACTCCCAGCAGCAGCAGTGGCTGCGCGGCGCGGCGTCCGGCGCCAACGTGCTGACCGCGGCGGTCGCGGAAGAGCGTGCCTACTCCCCCGTCCGGCCGACCACCAAGGCCACGCCCGACGGCTCGTCGTACGTCTTGACCGGCAGCAAGGCGATCGTGCCCGCCGGTCCGTACGCCGACGTATTCCTGGTGCCGGCCGAGACCCCGTCGGGTGTCGGCGTCTTCCTGGTCGAGCCCGGCGACGCGGGCGTCACCGTCGTCGCCCAGACGTTCTCGGACGGCGACAGCGTGGCGCGCCTCGACCTCGACGGCGCCGTGCTGCCTGCGGACCGCCTCGTCGGTCCCGCCGACGGTGCGGCCGACCTGCGCCTGCGCCAGCTGCTGGTGCTCGCCGGCTCCGCGGAGCAGCTCGGCATCACCGAGGGCGCACTGAAGCTGACGTCGACGTACGCGAAGACGCGCGAGCAGTTCGGTCGCCCGATCGGCACCTTCCAGGCCGTCTCGCAGCGTCTCGCCGACGGCTACATCGACGTGCTCGGCCAGCGGCTCACGCTCTGGCAGGCCGCGTGGCGGCTCGACGAGGGGCTGCCCGCGGAGAGCGAGGTCGCGATCGCGAAGCTCTGGGCGGCCGACGCCGGCCACCGGCTCGCGCACACGACCGTGCACGTGCACGGCGGTGTCGGCATCGACCTGGACGGCGAGGCGCACCGCTACTTCACGTCGGCGAAGCGCTTCGAGTTCCTGCACGGTGGTGCCACCGAGCAGGCGCTGAACGTCGGCCGGATCCTGGCGGCCGAGCCGGCATGAGGATGGCCGGTGGTTGAGGTGCGAGGGCCCCTGGGCCCGAGCCTCGAGACCACCATGCCCACGGTCCGCGAGCAGCTCCTGGCGCGAGTGGAGGACGGCTCACCCGGGCTGCTGTTCGAGGACGAGTCCTGGACGTGGGCCGAGGTGCTGCGCGAGTCGAGCGTGCGGGCGTCCGCACTGGCGACGCTGCTCCCGTCCGGTCAGCCGCCACACGTCGGAGTGCTGCTGGAGAACGTGCCGGAGTTCGCCTTCGTGCTCGGTGGTGCGGCGCTCGGCGGCCAGGTCGTCGTCGGGCTGAACCCGACCCGGCGCGGCGAGGCGCTCGCAGCCGACGTACGCCGGGCCGACGTGCAGGTCGTCGTCACCGACGCGGCCCACGCCGACCTCCTGGCGGACGTCGACGTGCCGGTCCTGCCGATCGACTGCCCGGACTGGCTCGCGCTGCTGGAGGAGCACGCCGCGGCGCCGGTGCCCACGGCCGACGTCGGGCCGGACGACCTGATGATGCTGATCTTCACCTCGGGCACGTCGGGCGACCCGAAGGCGGTCAACGTGACCCAGGCGAAGGTGGCCTACCCCGGGAAGTTCCTGTCCGAGCGGTTCGGTCTCGGGCCAGCCGACGTCGCCTACCTCTCGATGCCGATGTTCCACTCCAACGCGATCATGGCGGGCTGGGCCCCGGCGCTTGCGGCGGGCTCGACGATCGCCCTGGCGCGTCGCTTCTCGGCGTCGGGCTTCCTGCCCGACGTACGACGACACGGCGCGACGTACGCCAACTACGTCGGCAAGCCGCTGACCTACATCATGGCGACGCCGGAGCGGCCCGACGACGCGGACAACCCGCTGCGGCTGGTCTTCGGCAATGAGGCCAACGACCGCGACATCGCGGGGTTCGGGCGCCGCTTCGACTGCGTCGTCGTGGACTCCTACTCCTCGACCGAGAACGCCGTGATCGTGCAGCGGGTGCCGGAGATGCCTCCCGGCAGCCTCGGCCGGCCCGTCGACAACGTGAAGGTACTCAACCCCGAGACGATGCAGGAGGTGCCGGACGCTTCCTTCGGACCGAACGGCGAGCTGTTGAACGGCGAGGAGGCCACCGGCGAGCTGGTCAACACCGGCGGCGCCGGCGCGTTCGCCGGCTACTACAAGGACCCCGACGCCGAGGCTGAGCGGATGCGGGGCGGGATGTACTGGTCAGGCGACCTCGCCTACCGGGACGCCGACGGCTTCGTCTACTTCGCCGGCCGTACGGCGGACTGGCTGCGGGTCGACGGTGAGAACCTCGCCGCCGCACCGATCGAACGGATCCTGCTGCGGCATCCGTCCGTGGAGGAGGCGGCCGTGTACGCCGTGCCGGACCCGTCGGTCGGCGACCAGGTGATGGCGGCGCTGGTGGTCCGCGGCGCGCTCTCGCCCGGCGATCTCGAGGCGTTCCTGGCCGATCAGCCGGATCTGTCGCGCAAGGGCTGGCCGGCGTACGTGCGGGTGGTCTCGACGCTCCCGCGGACGGCCACCAACAAGGTGCTCAAGCGAACGCTGGCCGCGGAGGGCCCGGTCGCCGGTGACGGCGTGCTCTGGACCCGCGAGCCACGCGGGACGTCGTACGCCTAACCACCCCGGATCCCACCCCGGATCCCACCCCGACCGCTCCTAGCGTGAAGGCATGAATCCGGGACCGGATCCCGTGGCCGCGCCCTTCAACCGTCGCCTCGCCATCCTGCTTGCGATGGCGATGTTCGTGCTCGTCGTCGACACCTCGCTGATGAACGTGTCGATCTCCGCGGTTGTCCACGACATCGACGCGACTGTCAGCGGTGTGCAGTCCGCGATCGCGCTCGAGGCGCTGGTGTCCGCCGCGTTCATCCTGATCGGCGGCAAGGTGGCCGACCTGATCGGACGCAAGCGCGCCTACACGCTCGGCCTGTGCGGATACGGCGTCGGCGCGATCGCCATGACCTTGGCCCAGAGCATCGTGCCGATCATCGTCTTCTGGGCCGTGGTGGGCGGCATCGGAGCGGCCCTGCTCCTGCCCGGCATGCAGGCACTGATCCACGGCAACTTCGCGGGCGCGGCGCAGAAGCGCGTCTACGCACTCGTCGGCGCGTCGGCAGCGATCGCGGCAGCGGTCGGGCCACTGATCGGCGGCTTCCTGACGACAGCCCTCTCCTGGCGGGTCGGATTCATGCTGGAGGCCGTCATCATCCTGGTCGTGCTGAGCGGGTTGGGCCTGGTGAAGGACGTTCCCTACTCGGGCCCACGCCACGTCGACGTCGTCGGCGCCCTCCTGTCGGTGCTCGGCATGGGCGGACTGGTCCTCGGCATCCTCGTGTGGCAGGAGGGCGGCGAGGCGGTCGCCGCCCTGACCGCAGTCGGCCTGACCGGCCTCGGCTCGCTGGCCTACTGGCTGGTCCGTCGCAAGCGCACCGGACGTCCAGCGCTCGTCGACCCCGCGCTCTTCTCGTCCGCCCACTTCCGGCTCGGCATCTCCAGCCAGATGCTGCAGCAGATCGCACTCGGCGGGGCGATGATCACGCTGCCGATCTACCTGCAGATGGTGCTGGAGTACAACGCCTTCGAGGCCGGTCTGTCGCTCGCGCCGCTGTCGCTGACGATGTTCGGCGTGTCGCTGGTCGTGGGCCGCAGGTTCTCCCACGTGCGAGCGGGCACCCTGATCCGCTGGGGGTTCACGCTGCTGCTGGTCGGGCTCGTCGTGGTCGGACTCGTCGTGCCCAGGGCCGACTCGGGTTGGGCCTTGACTCCCGCGCTGGTCATCGCGGGTTCGGGGCTTGGTCTGCTCGTCTCGCAGCTCAACAACTTCACCCTCGCCCCGATCACGGAGGAGCGGGTCAGCGAAGCAGCGGCAGTCAACTCGGCTGCCGGGTCGTTCGGCCTGTCCTTCGGCCTCGCCTTCGCCGGCGCGATCATGCTCGCGGCTCTGTCCACCATCTTCACCGCCATGGCCCAGGACTCCGACGTACTGCCCACGGCCGACCAGGACCGGGTGGCTCAGGCGCTGGAGGACGACGCCCAGGTGATGAGCAACACCCAGCTGGACGCGCAGCTGGCCGGCGAGCCACAGGACGTCCAGGACGAGATGATCCGGATCAACACCGACGCGCGGCCGATCGCACTCCAGATCGGCCTGCTGGTGCCCGTCATCGCCGCCCTGACCGGGCTGGTGCTGTCGTTCCGGATCGCCCGGCTTCCCGACCTCCGACCGCAGTCGGCCGTCGAGGGACTGGACCTCGGTTGAGCAGTGCGGTCACGCGGGCGCGGGCGAGGGCTCCGCGTCCGCATCGCTGAACGGCGTGCCGCCCCCGAAGCCGTCGGACACCGCGCGACCGTCGAGGACCCGATACGGCGAGACGGCGGTGGTGGCCCGGGCCTGCAGCGCCGCGAGCGGGACGGCTCCGGCCGAGGCGACGACCACCAGGTTGCCGAGCCGCCTGGCCCGCAACGTCGCCGGCTCCGCGGTCAGCAGCAGCTGGGGGAACGCCGTACGGATCGAGGCGACCGCCCGCCGGGTCCACCCGAACGGAGCCCGGTCGGTGAGGTTGAACACCACCAACCCGGAAGACCCGACGACCCGCAGGAGGTCGGCCGCGAACGACGCCGTCACCAGCGACCCGGGCACCCGGGCATCGGCGAAGGCGTCGACCACCACGAGATCCGCGAAGGAGTCGCGCAGACCGGCGACGCCGCTGCGACCATCGACGTCACGCACCTTGATGCCGCTCTGCCGCGGCAACGGGAGCTCCCGCCGGACCAGCTCGGTGACCGCGGCGGCCGGCTCGAGGACCACCTGCGCCGAGCGCGGGCGGGTGGCGGCGACGTACCGCGGCAGGGTCAGCCCGGCGCCTCCGACGTGGACCACGCGCACGGGCGTGGATGCCGGCGCGACGGCGTCCACGACATCAGCAAGCCGGCGTACGTAGTCGAAGACGATCCGGGTCGGGTCCTCGAGGTCGACGCACGACTGGTCCATGCCCGACATCCGCAGGACGAACGTCCCCGCCCGGTCCCCCGGCACGATCTCGGCGTCGACCACGTCCGCAGCCTCCCACAGCCACCGGAGGATGATCGCGAGTCACCCGCAACGGGCCATTACGCGGGGTCCCGATTCCGCTACGGTCGCGACATGGCTGGATCCGCCGCGGGCGCACACTCCCGGTGGCACCTGCGTTGGGGCGACCTGGGTCGTGCGGTGCTGGGCATCATCGGCGCCACCCTGGGGCTGGTGCTCGCGTCGTGGGTGCTGCCCGGCTTCAACCTCACTGGCTGGGAGGACGCACTCCGCACGGCCGTCCTGGTGGCGGTCATCGGTGCCGTCCTGCGGGTGCTGCTGGTGGAGGGCGCGATCCGGCTCGGCTGGGTCGGGAGCATCCTGCTCGGACTCCTCGGCCAGGCGCTCGCCGTGTGGCTCGTCGTCTACGCACCGAAGGGCCTGACCGCGGCCGACCTCGGCTGGGCGCTGCTGGCCTCCTGGATCGTCGCGTTCGTCTCCACGCTCTTCGTCTGGGTCGCGACCGCCGGCACCGACGACGCGGTGACCGCCTCGCTGCTGCGGCGAGCGCGCCGACAGCGTGTCACGCTGGACGACCCCGACGTCCCGGGCATCGTCTACGTGCAGGCCGACGGGGTCCCCTACCCGGTGCTCGACTGGTGCGTGCGCGCCGGCACGCTGCCGACCCTCTCCCGGTGGATCCGCAGCGGCTCGCACCACGCGGTCGAGTGGCGCCCCAAGCTCCCGGCCACCACGCCGGCCAGCCAGATGGGCATCCTGCACGGCACCATCGACGGCATCCCGGCCTTCCGCTGGCTCGACCGCCCGTCGGGCAAGGTGTACGTCGCCAACCGGCCCGCCGACGCCGCGCTGATCGAGGCCATGCACTCCGACGGGCTCGGGCTGCTGGCCGACGATGGTGTCTCGGTCAGCAACCTCTTCACGGGCGATGCGCCGACGGCGTACGCGACGATGAGCGCCGTCGGGCGTGGCCACGCGACCCGGCGGTCTCGGCGTACGATCTCGAACTTCCTCAGCCGGCCGGCCGGGTTCACCCGCAGCATGACCCGTGCGCTGAGCGAGATCGCGCGCGAGCGCTTCCAGGCCACGCGCGCCCGGCGTCGCGACATCCGGCCGCGGGTGCACCGGGGCTGGGCGTTCGCGATGGAGCGGGCCGCACTCAACGGCGTCGTCCGCGACCTCAACACGACCCTGGTCGCCGAGGCGATGCTCCAGGGCCACCGGAGCGTGTACGTCGACTACGTCGACTACGACGCCGTCGCGCACCACGCCGGGATCCTGCAACCCGAGTCGCTGGACGCACTCGCCGGCATCGACGCGGTGCTCGCGCAGCTCGAGCAGGTCGCAGCCGTCGCACCACGCAAGTACCACATCGTCGTCCTGTCCGACCACGGCCAGTCGCAGGGCACGATCTTCGCGGACAGGTACGGCGAGGACCTGGCCGCGCTCGTCTCGCGGCTCTCCGACACGACCGCGATCGCGTCGGTCGAGAACGCCGAGGGCAGCGGCGCCCTCAACTCGATGGTCGCCGGCAACGCCGACCAGGACACCGTGCTGGGGCGGGCCCTCGACCGCGCCTCGGTGCGGATCACGGCGGACACCTTCGAGACCCGCGAGCCCGCCAGCGCGAAGCCCGAGGAGCAGTTCCTCGTCTTCGGGTCCGGCAACCTCGGGCTGATCTACGTCACCGGCGAGGGGCACCGGCTCGACATCGACGAGCTCTCGGCCCGCTTCCCCGCACTGGTCCCCGGCCTGGTCGAGCACCCGGGCGTCGGGTTCGTCGTCATCGACACGGTCGAGCACGGCCCGGTCGCCCTGGGTCGGGGTGGCGAGCACCGGGTCCGCGAGGGCGTCGTCGTAGGTGTGGACCCGCTGGCGAAGTTCGGCCCACACGCGCCCGAGTTCGTGCTGCGGGCAGCCACCATGCCGGAGGCGCCCGACATCTACGTCAACAGCCTGCTCGACGACCTCGACGAGGTCGCCGCCTTCGAGGGTCTCGTCGCGTGCCACGGCGGACTCGGCGGCTGGCAGGACCGGGGCATGGTCGTACACCCGGTGGACCTCGACATGCCCGAGGAGATGGTGGTGGGGGCGGACGCGCTGCACGACGTGCTGGTCGGCTGGCTGGAGGGTTGCGGCCACCGCACCGAGCTGGTCGGCCATGATCGGGGCAACGTCTCAGGAGGAGCGCCGTGACCGGCACCCAGCAGGCACCCCACTCCACGTCGCGGTTCTTCGTCGCCGGCACCGGCACCCGCTCGCGGCGCCCGATCGACGTGGCGCTCGCCGTCGTCGGACTCCTTGTCGCTCTGGGGTGCGCACGCGCGGCCTCCCACCGCGGCGTCCTCGACCGCGCCGTCCGAGGCGTGGCCGACTACCTGCCGCGCTGGGCGACCACGCTCTTCGACGCGGCGTACGCCGTCGGTGCGGTGTACGCCCTGTGCGTCCTGATCGCGGTCGTGTTCACCGCGCCACGGCGAGGCCGACTCCCGGTCGCCGTCCTGCTGGCTGTCGGAGCGGCGATCGGCGGCGCCGTGATCGCGTCGTACGCCGCCGGTGCCGGCCTACCGGAGATCGACCCTGGCCGGGTCGAGAGCGGGTCGGCTCACGGCTTCCCCACCCTCCGGGTCGCCGTGGTGACGGCGGTGCTGCTGGTGCTGCGCCCGTTCGTCGTGGGCACGCTGCGCCGCTTCCACGTCGCGGTCGTCAGCGTCCAGTGCCTGGCGGCGTGGGCGATCGGGATCGCGGGGCCCACCGACGTGCTCGGCGCCCTGGCGATCGGCATCGCCGCAGCCGGCGTCACGCTCGTCGTGCTCGGCTCGCCGGCCGGCCACCCGGACGTCGCCCAGGTCGCCGACAGCCTCGCGCGGATGGGCGTCCGCGTCGACGGCCTCCGCCTCGCCGATCGCCAACCGTGGGGGGCCCGGATCCTCTACGCCGACTCCGAGCAAGGCGAGCCGCTGCTGATCAAGGTGTACGGCCGCGACGCCACCGACGCCCGGCTGGCCGCTCGCTGGTGGCGCACGCTCATCTACCGCGACCAGACCTCACCGGGGGCCACCCGACTCCAGCTCGTCGAGCACGAGGCACTCGTGACGATCCTGGCCGAACGCGCCGGCGTCGCCGTCGACCACGTCATCGCCGCCGCCGAGAGCTCCGGCGACGCGGTGCTGGTGCTCGGCGCTCCCGGCGATCCCCTCGTCAACTCCCCCGACCTGGACGACGACGTGCTCCGGATGGTCTGGGTGTCCGTCGGCGACCTGCACGACGCCGGGCTCACGCACGGCGAGCTCACGCTCGAGCACATCGCCAGCAACGGCGTCGGCCCGGTGTTCTCGGAGTTCGGTGACGGCCTGGTCGCTGCCACCGAGGCTCAGCGTGCCCAGGACGTCGCCGTCCTGCTCGCCAGCCAGGGGCTCGCGGTCGGCCCCGACCGCGCCGTGGACGCCGCCCTCGACGGGTTGGATGCCGACCGGGTGGTGGCCGCGCAGCCCTACCTCCAGCGCGCGGCGCTGCCCCGGTCGCTCCGCGGCATCAAGGAGACCAAGGCACTGGTCGAGTCGCTCCGGACGACGATCGCCGAACGCACCGGCACCGAGCCGCCGCCTCCCGCCGAGATCGTCCGGGTCCGGCCTCGCGACCTGCTGCAGACCGGATTCATCCTGTTCGCGGCGTACATCCTGCTCAGCACGCTCCTCGACCTCGACTGGGCCACCGTGTGGTCGACGTGGAGCGGCGCGGCCTGGGCGTGGGTCGCGATCGGTTTCGCCATCTGCCAGCTGACGTCCGTCGCCGACGCCGGGACCGCGATCTCGACGGTGAAGACCCGGCTCCCCCTGGTCCCCCTGGTGCACTTGCAGTACGCCGTGAAGACGGTCGGCCTCGCCATCTCCGCCACGCTCGGCCGGGTCGCGCTCTACACGACCTTCTTCAGGCGCTACGGCGAGAGTCCTGCGGTGGCGGTCACCGCGACCGGTCTCGACTCGTTCGCGGCCTCGGTGGCCAACGTGCTCGTGGTCCTGGTCGCCGTCCTGCTCGCCCAGAGCCTGCCGGAGGGCATGGAGCTGTCCGGACCGGGCAACCTCGACCGGATCCTGGTGCTGTTCGTCGTGGTGCTGGTCCTCTCGGCGATCGCCTTCGCGCTGGTCCCCAAGCTCCGCCGCCAGGTGGTGACGATGGTGCGCAGCCTGGGGCACTCGCTCCAGGTGGTCACCCAGAGCCCGACGCGCGCCCTGGGCCTCTTCGGCACCAACCTGCTGTCGCTGATGATCACCGCACTGTGCCTGGAGAGCCTGGTCGAGGGGCTGCACCCGTCGATCACCTACGGGTCGGCTCTCTTCGTCGCGGCCGCTGCATCGCTCTTCGCGAGCCTGGTCCCGGTGCCCGGCAACGTCGGCGTCGGCGAGGCGGCGATCGCGGCCGGCCTGGTCGCCGTCGGCGTACCGTCGGGCCCCGCATTCGCCATCGCGGTCAGTCAGCGGATGTGCACGACGTACCTGCCATCGCTGTTCGGCATCTTCTCCCTGCGCTGGCTGCGCAAGGAGGACCTGATCGACTGAGCGGCCGCCGTGGGCGGCCACATGCTCGGGTCGTCCCCCTCTGGGCCACCCTGCGACCACAGAGGAGCCAGGCGCCTCCGGTCCCGCTCGTAGGAGAGCCACGAAGGACGTCGCCGCCTACGCGGTGCGGGTGACGCCAGACGAGGTTGGCCGCTACGCGCAGTCGCTGCCTCAGGTCAAGCGGAAGGGCACCGAGTCGCGCCCGGCGTGGTACGTCAACGACCGCCTCGTCGTACGCCTGGACGACCCGAACACACTGGTGATCCGGGTCCCGCTGAGCGAGCGGGAGTCGCTGCTCGACGCCTACCCCGACACCTTCGGCGTGCCGCCGCGCATGGAGGCTCACCACAAGGTCGAGGCCTACCTCGATCAGGCGCAGCCCGATGCCGTGCGCATGGCGATCGCCCTTGCTTGGGAGATGCAGCGCCGTTGACGGTCTGGATCACGCCGACAGCTCGCGCACCAGGGCCGCGGTGGCCGGGACCTGCTCGGCTCCCTCCCGGTGCACGATGCCGTAGGTACGGGTGCCGAACGATGCATGCTCGCGGACCGTCACGTCCGGGTGCCGGTAGGCCTCGAGCGCCGACCGCGGCAGCAGGGTGACGCCGAGACCGACCGCGACGAGGTTCTGCACGACGACGTAGTCGTCACTGATGTGGCGCACCCGCGGCTCGAAGCCGGCGTCGGCGCACAGCAACAGCGTGTGGGCCCGGCACCGCGCGCAGCCGACGATCCACGGCTCGTCGGCAAGATCGCGCAACGTCAGTCGCTTGCGGCGTCCGGCGGCATGGTCCGCGCCGACCACCAGGGCCACGGGCTCGCCCGCCAAGGGAGTCCAGCGCAGCCCTGGAGTGTCGACCGGGTCGTCGCCGTAGCTGAACACGACGGCCAGGTCGACGTCGCCGGCGTTGAGCAGGTCGAGCGCCTCGGGCGGCTCGGCCTCGGTCAGCTCGACGTCGATGTCCGGGTGCCGGGACCGGAGTCCCGCGATCGCGCGCGGGACGAGGGTCGCAGCCGCAGACGGGTACGCCGCGAGCCTGACCCGCCCGCGCCGCAGCGCCGACAGGTCGGCCAGCTCCTCCTCGGCCATGTGCAGCTGGACCGCCAGGGCGTCCGCGCGGACGAGCAGCACGCGGCCAGGCTCGGTCAGCTCGACCCCGCCAGCACCGCGGAGCAGGAGCGCGCAGCCGACCGACCGCTCGAGCGCCCTGAGGTGCTGACTGACCGCTGGCTGGGTCCAGCCCAGGTCCCGGGCGGCGCCGCTGATCGAGCCGGCCCGGGCCACCGCGCGGAAGATCAACAATCGCTTGGGGTCCATCCCCAGAGCATAAGCGGCTGTTATGGATGCTGGAACGAAGTCGGGGCTACCTCGGGCGCGGATGCTCGCCGAGCATGGGGGCATGAAGACCATCGGCCTCATCGGCGGCATGAGCTGGCACTCGACCCTGAACTACTACCGCGTCATCAACGAGCTCGTAGCCGAGCGTCTGGGCGGCCACACGTCGGCCAAGGTCGTCCTCGAGTCGCTCGACTTCGCCGAGGTCCGGGACTGCCAGGTCCGCGGCGACTGGGCGGCCGCGGGTCGGCTGCTGGCCGACGCGGGGCAGCGCTGCGAGCGGTCCGGCGCCGACGTCGTGCTGATCTGCACCAACCTCATGCACCGCGTGGCCGACGACGTGCAGGCGTCGATCGACATCCCGCTCCTCCACATCGCCGACGCCATCGCCGACCGCGCCCACGAGTCCGGCTGGTCGCGGCTCGGCGTGCTCGGCGCCCGCTGGGTGATGGAAGAGGACTTCTACGTCGGGCGGCTCGCCCGCGCCGGCATGACCGTCGACGTGCCCGACGCCGCTGGCCGCGCCGACGTGGACCGCATCATCTTCGACGAGCTCACCCTGGGCCGGGTCGAGGATCGCTCGCGGGCGACGTACGCCGGGATCATCGAGCGTCTCGCCGCGTCCGGATCCGAGGCCCTCGTGATGGCCTGCACCGAGATCGAGCTGCTGATCCGCCCCGAGGACTCCCCGATCCCCCTGCTGGACTCGATGCGCACCCACGCCGAGGCCGCCGCCGCTTTCGCGCTGGGCGGCGACCACCACGACCTCAGGCGTGCTCCTCAGTGGAGCGGGAGTCGGTGAGGGTGAGTGCACCGACCGCAGTCACGACGCCGACGACGGCGGCCAGCACGCCGTAGATGATCCGCTCCCCGTGGAAGAACGACGCGACGAGGTCGCTCCCCCACGTGCCGGCCGGGAGCTGCGTGGTGACGAGAGCGGCGATCAGGGTGCCGACGACGGCGGTGCCGACGCTGGTGCCGACCTCCTGAGCCGTGTCGTTGAGCGCGGCGCCGATCGAGGTCCGGTTGCTGGGCATCGCGTCGACGAGCGCGACCGCGCAGATGGTCATGACGGTACGAAGCCCGATGGTCATCACGACCATGCAGACGGCGATCGCGGCGTACCCGTGGTCGACGGCCCACGAGAGACCGAGCAGGGAGCCACCCAGGCAGGCCGCGCCGACCAGGCAGGCGATGCGGTGGCCGAACTGCTTGGCGAGCCGCTCCGACAACGGCGTCGCGGCCAGCATCGTGACGATGATCGGCAGGTTCGCCAGGCCGGCCTTCACCGGGCTCCAGCCGTAGGCGTACTGGAAGTGCAGGATGAGTCCGAACATCACGCTGGCCATCGCGATCGACGTACCCAGCTGGGCGATGGAGGCCCCACGAACGGTGCCGTTGGAGAACAGGCCGAGGTCGAGCATCGGCGCCGCGGCCCGGCGCTCGTGCCACACGAACGCGATGCCCGCTGCCACCGCACCGATGATCGAGGCGAGCGTGACGGCCGCGAGCCAGCCGTACTCCACACCGCTGGTGAGCGACCAGCACGCGAGGCCGATCGTGGCGACGCTGAGCACGGCGCCCGGCAGGTCGAGTGCCTCGTGGGTCAGGTCCTCGGGACGATCGGCGGAGACGCCGAGGCGTACGCCGATGCACGCGATGAGCGCGATCGGCGCGTTGACGACCAGCAACCACTCCCACCGCACGTGGGCCAGCGCGGTGCCGCCGAGCAGCGGGCCGAGGACGAACCCGGACATACCCACCACGATCATCACCGTCATGGCGCGCATGCGCAGGGCCTTGTCGTCGAAGAGCCGGAAGACCAACGAGTTCGTGATCGGGGCCATGCACGCGGCGGCGATGCCGAGCCCGGCACGCAGTCCGATCAGCTCACCCGCAGTGGACACGAACACGACGCACAGGCTCAGCAGGCCGAACACGGCGAGCCCGACCAGCAGCACCCGTCTGCGTCCGAACCGGTCGGCAATCGACCCGGCGGTGAGCAGGAGGCCGCCGAACGTCAGCGAGTACGCACCGGTCACCCACTGCAGCGCGGTCGTGCCGCTGCCGAGATCACGGCCGATCGTCGGCAGCGCGATCGAGAGCAACGTGTTGTCGACCATCTCGACGAAGAACGCGAGACACAGGGCTGCAAGCGGGATCCACGCCGCGCGCAGGGACGAGTAGGTCCGCGAGGGCGTGGGAGACGTGGTGATGGTGGTCATGTGGGTGACGCTAGGAGGCCGCACTTTCACCGTGGTTGCACGCCGCTTTCACCCGCTTTCACGGCGTAGGCGTCAGGACGTCATGCGGGTGGAGCATCCGCTTGCTCTGTCCGTATGACGTCCTGGCGTCCGCTGCGGCGTAGCCCCACAGCAGCATCCGGAGCTCGCGGCGTTCGGGGAGCCGCCCCGACACCAGGCCGCTATCCAACGCTGCCTCCGCCGGGTCGGCGAGCGAGCCGGTTCGCTTCGACCGGCCGCCCGCCCACCAGGTGCTGCTCGACGATGGCCTCGGCAACCTGAGTGTCTGCCCCGCCGTACCAGACGTCGTCGGGCTGGACGCTGACGACGGGGGCGTGGTTGCAGGGGAACTGACACCCGGTCTGGGTGAGCAGGACGTCGTCGCCGCCGAGACCTTCCCTGGCCAGGGCACGCCCCAAGGCTTCGCTCGTGGCATCGCCGCCACGGGCCGTGCACCGGGGACCGCGGCAGACGAAGACCTGGTGACGATGGCCCGGGACGTCCTCCCAGGCGGCCGACACCAGCGAAGCCTCGGTGCCGGTGATCGGTCGGGCCCGGCGCAGCACGTCGGCCACCTCGTCGGCAGCCACGACGAGGCCGGAAGCGACGACCACCTCGGGCGGGTCCGGTCGCTCGCGCCACCAGTGCGCCGCGACCCGGCGCAGCCAGGAGTTGCCGGGCGCGGTGCCGAACGCTGCACCGACGAGCACGACCCTGGTCGCGCCGGCGTCGGTCAGCCGGTCCAGCTCGCGGCCGAGTGAGGGGTCACCGAGCTGAAGGTGGGCCACGGTGGCTCCGAGTGGGCGGGCGATCTCGTGCAGCCGCGCGTCCTGCGCTGCGACGCCCATCCCCACCACGACCAGGCGTTCGCTCACGAGATCACGCCGTTCCAGCGCACGTGCGGCCGGGGAAGGTCGGGGTGCGGCTCTACGGTCACGTCCACGCCGTACACCTCCGCGACCAGGTCACGCGTCAGCACCTTGGCGACCGGACCGTGGGTGACGAGTCGGCCGCCGTCGAGCACGGCCAGGTCGTCGCAGTACGCCGCGGCGAGCTCCAGGTCGTGGAGCGCGGCAATGACCGTCAGCCCCAGGCCGCGCACCCGGCTGAGGAAGTCGAGCTGGTGGCGCAGGTCGAGGTGGTTGGTCGGCTCGTCGAGCAGCAACACCTCGGGCTCCTGGGCCAGCGCCCGGGCCAGCTGGGTCCGCTGCCGTTCGCCTCCGGAGAGAGTGCCCCAGGACCGAGGGGCGAGGTGTTCCACCTGGGCGGCACGCAGCCCACGGTCGACCGCGTCGGCACCCTCGCCATCGGGCCCGGGGAGGCGCGACCGGTGCGGGATCCGGCCGAGCTCGACCACCTCGCGCACGGTGAGGTCGACGCCCGTGGACGCTTCCTGCTCGACGAGGGCGATCGCCCTGGCACGCGCCCGGGCGCGCATCCGGTGCACGTCGTCCGTGCCCAGCCGGACGTCGCCCTCCGTCGGGCGCCGCAGCCCGGCCAGCACGTGCAGCAGGGTGGTCTTGCCGGAGCCGTTGGGTCCGAGCAGTCCGGTGACGACGCCGGGGCGGCAGGTGAGACTGACGCCGCGCAGGATCGACGCGGAGCCGACCCGCCACGAGAGGTCGCGCGCCACCAGGGCGGAGCCGGTCACGACCGCTCCCTCGTCCGGCGCAGGAGCCATGCGAAGAACGGTGCGCCGACCACCGCGGTCACGACCCCGATCGGGATCTCCTGGCCGTCGACCAGGGTCCGGGCGATCGTGTCGGCCCAGACGAGCAGCACCGCTCCGACGAGCGCCGACATCGGCAGCAGCACCCGATGGCCTGGCCCGGTGAGGATCCGGACGATGTGGGGCACCACCAGGCCGACGAACCCGATGGCGCCGACGAAGGCGACGAGGCATGCCGTGACCAGCGCGGTGCCGACCATGAGGGCCCACCGCACGCGGTTGACGTCGACGCCCAGGGAGCGGGCCGAGGTCTCGCCGAAGGCGAACGCGTCGAGCTGGTCGGCGAAGGCGACGAAGGCAGCGGTCGCCACGATCGCGACCACGGACACGATGACCGCAGAGCTCCACCGCAGCCCCGCGACCGAGCCGAGGGTCCAGGTGAGCACCCGACGGGCGGCATCGCTGTCGCCGGTCATGATGACCAGCAGGGACGTGTAGGCGCCGCAGACCTGGGCGACGGCGACGCCGGCGAGCACGGTCCGGGTAGGCGAGAGGGAGCCTCGTCTGCCGGCCGCGAGCGCCAGCACCACCACCAGCGAACCCAGCGCGCCGACGAACCCCGCTGCTGTCACCGCAGCCGAGCCGACCAGCCCCGCGAAGGAGACGCCCAGCACGATCACCGTGACCGCCCCGACCGCCGCGCCGCTGGAGATGCCGAGCAGGTACGGGTCAGCGAGGTCGTTGCGGGTCAGCGACTGGAGCACGACACCGCAGACGGCCAGCCCGGCGCCGACCGCGGCGGCGCCCAGCACCCGTGGCAGGCGCAGCTGCCACACGATCTGGTCGTCGAGCGGCGAGACGTCGTACGCCCCCAGGTTGAGCCGGCGGGCGACGACCGCGAGTACGTCGCCCACCGACACCGACACCGGTCCGATCCCGAGCGCGACCGCCATGCTGGCGGCGAGTAGCAGCATCGCCACCAACACGGCACCGGGCGTACAGGCCCGGCCGGTCACGACGACAGCTGGGACAGCTGCTCGGCGAGCGACGCTGCGCCGTCGACCAGGGTCACCCCCGCGGTGGACTGGGAGTAGGGCACGACGACGTAGCTCTTGTCCTGCACCGCACGCAGCTGCGACAGCACCGGATCCTTCTCGAGGTAGGCGATCTTGTCGTCCGCGGTCGACCAGCTCGCGTCGGCGAGGGCGATGACGTCGGGGTCGGCGGCGATCACCTTCTCCCAGCTGACGTCCTCCCAGCCTCCGTCGATTCCGCCGAAGATGTTCGTCGCACCCGTGGCGTCGATGACCACCTGCGGTCCGCCTCCTCCGACACCGGCGAGCGCCGTCTTGTCGCCGGAGTCGTACCAGAAGACCGTCGTGCCGGCGCCGGCAGCGTCGTCCGCCAGTCCGGCCACGACGTCCTGCTGCTCAGCGACGAGCTCCGCGGCGTCGTCGGAGACGCCGAACGCCGATCCGACAGCCTCGATCTCCTCCCACACCGCCTCGAAGGAAGGCTCCGGTCGCAGGCTGTCGTCCTCACAGCCGAAGGGCGAGAGGTACGACGCGACGCCGAGAGCGTCCAGCTCCTTGGGGGTGCCAGCGACCTTCGGGTCGAACGCGCTCGCGTACGACGCGTAGACGAAGTCGGGATCGACGGCGAGCAGCTCCTCGCGCTTCGGGTACTCCTTCGAGATCACCGGGACCGACGCGTACGCGTCTGCCCAGCGAGTCGGCGGCTCGGGGTCGTCGAGGTAGGCGGTGCCGGCCATCCGGTCCTCGAGACCCAACGCCAGCATCACCTCCGTCGCACCCTGATTGAGCGTGACGGCCCGCTCCGGCGCCGTCTCGACGGTCGAGGTGTGGCCGCAGGCAGCGACGTCGACCGGGAAGGCCGGCCCCTCCCTGCTGTCTGCGGCGCTCACGGCGGCCGGCTCGGACTCGGGCGCATCGGCGCAGCCGGCGAGCACGAGTGCTGCTGTCATGGCGACCACGGATGCGGCTGCGATGGACATCGTTGTGGGCAGGGGTCGACTGCGCACGGTACTTCTCCAAACCCTCGTGGAATATGACGCGTCGTGGCCGGTCTCCTGGCTTCCGTCTCAACGTTCGATGGCCGACCTTCCCGGGCTTGCGCCCAGTGGTCCGCAGCAACCCGAGTTGCTCCGCAAGGGCCGTCTCACTCAACGGCTACAGTGGCGAGGGCCGCGCCGGCATCAGACCGACTTCCCGTACACCACGACGGCCGCAACGTAGCAGATCCGGATGCGATGACAGTGACGCGAGCGTTGTTGGTAACGTCCGACCTGCCAGTCGTGCCACCTCGGTGGTCAGGGAACCCGGTGAGACTCCGGGACTGACGCGCAGCGGTAAAGGTGACGGGCGGGATATGCAAGCCACTGGGAGCTCTCACGAGAGCCCGGGAAGGCGTCCCGTACCGGTCGATCCCGAGTCCGAAGACCTGCTGGCCCTCACGACACCAGTCGCGAGGAACCCCGCGGGCTCCGCGTACGAGCCCCTGACCGCGGAGGACCAAGGTGACCAACACCCGCACCCGAGCCGACCAGTGCCCGGGCGTCTTCCGACCCTGGGCTGCCGCGGACGGCAACCTCGTCCGGTTGCGGCTCGCCGGCGGACTCCTGCCGGCCGGCAGCCTGCGGGCGCTCAGTGAGCTCGCCACGGCGTACGGCGACGGCGACGTCCACGTCACCGGCCGGGCCAACCTCCAGCTGCGCGGTCTCGGCGAGATCACGCCCGAGATCGTGGCCGCGATCGAGGCGACCGGGCTGTTGCCGTCGCGCACCCACGAGCTGGCGCGCAACCTGATGACCTCGCCGCAGACCGGCCTCGCCGGCGGCCGCGCCGACCTGCGTCCGCTCGTAGCCGAGCTCGACCGGCTGCTGTGCGCGGACCCGCTTCTCGCCGGGTTGCCGGGCCGGTTCCTCTTCGTGCTCGACGACGGACGCGGCGACCTGCTCGACAGGCCCGTCGACCTGGGCCTCGTGACGCTCGACGACCGGTCGGCTCAGCTCGTCGTGGGTGGACGCTGGGGCGCCGTCGTCCCGCTCACCGACGCCGCACCGAGGCTGGTCGCGCTCGCCCGCTCGTTCCTGCAGACGCGGACCACGGAGTGGCACGTGAGCGAGCTGATCGCGCCCCTGACCCCGGTGCTGCCGCCCGATCGGCTGATCCCACCGGCGACCCACGCACTGCCGTACGGCACCGTCCCCGGCGGCGAGCACGTGCCGGCGCCGGACGGGATCGTGGACCCGGCGCTCGGAGACCTCGACGTCGACCTCGTCGTCACGCCGTGGCGCGGCGTCCTGGTGCCGGCATGAGCACGCCGCCGAACGGACCAGCGCGGCCGCCGCGCCGCTACGAGTACATCGACGACGGCCCGGCGATCTACGTCGACTCGTTCGCGACGATCCGGCGGGAGGCGCGCCTCGACGCCGTACCGACCGACGCCGAGAAGCTGGCCGTCCGGATGATCCACGGCTCCGGGCAGGTCGACCTCGTCGACGACCTGGTGATCCACCCCGACCTGGTGCCCGCGGCGCGCACCGCGCTCATGGTCGGCGCCCCGATCCTCTGCGACGCCCGGATGGTGGCGATGGGGATCACCGCCGGCCGCCTGCCCGCCGGCAACCCCGTGCGCTGCTTCCTCACCGACCCGCAGGTACCGGAGCTCGCGGCGGCGTGGGGCACGACGCGTACGGCGGCTGCCGTCTCGCTCTGGGAGCCCTTGCTCGACGGCGCAGTAGTCGCGATCGGCAACGCTCCGACCGCCCTCTTCCACCTCCTCGAGATGATCCTCGACGGTGGCCCGCGGCCGGCGGCGATCGTCGGCTGTCCAGTGGGCTTCATCGGCGCCGCCGAGTCCAAGGAGGCGCTCGCGTCGTTCGGGCGCGACCACGGCATCGACCTGCCGTTCGTCACCGTCCGGGGTCGCCGAGGCGGCTCGGCGATGGCCTCGTCCGCGATCAACGCACTGGCGCAGGAGGCAGAGTGAGCACGGCACCAGGACGGTTCTGGGGCATCGGCGTCGGCCCGGGCGACCCCGAGCTGATCACCCTCAAGGCGGCGCGCCTGATCTCGTCGGCCGACGTCGTCGCCTACCACGCGGGCGTCGGGAAGACCTCGAACGCGCGCCGGATCGCGGCAGAGCTGATCCCCGACGACGTCATCGAGGAGGAGCTCCGCTACCCCGTCACGACGGGAGACACCTCCCATCCCGGTGGGTACGCCGGCGCGATGGCCGCCTTCTACGAGGAGGCCTCCGGAAGGTTGGCGGCGCACCTGGCCGCCGGGCGCGACGTGGTGCTGCTGGCCGAGGGAGACCCGCTCTTCTACGGCTCGTTCATGTACATGCACGACCGGCTCGCGGACACCTACGAGACCGAGATCGTGCCCGGGGTGCCGGCCTTCGCCGCCGCCGCCTCCGCCGTCGCCGCTCCTCTGGTGCGCCAGACCGACGTGCTGACGGTGCTGCCCGGCACACTGCCCGAGGCCGAGCTCGCCCGCCGGCTCGCCGACACCGACGGCGCGATCATCATGAAACTCGGCCGCACCTTCCCCGCCGTACGACGCGCGCTGGCGACCGCCGGGCGGCTCGAGCACGCCGTCTACGTCGAGCGCGCCTCGATGCCCGCTCAACGCTGGCTGCCCGTCGCCGACGTCGACCCCGACTCGGTGCCGTACTTCTCGCTCATCGTGGTGGCCGGAGACTCGCTCCACGGGGCGGGTCGTCGGGCCGCGGGGCACGCGGTTTCGTCACCAATCGCAGATCCAGGGGCCGAAGATCCGCGGTTGGTGACCAAACCGCGGGTCGCGGAGCTGCTGGTGGTCGGCCTCGGACCGGGGCCGGCGGAGTGGGTCACGCCCGAGGTGACGGCGGCCCTGGCAGGAGTCGACCACGTGGTCGGATACGCGCCGTACGTCGCGCGCGTGCCGCAGCGGGAGGGGCTGAGCCGGCATGCGTCCGGCAACACCGTCGAGCTCGATCGCGCCCGAGCCGCACTCGATCTCGCCCTGGCCGGCGAACGCGTCGCCGTCGTCTCGGGTGGTGACGCCGGCGTCTTCGGGATGGCGACAGCGGTGTTCGAGGCCGCGGCCGACCCGGCGTACGCCGAGGTGCCGATCCGGGTGCTGCCCGGCGTCAGCGCGGTGCAGGCCGTGGCGGCGCGAGCGGGTGCGCCGATCGGCGGCGACTTCGCAGTGCTGAGCCTCTCGGACCGGCTCAAGCCGTGGTCGGTGATCGAGCAGCGGCTCCGGGCCGTCGCGCAGGCCGATCTCGTGCTGGCGGTCTACAACCCCGCGTCGCGCTCCCGCACCCACCAGGTGGTGGAGGCGCAGAAGGTGCTGCTCGAGCACCGGTCCCCCGACACCGTCGTCATCGTCGGGCGCGACGTCGGCCGGGCCGAGGAGTCGCTGACCGTGACCACACTGGCCGAGCTCGATGCCGACACCGTGGACATGAAGTGCCTGCTGATCGTCGGGGGGTCACGCACCACCGTCAGTCCGACCGGCGCGGTGTGGACACCGCGCTCGGTCGACTGACGGTCAGCTCACTGCTCGGTGTCGGGTGCCTCGGTGCCGACGCACTTCGTCACGGACTCGGTCGACACAGACGACAGCGCCTCGGTGTCGTCCTTGCTCGCGTCGTAGTCCTTGTCGCCGTCCGCGATCGCCTGGAGCGCGTCGTCAGACAGGTCGGAGTCGCGGAACGCCTTGGCGATGCAGGTGGCCATGTCGTCGGTGACGTCACCGCCGAAGCTGTCGCCCATGCCGTCCTGGATGCCGTCGGCGATCTCGTCCACCGAGGGCCGGCCGCCACCACCGCCCCCACAGCCGGTCGCGAAGGTGAGGACGAGTGCGGCAGCAGCCACGGCAGAAAGTACGCGCTTGGTCATGAGACCTCTTCCGATTTCGGGGCGCCCGACCGCTCCGTCTCGCGGCGGGTCGCCTGACTGTCTCTTTTCCCGACGCGGCCGTCCGTAACTTGTGGTCTAGACAGTCGGCCGACGATCGCGGGCCCCGGAGTACAGCCAGGACTCACCGCCGTCCGCAGCCAGCGCGCGCCCGACCAGGATCACGGCCGCCTGCCGCAGACCGGCGGACTCCACCTGGTCGGCGATGTCGCCGACCGTCCCGCGGAGCACGAGCTCGCCGGGCTGGGACGCGCGGTGCACGACGACAACCGGGCAGTCCGCGCCGTACTCCCCCTCGATCTCGGCCATCAGCTCACGCGTGCGGGTGATCGCGAGGTGCAGCACCAGCGTCGCCCGGGTCGCCGCGAACGCCGCCAGCGACTCGGTCTCCGGCATCGCCGTCGAACGCGCCTGCGTGCGGGTCAGCACCACCGACTGCGACACCAGCGGGACCGTCAGCTCTCGGCCGACCAGTGCGGCCGCTGCGGCGTACGCCGGGACACCGGGGGTCACGTCCCACGGCACGCCCGCGGCGTCCAGGCGCCGGGTCTGCTCGGCGATCGCGGAGTAGACCGACGGGTCCCCGGACGTGAGACGTACGGCGTCGTGGCCGGCCTCGTGCGCGGCCACCAGCTCCCCGAGGATCGCGTCGAGGTCGAGGTCCTGGGTGTCGACGAGGCGGGCGTCGTCGCGGCAGTGCGCCAGGACTGCCCCGTCGAGGTAGGTGCCCGGGTAGAGGACCAGGTCGGCGGCGGCGAGCAGCGCGGCCGCGCGCAGGGTGATCAGGTCGGCCGCACCCGGTCCGGCGCCGACGAAGTGGACGGTCATGGCTTGCTCCAGCTCCATTGAGTGACCGCGCGGCCAGGTGTCCAGCCGCTGAACGATCCGATCGGCGCGGCATGCTCGACCGACAGCCGGGTGAGCTCGCCGCCGTGCTCGCCGTACGCCGCGGCGAGCAGGGACTCGGTCTCGAGCGTCACCCCGTGGACGACGAGTCTGCCGCCGGGCGAGAGGCGCTCCCTGCAGGCCGACAGCAGCCCGGGCGCCGTCGCTCCCCCACCTACGAAGACGGCGTCGGGCGCGGGCAGGTCTCCGAGGGAGTCGGGGGCGCGGCCGTGGACGACGCGGAGGTTGGGGACGCCCAGCAGCGCGGCGTTGCGGCCGATCCGCTCGGCCCGCGCGCCGTCGGACTCGACCGCGATCGTCCAGCAGCGCGGGTGCGCACGCATCCACTCGATGCCGACCGAGCCGGCACCGGCGCCGACATCCCAGAGCAGCTGGCCGGGTTGCGGAGCGAGCCGGGCGAGGGCACTGGCGCGGACGTCTCGCTTGGTCAGCTGGCCGTCGTGCTCGAAGGCGGTGTCAGGCAGGCCGCCCGCCCAGGCGCCCACGACCGAACCGCGCAGGTCGAGCGCAACCACGTTGAGGGCGGGAGCGGGTCCGGTCCAGGTCGCCGCCGTCGCGTCGACCCGGGACTCCTCGGCCGAGCCGAGGTCGCCGAGCACGGTCATCACGCTTTCGCCGTACCCCCTCTCGACGAGCAGTCGCGCCAGCTCGTCGGGGGTGGTCGCGTCCGAGGAGAGCACCACGACCCGCCAGCCGGGCGCGAGCTCGCGGAGTACGGCATGCAGGTCTCGACCGACGACCGACACGACGGCGCTGGCCTCGGCCGCCCAGCCCATCCGGGCCCGCGCCAGCGCGACCGAGGACAGGGCAGGCTCGATGCGTACGGCGCCCGCGCCGAGCAGCGCGATCAGCGTCGACCCGATGCCCGACACCAGCGGGTCACCCGAGGCGAGAGCCACGATGTCCAGCCCCGCATGGCGTTCGAGCAACACCGGCAGGTTGTCGCGCAGCGGCGACGGCCACGGCTCGCGGACGACGTCGAGGGTGTCCGGCAGCATCGCCAGGTGCCTGGCGCCGCCGAGGATCACGTCTGCGGTCAACAGCCGGCGCCAGCTCGTCTCCGGCACGCTGGTCCAGCCGTCGGCGCCGATCCCGATCACGGTGATCAGCGGCGGACGGTCGTCGGAGCTCGGCACGGGGAGAGACCCTAGCGCTGCGTGGCAGACGGCTGTCTCAGGTGCCGGGCGAAGAACTGGGCGGAGGCCTCCGCCTCGAACTCCGGGACGCCGGTGTGCCCGCCCAGGTTGGCGTGCAGTGTCTTCTCCGTGGAGCCGAAGGCGTCGAACAGGTCCAGTGCCATCTGCCGGTCGTTCCCCTCGTCGTCCCACTGGAGGAGGACATGCAACGGGATGGTGATCTGGCGGGCCTCCTCGAACATCGCGCGGGGCACGAAGCTCCCCGCGAACAGGAGGGCAGCCGCGATCCGGGGTTCGACCACCGCCAGCCGAATGCCGATGGCGATGACTCCGCCCGAGAAGCCGACCGGGCCGCCGATCTCGGGCAGCCCGAGGACGGCGTCCAGAGTGGCTTGCCATTCCGGGACGGCCTGATCGACCAGCGGGAGGACGAGGGCGTCGACGATCTCGTCGACCGGCTCACCGGCCGCCAGCGCCCGGCGCAGGCCGGCACGAGCCTGCTCGGCGACGGGCGACCGGGGCCGGTCACCGCTCCCCGGGAGCTCGATGGCGACCGAGGCGAACCCGTCACGCGCCGCGTGGGTGGCCCGACCCGCCAGCCGGGGGTACATCCGGCGTACGTCACCGGGGTGACCCACCAGGATCAGCGGTGCCGGCGCCTCCGTGGGAGTCCACAGGATGCCGGGGATCTCGCCGAGGGTGAACTCGCGCTCGAGGACGCCGCTGTCGAGCCGTCGTTCGGAGGTGAACTGCATGGTCGTGCCTTTCGGGAGTGCTCGTGGACGGCGCTCCCGGACGACCTATCGCCCGACCGTGACCCCCGAGGGGAGCACCCATGTCGAAACGTTCACGGGTACCACCTCCTCTGTCTCCAGCACGGCCTTCGCGAACGTAGCAAGTGGCCGTCCCCGTCCGCCAACGGATTCCCTAGCCGCACCCACCGCCCTGCCTAACCCTGCGGGGGTCTCGACAAGCTCGAGCGCTGAGAGCCCACCTCCGCGCGGCTGGGGCTCCGCACGGGGCTCAGGTCCGCGAGGGCGGGGTGTGCGGCCAGGGTGCGACGTGCCCGGTGCAGTCGCACGCGCGCCGTCCCGGGGCGCAGGCCCAGGACGACCGCGGCCTCGGTGATCGAGAGCCGCTCCCACTCGGTCAGCCGGATCAGCTCGCGGTCCGGTTCCCGGAGGGAGGCGAGCGCCGCCTGGACGGCACCTGCCTGACCAGAGCCGCCGGCCACCGAGGTGTCAGCCACCGTCTCACCGAACCGGGCGCGCTCGCGCTCGGCCTGGTGACGTCGCCGGTTCTCCCGATCCGCGGCCAGCAACAACCGCCGGGCGGTGCCGAACAGCCAGGCCCGCCGTACGTCAGGCTCGGGCAGGTCGTCCACCCGCTGGAGCGCCACGACGAAGACGTCACCCAGGAGGTCCGCGCCCGCCTGCCCGGCCCGGCGGTAGAGATAGCCGCGCAGTTCGGCTGCGTGTCGGCGGTAGAGCTCTTCGACGTCCACCCGCGACGAGGCCGGCATCACCTCCGCTTCCCCAACCTCAGCTCGGGGGCCAGCCCGGGCATGCAGGACTGGTTGCCGGCGAGCGCCGTCCTGGCCGCCGCGGGATCGTCGGTGCGGATGGCCTGCTCGAGGTCCGGGAGCCAGGCGAACTCCGACTCGTCGGCCATGTCGGGATCGGTGTCGGTGATCGACGGCCAGGTGCGGGCACCGAGGATCACGTCGGCCGCCCGCTGCTCGGTGGCGATGTCGCCGGTGCGGAGCGCACCCGCCCACACGTTGCTCCACGAGCACAGGGCGTGACCGGCCGTCCACAATCGCAGGGCGCCGCTCGACAGGGACGTGATGTCGGACCGATCCCGGGTCGCGTTGTCGAGCTCCCAGTCCAGCGCGCTGTCACGGGCCGCGACCGAGGGGAACCGGATGTCGGTGGTCATCTCGTCCATGACGCCAGCGAAGTCGGGCGCGCGCGGATCGAGCCGCTCGCCGGGGCCACCGAGCTCGACGTCCTCCGCGTCCACCGGACCTCTGCCGGTGTGAGCACTGAAGACGTTGCCCGTCGCTGCGCCCGCAACCCCGACCAGCCCGACTGCGACGAGCCCGGCCACCACGGCCTTCCAGTGAGTACGGCGTCGCGCGCGATGCGTGTCGGACGCCTCGATCCGTTGCCAGAGGGCGATCTTCTCACCCTCGGTGAGGTCCGGGACCGCGGGCGCGGCTTCGCGGATCGCGTCGCCGTGCCGCTCCGACCAGTCCTGGTCGCGAACCGTGGGTGCCATGGGTCCTCCTCGAAAAGATGCTGTCATCCCTGACATGTCGGCGCGTTACACCGAGCGAGGTCGAGTCGTAGGATTCCGCGGTGCTCACCGCCACCGCCCCACTGCCGCGCCGACCGCACCGGGTGGCGGTAGCCGGGGTCAGCGGCTCGGGCAAGAGCTCGCTCTCTCGGCGCATCGCCGAGGTCCTCGACCTGCCGTACACCGAGATCGACGGGCTCTTCCACGGTGCCGACTGGACGAAGCGGCCCGAGTTCGAGGCCGACGTCGAGGCGTTCACAGCCGCACCCGGCTGGGTCACCGAGTGGCAGTACGACTTCGCGAGGCCTCTCCTGGTCGAGCGCGCCGACCTGCTCGTCTGGCTCGACCCGCCGTACCCGATGGTGCTCCAGCGCGTCGTACGACGGACCCTGCGACGCCGGCTTCGTCGGCAGGAGCTCTGGAACGGCAACCAGGAGCCGCCGCTCCGGACGTTCTTCACCGACGACGAGCACATCGTCCGGTGGTCGATCCGGACCCGCCACCTGTACGACGAGCGGATCCCCGTCGTCGCCGCTCAGCGTCCGGACCTGACGATCGTGCGGCTGGGCAGCACCCGGGAGGTGGACCCGTGGCTGCGCGAGATCGTGCAGCCGCTAGCATGACCAATGGCACGAGGTGCCCCGAAGTCTGGGGAGAATCTGGGAAGCCGGTGAAAGTCCGGCACAGGCCCGCTGCGGTGACTCGACGCTCTGACACGGAGTGCTGAGAAGTCCGAAGACCGGCCCCGCGCCACGCATCATCCGATGTCCGTTGGCGAGCGAGCGGGAGCCTCTCATGCCACAGCAGTACCCCTTTAGTGCCGTCGTCGGCTCCGACGACATGGCGCTCGCCCTGATCCTGACCACGGTCTCGCCCGACATCGGCGGCGTGCTGGTCCGCGGCGAGAAGGGCACCGCGAAGTCCACGATCGTTCGGGCGCTCGCGTCGGTGCTGCCGCCGATCGACGTCGTCGCGGGTGACCGCTTCTCGAGCGACCCGCGTGATCCGGCGCCGCTCTCGCCCGACGGCCCCTTCCCTGCCGACGCCGCGGCCGAGACTCGCGCCGTGCGCCTCGTGGAGCTGCCCGTCGGCGCGACCGAGGACCGGGTGCTCGGCTCACTGCACCTCGAGCGCGCTCTCTCCGAGGGCAAGGCCGAGTACGAGCCCGGACTGCTCGCCAAGGCCCACCGCGGGATCCTGTACGTCGACGAGGTCAACCTGCTCCACGACCACCTGGTCGATCTGCTCCTGGACGCGGCCGCGATGGGCCGCTCGACGGTCGAACGCGACGGGGTGTCCGTCGAGCACGCCGCCAGGTTCGTCCTGGTCGGCACCATGAACCCTGAGGAGGGCGAGCTCCGGCCGCAGCTGCTCGACCGGTTCGGCCTCACCGTCGAGGTGGCGGCACCCCGCGACCCGGCTCTGCGCGTCGACGTCGTACGTCGCCGGATGGCGTACGACGCCGACCCCGACGCGTTCGCTGCGACGTACGCCGACTCCGAGCGCGCTCTCACCGACCGCATCCAGGCCGCTCAGGCCCGGGTCGCTGACGTCGAGCTGACCGACGAGACGCTGCTCCAGATCGCCGAGCTCTGCGCCGCCTGCGAGGTCGACGGCATGCGCGCCGACATCGTCACCGCCCGGACGGCCGTCGCCCATGCCGCCTGGCACGGCCGCACCACGGTCTCCACCGAGGACGTCCGCGCCGCCGCTCGGCTCGCCTTGCCGCACCGGCGCCGGCGCAACCCGTTCGACGCTCCCGGGCTCGACGAGGAGCTGCTCGACCGGGTGCTCGGCGAGGACGACCCGGAGCCGGACCCGGAGCCTGAGCCTCCGGGGGGTGGCGACGACGGCGGTGGGGACCCGACCCCGACCGACCACGACGAGACGTCGTACGGCGAGAGCATGGGGACACGCCCACCGCATGACGTCCCGGACACGGCTGGTGCGAGTGGCGAGCAGAGCACCACCGTGAGCGCCGGAGCGACGTACCGACCCAAGCTGTTCACCGTCCGCGGCACCGGGGCCGGGGAGGCCGGCAAGCGCAGCCGCGCGGTCACCGACAACGGGCGCCGGATCGGGTCGCGCGCCGGGCAGCGCGGGCCGCTGCACCTGACCGAGACCGTGCGCGCGGCGGCGCCGCACCAGCTGGCTCGCGGGCGTACGTCGGGCCGCCTGCTGCTCCGCTCCCAGGACCTCCGAGTGGCGACACGCGAGGGCCAGGAGTCCAACCTGGTGCTGTTCTGCGTCGACGCGTCCGGGTCGATGGCGGCGCGCAAGCGCATGGAACAGGTGAAGACGGCGATCCTGTCGCTGCTGCTCGACGCCTATCAGCGCCGCGACAAGGTCGGGCTGGTGACGTTCCGGGGCAGCACCGCCGACCTGGCACTGCCGCCGACGTACTCCGTCGACATCGCGGCGAGCCGACTGGAGGTGCTGCCCGCCGGTGGACGGACACCGCTCGCTGAAGGGCTCCTCGAGGCTGCGCGGGTGCTTGACCTCGAACGCGTCCGTGATCCGCGCCGCCGCCCGCTCCTCGTCGTGGTGACCGACGGCCGCGCGACGAGCGGCAGCGCCGCGGTCGAGCGTTCTCGCCAGGCGGCCGGCCTGCTCGCCAAAGCCCGCGTCGACAGCCTGGTCGTCGACTGCGAGAGCGGCGGCTTCCGGCTCGGCCTGGCCGCAGTGCTCGCCGAACACCTGAGCGCCCAGCACGTGCCGATCTCCGAGGTCAGCGCCGAGGCGTTGACGGGCGCGATCCGCGGACGGGCGGCCTGACATGCCGCAGGGACAGCCCACCGCCGTACCCGACGACGGCCTCACCACCGCCCAACGCCGCAACCAACCGCTGCTGATGGTCAACACCGGCGATGGCAAGGGGAAGTCCACCGCCGCCTTCGGCCTCGCGATCCGTGCCTGGAACCAGGGCTGGAACGTCGGTGTCTTCCAGTTCGTGAAGTCCGCCAAGTGGCGCATCGGCGAGCAGACCGTGCTCGAACGGCTCGGCGAGCTCCACGCCCAGACCGGCGAGGGCGGACCGGTCGAGTGGCACAAGATGGGCTCCGGCTGGTCCTGGTCGCGCAAGGCAGGCGAGGCTGAGGACCATGCCGCGGACGCCGCGTCCGGATGGACGGAGATCAAGCGCCGCCTGGCAACGGAGACCCACGATCTCTACGTGCTCGACGAGTTCACCTACCCGATGGAGTGGGGCTGGGTCGACGTCGACGACGTGGTGGAGACGCTGGTCAACCGACCCGGTCGGCAGTACGTCGTCGTCACCGGACGCCGCGCGAACCCGCGTCTCATCGAAGCCGCCGACCTGGTCACCGAGATGACCAAGGTCAAGCACCAGATGGACCGCGGCCAGAAGGGCCAGAAGGGCATCGAGTGGTGACCCGCCGATGGTGACGCTCCCGCGTGTGGTCGTCGCCGCTCCCGCCACCGGGCAGGGGAAGACGACCGTCGCCACGGGCCTGATGGCCGCGCTGACCCGCGCGGGCCACGTCGTGTCCGGGCACAAGGTCGGTCCCGACTACATCGACCCCGGCTACCACGCGCTCGCCTGCGGACGGCCGGGCCGCAACCTGGACCCGCACCTGGTCGGCGAGGAGCGCATCGTGCCGCTGCTCCTGCACGGAGCTGTCGGCGCCGACGTCGCCGTGGTCGAGGGCGTGATGGGTCTCTTCGACGGCAAGGTCGGCGGACAGGGCTTCGCCTCGACCGCACACGTCGCGACGCTCACCCGCTCGCCGGTCGTGCTGGTCGTCGACATCTCGCGCTCGTCACGGTCCATCGGGGCCGTCGTGCACGGCATGGCGACCTGGGACCCCGCTGTGCGCGTCGCCGGCGTCGTGCTCAACCAGGCGGGCTCGCCGCGGCATGCGCGCGAAGTGGCCGACTCGATCGACCTGCCGATCCTCGGGACCGTCGGCCGCGACCCCGACCTCGCCGTACCCTCGCGGCACCTCGGCCTGGTCCCCGCCGCCGAGCGCGACGAGGCCCGGCACGCGCTGGACGCGCTGGCCGACCGGATCGCCGAGCTCGTTGACCTGGAGGCTGTGCTGGCGCTGGCGCGGTCCGCGCCTGACCTGGACAGCGAGGCATGGGACCCCATCACGGAGGTAGGTGGTTTCGAGGCTCGCTTCGCTCGCACCTCCACCACCGGGACACCGGTGGTGGCGATGGCGGGCGGACGGGCGTTCACGTTCCGGTACGCCGAGACGGAGGAGCTGCTCCGGGCGGCCGGGTGCACGGTGGTGGGCTTCGACCCGATGGTCGACCCGCGCCTGCCCGACGGGACCGCGGGGGTCTACCTCGGGGGTGGCTTCCCCGAGGTGCATGCCCGCGAGCTCACCGACAACGTGGTGCTCCGGCGCGAGCTAGCGGCGGCGCTCGCGGACGGCGTCCCGACCGTGGCCGAGTGCGCCGGGCTGCTCTACCTGTGCGAGGCACTGGACTCCTCCCCCATGGTCGGTGCGATCGCGGCGGAGGCCGCGATGACCGAGCGGCTGACGTTGAGGTACCCCACGATGACCGCCGCCACCGACAACCTGCTGACCCGTGCGGGCGAGACGGTGACGGCCCACGAGTTCCACCGGACCCAGGTCACTCCGTCGAGCAACGGCCGGGCGGCCTGGACGGTCGACGGGCACGACGTCGGCTTCGCCTCGGACACCCTGCACGCGTCGTACCTGCACACCCACTGGGCCGGCCACCCGCAGCTCGCGCAGCGGTTCGCCGACGCGGTCCATGCCCGTGGCTGACCCGGGAGACCGCCCGCTGCGCCACCACGGCGACGCCGAGGTCGGCACCGGCCTGGTCGACTTCGCCGTCAACGTGTACGACGGGCCGCGTCCCGCGTGGCTCGACGCCGCCCTGCGCGCGGGCCTGGACGACGCCGCGAGCTATCCGTCAGCCGGCGCCGCTGAGGCAGCCATCGCAGCCCGGCACGGCCGGGATCCGTCCGAGGTGCTGGCGACGGCTGGCGCCGCGGAGGCCTTCTCCCTGGTCGCCCGGCTCCGGCCCTGGCGGCGACCCGTCGTCGTGCACCCGCAGTTCACCGAACCCCATGCCGCCCTCCTGCAAGCCGGGCACGCGGTCACCGAGGTGGTGCTCGCCGAGCCGTTCGAGCTCGACCCCAGCGCCGTGCCCGACGACGCCGATCTCGTGGTGATCGGCAATCCGACCAACCCGACTGGCGTCCTGCACCCCGCGCCCGCCATCACAGCGCTGCTGCGACCGGGACGGGTAGTGGTCGTCGACGAGGCGTTCATGGACGCCGTCCCCGGCGAACCCGCCACCCTGACCCGGCACCGCGACCCGAGACTGCTGGTCATCCGGAGCCTGACCAAACACTGGGGCATCCCCGGGGTCCGGGCCGGCTACCTCCTCGCGGATGCCCGACTCGTCCGCGAGCTCCGCGACGGGCAGGTGCCGTGGTCGGTCGCCAGCACGGCGTCCGCCGCCATGATCGCCTGCTCCACCGACGAGGCCGCCGTCGAGTCGCGACGACGCTCTGGGCAGATCGCCACGTGGCGGCGCGATCTCGAGGAGTCTCTGTCCACCATGGGGATCCACCACATTCCGTCGCAGGCGAGCTTCGTGCTCGCCCAGGTCGGAGTCGGCGCGCACGGGGCCCTCCGAGACGCCGGCGTCGCCGTACGACGCGCCGACACGTTCCCCGGTCTCGACGCGTCGTGGGTGCGGATCGCCGTACGTCCGCCGGAGCGGAACAGATCACTCCTGGATGCTCTGTCCGCACTCGGTCCAGATGCCCTAGGCTGACCACGCGGGCACGAGGAAGCCGGTGAGACTCCGGCACAGTCGCGCTACTGTGACATCGCCTCCGAGCGACCAGGAACTGGCTGGTTCGGAGTGCGGTGAAGTCAGACCCAAAGGTCCGCTTCCACCCATTCGAACAGGGACGCACGTATCCCTGAGGAGGCACCGTGTCGCAGTCGTCCACCGCACCCATCTCCGGGTCCGCCGTCGAGGTTCCCTCGATCCCCTTCCGCGAGATCGCCCCGTGGGCAGTCTTCTTCGGACTGCTCGCCATCCTGGCGATCTTCTTCATCAGCGCCGACCAGGGCGCGGTCTCCATCCCGTCCGGCAACGCGATCCACGAGTGGGTCCACGACAGCCGGCACCTGCTCGGCTACCCCTGCCACTGAGAGCAGGTACCTGACATGACCGCACGAGCTCTGCTCGTGAGGGGGCTGCTCGTCGGCCTCCTCGCCGGATTCGCCACGTTCCTCGTCGCCCACCAGGTCGGCGAACCCCACGTCGAGACCGCGATCGCCCTCGAAGAGGCCGGCGCCGCCGCCGAGCCCGAGCACGAGGCCGCCACCGACGGCCACACCCACGAGGAGGAAGGCACCACGGTCTCGCGGCACGACCAGCGCACCTGGGGCCTGCTCACCGGGAGCCTGGTCGTCGGCACCGCACTGGGCGGCATCGTGGCCCTGCTCGCGGCCGCCGCTGTCGGCCGCCTCGGCCGGATGACACCGGGTCAGTCGACGGCCACCGTCGCGCTGATCGGCTTCGTGTCGTTCGCGCTGGTGCCGTTCTTGAAGTACCCCGCGACTCCCCCGGCCGTCGGCAACGGCGAGACCATCGGCGACCGGACCAGTTGGTACTTCGCCTTCATGCTGGTCTCCCTCGCCTTCGCCGCCCTCTCCACCCTGCTGGCGGTACGGGTCTCCGACAACTCCGGTGCGTACGCAGGCGTCCTCTCCGGCATCGGGCTGTACGTCGTCGCCATGGTCGTCACCGGCCAGCTGATGCCGACCGTCAACGAGATCGGCGACTTCCCGGCCGACGTCCTCTGGTACTTCCGCCGAGCCTCGTTGATCACCATGACGACGATGTGGGCCGTGATCGCCATCGGCCTCACGGGTCTGATCGGCCGTCTCTACCGCGCCGAGACGGCCCGGACCGAGCGGCGCGAGCTGGCGGCCAGCCTGTGACCCGACCGGTCATCGCATCACCGTCCCCGGACGTGGCAGCAGCAGCCGCCGAGCGCCTGGCTGCCCTCGCGACCCCTCCCGGGGCGCTGGGGCGACTGGGCGACCTCGCCGTCTGGCTGTCCGCCGCCCAAGGGTCCGTCCCGCCTCGGGAGCTCGACAACGTGCGACTGGTGATCTTCGCCGGTGACCACGGCGTCGCCGCGCACGGCGTCTCGGCGTACCCACCCGAGATCACCGCCGCCATGGTCCGCACCTTCGTGATGGGCCGCGCGGGGGTCTCCGCACTCGCGAAGGCGCACGGTGTCGCCGTGCGCGTGCTCGACCTCGGCGTCGACGACGAGCTCGACGGCGTCCCCGACGACGTACGACGGCACAAGGTGCGCCGGTCCTCCGGGGCGATCCACCTCGAAGACGCGCTGACGGCCGAGCAGACCCGACAGGCTCTCGAGGTCGGAGCGACCGTAGCCCGCGAGGAGATCGCTGCCGGTGCGCAGCTCCTGCTCAGTGGCGACATGGGCATCGGCAACACCACCCCAGCGGCGGCGCTCGTCGCTGCCGCGCTCGGGCTGCCGGCCAGCGAGGTCGTCGGACGCGGGACCGGGATCGACGACGCCGCACTCGAGCACAAGACCCAGGTGGTCCAGCAGGCGCTCGACCGAGCCGGCGATCGGGTCGACGACCCGATCGACTGCCTCACCGCGCTCGGGAGCGCCGACCTGGCCGCGAGCACGGGCTACCTGCTCGAAGCCGCCCGCCAGGGCGTGCCGGTGCTGCTCGACGGCCTGATGGCGGTGGCCTGTGCGCTCACCGCCGACCGGATCGGACCGGGCGCCGCCGCGTGGTTCGCGGCCGGACACCGGTCCACCGAGCCCGCACAGTCGTTCGCGCTCGCCAAGCTCGGGGTCGAGCCCCTGCTCGACCTCGGGTTGCGCCTCGGCGAGGGAAGCGGCGCCGTCGCCGCCGTTCCCGTGCTGCGCGGCGCCGTCGCCCTGCTGCGCGACGTCGCCCTGCTGTCCGAGCTGCTGCCCGACCCGGGGCCAGATGCCTGACGCCTGGCGGCTCGCCACCGGGACGCTCACGGCGCTCCCGGTGGCACCGCCTCGGGAGGTCACTCGCACCACCGCACGCGCCGCCATGCTGCTGGCGCCGCTCGCGGTGCTCCCCCTCGGCGTGCTCGTCGCCGCGATCCTGTGGCTCGGAGGGCTGACCGACGTGCCGCCGCTCGCCGTCGCCTTCGTCGCGCTCGGCGCACTCGCCGCCGGCTCCCGCGCGCTGCACTGGGACGGGCTCTCCGACGTGGCTGACGGGCTCACGGCGTCGTACGACCGCGAGCGCTCCCTGGCCGTCATGAAGACCGGCACCAGCGGCCCGGCAGGTGTGATGGCCACCGTGGTGGTCGCCGGCATCCAGTCCGCCGCGCTCACGGCGTACGTCGACACCGCCGCCCTCGCCCTGCTCGCGGGCGGGCTCGTCTGCCTGTCGAGGTGCGCACTCTGGATCACCTGCTGCAAGCGCGTCCCGTCAGCCCGTCCCGGTGGGCTCGGCGACACCTACACCCGCACTGTGCCGCTCCCACTCGCGGCGCTCGGCGGCGTGCTGCTGTCCGTCACCGGCGGACTCGTCGTGCTGCTGCTGGTGCGCCGCACCACTGCTCGCTTCGGCGGGGTCACCGGCGACGTCTTCGGCGCCGCCATCGAGCTCGCCCTCGCGGCCACACTGCTCACCTGGGCGTGGCTGTGACGTCAGAGCCGCAGCACCCGGCCCGCCACGACCAGGTGCACCTCGTCGCACGCGGCCCCGAACCGCTGGTTGACCGATCCGAGCAGGTCCCGGAAGACCCGTCCCGATCTGTGTTCGGGCACCACCCCCATCCCGACCTCGTTGGTCACGATGACCACGGTGCCACGCGCCGCCGACAGTGCCTCGAGGGCGCGGTCCACGGCAGCCTCGACGTACGCCGCCAGGTCGGGCATCGCCGCGTCCCACTTCGCCTCGTCGTCGACCAGGCGCGTCAGCCAGGTGCCCAGGCAGTCGACGAGGACGGCACCGTCCGTCGCCAACGCCGAGGCCAGGTCGCCGGTCTCGACAGTGGACCAGTGCGACGGCCGACGTGCCCGGTGGGCGGCGATCCGCTCCTGCCAGTCCGCGTCGTCACGGATCGGTCCGGGCGCGACGTACCGCACCGTCGACGCCCCCTCCAGCAACGACTCGGCGTGCCGCGACTTGCCGGATCGCACGCCGCCGGTGACCAGGACCTTCATCGATGACTCCCTTGTCCGGGCTGCTGGGCCTGGTGGCCGGCTTCGCCGCCGACCGCGTGTGGGGCGACCCGGCGCGCTGGCACCCGGTCGCGGGGTTCGGTACGACGGCCGCCGCCCTCGAGCGCCGGACGTACGCCGACCGCCGGCTCAACGGGGTCGTCCACGTGACGATCCTGGTCGGTGCCGCAGCCGCCGTGGGCGTCCGACGCACCGGCGTGATCGGCACAGCTGTCAGCACCTGGGCGGTGCTGGGCGGCCGTTCGCTGGACCGTGAGGCCGAGGCCGTGCAACGCCTGTTGGAGGCCGGTGACCTCGCGGGCGCCCGTCAGCGACTCACCCACCTGGTCGGCCGTGACACCAGTGAGCTCGACGTGGCCGGCGTCGCGCGAGCCGTCATCGAGTCGGTCGCCGAGAACACCTCCGACGCCGTGGTCGCGCCGCTCGTCTGGGGCGCCGTCCTCGGGACGCCGGGCCTGCTCGCCTATCGCGCCGCCAACACCCTCGACGCGATGATCGGGCACCGCAGTCCGCGCTACGAGCGATTCGGCTGGGCGGCGGCCCGCCTGGACGACGTGCTCAACCTGCCGGGATCGAGACTGACCGCCACCCTCGCCGTACTCCTCGGCGAGGACCACCGAGCCGCGTGGGCCGCCTGGCGCCGGGACGCACCCGGCCATCCGAGCCCGAATGCCGGCCCGGTCGAGGCGGCGTTCGCCGGCGCGCTCGGGGTGCGCCTCGGTGGCGTGAACGTCTATGCCGGCCGAGTCGAGGACCGGCAGGTGCTCGGCGACGGCCGCGCTCCGGACACCCACGACATCACCCGCGCCCGGCGGCTGGCGAGCCGGGTCGGCCTGGGCGCCCTGGTCGCGATCGCACCCATCGCGCTGCGGCGTCGACGTCGCTGACGGTCTCGACCCCGGCAGGCGCGGGCGGACGGCGTACGACGACGGCGGGGATGCCGAGCGCGCCGGCCGCCTCCATCTTGGGCCAGGTGTGCGACCCACCGGAGTCCTTGGTGACCAGGACGTCCGAGCCGTGCTGCTGCATGAGCGCGACCTCGTCCTCCACCCTGTAGGGGCCGCGGTCGCGCAGGACCTCCCACGCCGTCGGCAGCGCGATGTCCGGCTCGTCGACGACCCGCACCAACGCTGCCCGGTCGCCCAGCGGGCCCACGAACCGGTCGAGCGACTGCCGGCCCACGGTGAGGAAGGGACGTCCGCCCAACCCGGCCGCGGCGTCTGCGGCACCGTCGTGGTCGTCGACCCAGACCCAGTCGCCGCTCCACCCGGGACGTTGCAGCCGCAGGAGAGGTACGCCGGCGCACGCTTGTGCCGCATGCGCCGAGATCTGCGCCGCGAAGGGATGCGTCGCGTCGACGACTGCGTCGAAGTCGAGCGCGTACGCCGCCAGCCCGGCCACGCCGCCGAACCCACCGATCCGCACACCCCCGACGGGGAGCCGCGGCTCGGCGACCCGGCCCGCGAGCGACGTGGTCACCTCGTCCCCGGCGTCGACCAGCGCCGACGCGAGCGCTCGCGCCTCCGCCGTACCGCCCAGCACCAGGACCTTCACCGCCGGTCCCCCGGCGGCAGCACCGACAGCCCTGCCGGGGCTCCGGCGACCGCGAGGTCGAGCAGCGTGTCGACATCGAGGTGGTGCTCGACGAGATCCCCGAGCAGGTCGAGGCGGCGTTCGCGAGCCGCCGCGAAGCTGACGCCCGACGGCGTCCACAGGTGCCCGGTCAGCCGGGCGACCTCGGTCAGCAACGCGTGACGGAAGTCGTCGTGCTCCAGGCACCCGTGCCACATGGTGCCGAAGACATGGCCGTCGCGGGCACCACCCAGGAAGGACTCTCCCGATCCGACCGTGACCCGGCCGTGGTGGATCTCGTAGCCACCGACCTGAGCCCCGAGCGCCGACCCGTGCGGGAGTCGCAGCACCTTCTCGGCGTCGAACACGGTGTCGGCGTCGAGCAGCCCGAGTCCCTCGGCCGAGGCACCGACCGGGCCCTCGACCCCGTGGGGGTCGCGCACCGTCCGGCCCAGCATCTGGAAGCCACCGCAGATGCCGAGCACGGGACGGCCCGCTGCCGCGTGGGCGAGCACGGCGCGGTCGAGCCCGCGCGACCGCAGCCACTCCAGGTCCGCGAGCGTCGCCCGCGACCCGGGCAGCACGATCAGATCAGCGTCCGCCAGCGAGCGGCCGTCGGACGCGTAGACGACGTCCACGCCCGGCTCCAGTCCGAGGGCGTCGATGTCGGTGAAGTTGCTGATCCGAGGCGACCGGACCACGGCCACCCGCAGCGGCGCCGGCCCGTCGGTCACCCGACGGTCGCCCACGTCGAGAGTGTCCTCGCTGTCGAGCCACACGTCGGAGCTGAACGGCAGCACGCCGTACACCCGCCGCCCGGTCAGCTGTTCCAGCTCGGTCAGCCCCGGCCCGAGGAGCGACTCGTCGCCGCGGAACCGGTTGACCACGAACCCCGTTACCAGGCGCTGGTCCTCCGGCGCGAGTAGCGCGACGCTGCCGAAGAGCGACGCAAAGACTCCGCCGCGGTCGATGTCGCCGACCAGCACCGTGGCCAGGTTGCCGTGCTGGGCCAGACCCATGTTGACGTAGTCGCTGGCCCGCAGATTGATCTCGGTCGGGCTCCCTGCGCCCTCCGCGACGACCACCTCGAAGCGCGAGGCGAGGTCGTCGAAGGCGTCGTACGCCGCGGCCGCGAGGTGCCGCCGGCCGTCGACGAAGTCACGCGACGACACCTCGCCGGCTGGCTTGCCGAGCACGACCACGTGGCTGCGCTGGTCGCTGCCGGGCTTGAGCAGCACCGGGTTCATCGCGACCTCGGGCTCGACCTTCGCCGCGAGCGCCTGCACCCACTGGGCGCGGCCGATCTCGCCGGTGCCGGTCGAGCCGTCGACGACCATCGAGTTGTTGGACATGTTCTGCGACTTGAACGGCGCGACCTTCACCCCCCGCCGCGCGAACGCCCGGCACAGCCCCGAGGTGACGATGCTCTTGCCGGCGTCGGACGTGGTGCCGGCGACGAGGAGGCCGCTCACGATCCGGGGTCCCCGCGGAAGCGTGGGCTGGAGGAGCGAAGCGGGGGAAGACCGCGGTTTCGTGGGGTGGTACTGAGCTTCCACTCGGCGAGCACGCGGCAGTCGTGGTTGGCGTAGCGCGCGAGGACGAGCCGGTCGGCCCGGCACCGCGCGGGTACGGCGTCACCGAGAGCGACGCGCACCGACGCGAGGTCGATGCCCTCTGCGCGCTGGTCGAGGGTGAGGTGCGGGACCGGCTCCGGGAAGGCGCCGCCGTACGGCGGGCACTGGGGGAACGACGCGACCAGCTGCCGGGTCAGCTCACGGAACGGCGCGTCCGGCTCCGGGTGCAGGTAGATGAGCCCGTGCTGGAACTCCCCCATCAAGTCCAGCGTGAAGTCGAAGGCCGGTGTACGGCGCGCGATGTCGCCCACCAGTGCCAGGTCGGCCTCCGAAGGATCGTCGAGGAACGGTCCCAGCGCCGAGATGTGCGCGTGCCCGAAGTCCGGATCCGCGGAGACGAAGGAGGAGTCGTAGTGATGGGTCCGTTCGAGGACAAACGGCTCCAGCTCGGGCACCGGGACCACGAGGACGTTGTGCGCCATCAGGTCGTGCGCCGCAGCAGGAAGATGTCCATCACCCAGCCGGCGGCGGCGCGCACCTGCTCGCGGACCTCGTCGATCGCGGGCAGCACGTCGCCAACTCGGCCGGCCACGAGCTCCTCCGACGCGGTCCCGAGGTTGGCGCCCCACCAGATCGTCCAGTCCTCCAGACCTTCGAGCTCGATCACCCGGTTGAGCATCACCACGACGTTGTCCTGCCCCTGCGCGATCGCCTCGCGGAGGCGGCGCCCGCTGGTGACCTGCAGCGCCTGGCCGACCTCGTGCAGCACGATCCGGTGCTTGGCGGCGAGCACCTGAATGCTGGAGATGCCCGGGATGACGTCGAGCTCGAGGTCGAGGCGACCGCGCTCCTGCAGCGACTGCAGGATCCGGATCGTCGAGTCGTAGAAGGCCGGATCCCCCCACACCAGGAAGCCCGCGTCGCCGTCGCGCGAGAGCAGAGCCTCCTCGTACGCCGACTGCCGCTCCTCGTGCCAGCGCGCCACGGCCGCGTCGTACTCCTCCTGCGTGGCGGTGCGGTCCGGCCGGCGCTCGCGCTCAGGGTCGTCGACGCGCACGATCACCGGCGCTGCTTCGAGGTGCCGGTCGAGCAGGCGCTCACGGGCGGTGACCAGCGGATCAGGCATCCCGCCACGACCGGACTTGTCGGTGACGACGAAGTAGGCGACCTCGCGCAGCGCGCGGACTGCCTCGATCGTGACCTGGTCGGGGTCGCCGGGACCGACGCCGATGATGCGCACTCGTTTCATCGGTTGCGACTTCCGTAGGTCGAGCAGGCTGCGCAGCAACCGTGCCGACACCCCCGCACCCACTCGGGGCGGTGCCCACGGTTACGGGGTCTCGACGACGCTCGCTGATGGTGCGCTCGCGGGAGAGACCAGCGACACCTCGAAACCACCACCACTCGACTCATCCGCGGTCCTCGAGATCACCCTCGAGCTCCAGGTAGACCTGCTGCATGGCAGCCAGCGTCTCCGGATCCGGCGACTCCCACAACCCACGGTCCTTGGCCTCGTGCAGCTTCTCGACGATGCCGCGCAGCGCCCAGGGGTTGGACTTGGTCATGAACTCGCGGTTGGTCTCGTCGAGCACGTACTCCTGCGCGAGGGACTCGTACATCCAGTCGTGCACGACACCGGCGGTTGCGTCGAAGCCGAAGAGGTAGTCGACGGTCGCGGCCAGCTCGAACGCGCCCTTGTAGCCGTGCCGCTGCATCGCCGAGATCCAGCGCGGGTTGACGACCCGGGCCCGGAAGACGCGGTTGGTCTCCTCCTGCAGGGTCCGAGTCCGTACGGCGTCGGGCGTGGTCGAGTCGCCGACGTACGCCTTGGGCTCGGTGCCCGTCAGCGCGCGGACGGTCGCGACCATGCCGCCGTGGTACTGGAAGTAGTCGTCGCTGTCGGCGATGTCGTGCTCGCGGGTGTCGATGTTCTTGGCGGCGACCTTGATCCGCTTGTAGTTGGCGCGCATGTCGTCGGCGGCCGGCGCCCCGTCCAGGTCACGGCCGTAGGCGAACCCGCCCCAGGCCGTGTAGACCTCCGCGAGGTCGGCGTCGTCGCGCCAGCTGCCGGACTCGATCACCTGCAGGATGCCGGCGCCGTACGACCCGGGCTTGCTGCCGAAGATCCGCGTCGTGGCCCGGCGCTGGTCACCGTGCTCGGCGAGGTCGGCGCGGGCGTGCGCGCGGACGTAGTTGGTGTCGTCGGGCTCGTCGAGATCGGCGACCAGGCGGACCGCGTCGTCCAGCATCGTCACGACGTGTGGGAAGGCGTCGCGGAAGAAGCCCGAGATCCGCACGGTCACGTCGATCCGCGGCCGGCCCAGCTCCTCGGGAGGTATGACGGCCAGGTTGCTGACCCGGCGTGACGCCTCGTCCCACTCGGGCCGGACGCCGAGCAGCGCGAGCACCTCGGCGACGTCGTCGCCCGACGTACGCATCGCGGACGTGCCCCAGATCGACAGCCCCACCGAGGCGGGGTAGTCGCCGGTGTCGTCGAGGTGGCGCTGCAGCAGCGACGCGGCCATCGCCTGCCCGGTCTGCCAGGCCAGCCGTGACGGCACCGCGCGCGGGTCGACGGTGTAGAAGTTGCGACCGGTCGGCAGCACGTTGACCAGCCCGCGCAGCGGTGATCCCGACGGGCCGGCCGGCACGAACCCGCCCTCGAGCGCGTGCAGCAGGGCGTCGAGCTCGTCCGTGGTACGACGCAGCCGCGGCACCACCTGCTCGGCGGCGAAGCGGAGCACCCGCTGCACCTCCGGGTCGTCGTGCATCGTGTCGGCCGCCTGCGGCGACCACGACGCGTCCTCCATCCGCTGCACCAGGTCACGCGCCTGCGACTCGATCGCGTCGACGGCGGTCACCGCCTCCGAGCCCTCCTTGAGCCCCAGGGCGGACCGCAGCCCCGGCACGGCGGCGGTCTGTCCTCCCCACACCTGCGAGGCCCGCAGGATCGCGAGCACCAGGTTGACCCGGGCCTCACCCTCCGGCGCCTGGCCGAGGACGTGCAGCCCGTCGCGGATCTGGGCGTCCTTGATCTCGCACAGCCAGCCGTCGACGTGGAGGATGAAGTCGTCGAACTCCTCGTCGCCCGGCCGCTCGTCGAGCCCCAGGTCGCGGTGCATCTCGGCGGCGTGCATCAGCTGCCAGATCTCGCCGCGGACCGCCGGCAGCTTCGCCGGGTCCATCGCCGCGATGTTGGCGTGCTCGTCGAGCAGCTGCTCCAGCCGGGCGATGTCGCCGTACGTCTCGGCGCGTGCCATCGGCGGCACCAGGTGGTCGATGATCGTGGCGTGCGCGCGGCGCTTGGCCTGCGCGCCCTCGCCGGGATCATTGACCAGGAACGGGTAGATCAACGGCAGGTTGCCGATCGCCGCGTCGGTGGCGCACGCGGCCGACAGGGCAGCGTTCTTGCCGGGCAGCCACTCCATCGAGCCGTGCTTGCCGAGGTGGACCACGGCGTCGGCCCCGAAGCCGTGGGCCAGCCAGCGGTACGCCGCCAGGTAGTGGTGCGACGGCGCGAGGTCAGGGTCGTGGTAGATCGCGACCGGGTTCTCGCCGAACCCGCGCGGCGGCTGGATCAGCAGCACGACGTTGCCGGCCTGGATCGCGGCGAGCACGATCTCGCCCGCATCGTTGACGAAGAGCTTGCCCGGGGACTCGCCCCACGCCTCGACCACGTCGTCCATCAGCGCGCTCGGCACGTCGGCGGTCCAGGCGTCGTACTCCGCCTTCGTGATCCGCACGTGGGCGTCGGTGAGCTTGCCCCCGTTCAACTGCTCGGCGGTCAGCCACTCCTCGTCCTGGCCGCCGGCCGCGATCAACGCGTGGATGAGGGCGTCGCCCGCCTCCGTCTCCCCCGTCGATGCGGACGACTCGCTCTCGCCGACTCCGATGGTTGCGGAAGTCGCCCCCTCAAAGACACCGTCAAGAACTCGAGTCACCACGTTGTCCGACCCGAGCTCGTAGCCCTCCTCGCGCATCCGGCGCAGCAGGCGTATGGCGCTGACCGGGGTGTCGAGGCCGACGGCGTTGCCGACGCGGGAGTGCTTGGTGGGGTACGCCGAGAGCATCAGCGCGATCCGTCGCTCGGCGACCGGGATGTGCCGCAGCCGCGCGTGGTTGACCGCGATCCCCGCGACCCGGGCGCAGCGCTCGGGGTCGGCGACGTAGCGCGGCAGCCCGTCGGCGTCGATCTCCTTGAACGAGAACGGCGCGGTGATGATCCGTCCGTCGAACTCAGGGATCGCGATCTGCGTCGCCGAGTCGAGAGGCGTGACGCCGTCGTCGGACGCCTCCCACTCCTCGCGGCTGCTGGTGAGGCACAGGCCCTGGAAGATCGGGATGTCGAGGGCGGCCATCCGTTCGACATCCCACGCCTCGTCGTCCTCACCGGCGCTGGCGCCCGCCGGTTTGCTGCCACCCGCGGCGAGGACGGTGACGATCAGCGCATCGAGCGTGCCAAGGGCGTCGTACAGCTCGTCGGGTGCGGCGCGCAGGCTGCCGGCGAAGACGGGTACGCCGACGGCCTGCCCAGTCGCGTCGATCGCGTCGACCAAGGAGTGCGCGAAGCCGGCGTTGCCGCTGGTCTCGTGGGCGCGGTAGTAGAGGACGCCGACGCGTGGCAGCACGGTGGTTGAGGAAGGACGATGTCCTGTCTCGAAACCACCGGGCCGCTCGCCCATCCCCCACTGCGGCACGACGGCCGGCGGCTCGAAGCCCTCGCCGGTGAGCAGCACCGTGTCGGAGAGGAACGCGTGCAGCTGGCCGAGGTTCGCCGGCCCGCCCTCGGCGAGGTAGCGGTGCGCCTCGGCGGCGATGCCGATCGGGACGCTCGACAGCTCCATCAGCTCGGCGCTGGGCTGCGCCTCCCCACCGAGCACGACGACCGGGCGGCCGCCTGCAAAGAGCTGCTCGCGCCACGGGTCGAGATCGTTCGGCGAGCCGAGCAGCCGGACCAGGACGAGCGCAACGCCGTCGAGGTCGGGCACGGTCCGGGCCGGGTTGGCCACCAGCCAGTCGCCCCCGGAGGCTCTCGCAGAGAGCAGGTCCGTGTCGGAAGTCGAGAGCAGCGCGATGCGCATGGATCCTCCTCGGGGTTCTCGCCCGTCGTTGGTCGGAGGTCTCGTGGCCAGTGTCTGGCTTCGGCCGATCGCTGAAAGTCCAGCGAGGGCTTCACAGTGGCGGAACCGCCCCGGACTCACACCGGGTTCCTGTCCCACGAGACGTGGTCCCGCCAGCCTAGTGGGCGCCCTGGCGTCCTACAGATTGGGTATGACAGGCGGACGCCCGGCGAGTTGGGTGAGTCGAGGGGCCACTCACCACCGGTCACGAGGAGCTCCACATGAAGACGTCGTCGCGTGCCCTGACCGCTGCCGCTGCACTGGCGCTGGCCGTCGCCCTCGTCGCTCCGGCGACGGCGCACGGTGGCCATCACCCCGATCGCGCGACGCCGGGCGCCGACGGCGCGAGCGACTCCTACTTCCCGCTCGACGGCAACGGCGGGTACGACGTCGGCCACTACGACCTCGACCTGCGCTACGACCCGGCGACAGACCTCTTGCAGGGCCGCGCCACCATCAAGGCCAAGGCCACGCAGAGCCTGTCCACCTTCAACCTCGACCTGGTCGGCCTCGACGTCCGCGAGATCCGGGTCGACGGCGATCGCGCCCGCTGGACGCGCACCGACCACGAGCTCACCGTGACTCCGCGGCATGCCCTGCGGGACAACCGGAAGTTCACGGTGACCGCGACGTACGACGGCGTGCCGCAGATGCTCGAGGGTGCCGGTTTCATCGCCACCGACGACGGCTTCGACATCGCCGGCCAGCCGCACGTCGCCGCCAGCTGGTACCCGGTCAACGACCACCCGACCGACAAAGCGTCCTACACCTTCCGCGTCACCGTCCCACGCGGCCTCGAGGCGGTGGCCAACGGCCACCTGGTCTCGACGCGTTCGCACCGCGGCTGGTCCACCTGGACCTGGGAGGCTCGCGACCCGATGGCGAGCTACCTGACGACCGTCGACGTCGGCGAGTTCGACCTCAACGCCTACCGGGAGGACGGGCTGCGCTACCTCGACGCGGTCGACCCCGATCTCTACGACCCGGTCGCAGCGCCGTCGACCGGCACCCGGTTCGCTCTCTCGCAGGCGGCCAACTCGTCGTACAAGCGGCTGACCCACACCATCAACGTCCCGGCCGGCGGTGCGACCGTCGGCTTCACCGTCACCCGCGACACGGAGGCGGACTGGGACTTCGCGTTCGTCGAGGCGCACACCGTCGGCCAGGACGACTGGACCACGCTGCCGGACGTCAACGGCCACACCGACCAGAGCACCGGCAACTCGTGCCTGCTCTGGCCGGACCTGCACCCCTTCATCTCGACGCACTACCAGACCGTCGACCAGGACGCCGAGACGTGCGACCCCACGGGTGACACGGGCGAGTGGTGGGCCGCCAGCGGAGCCAGCGGCGGCCCCGAGCAGTGGCAGGTCGACCTCGGGGCGTACGCCGGGAGCCAGGTCGAGCTCTCGATCAGCTACGCGAGCGACGACGTGGTGCAGCTCAGCGGCCTCTTCGTCGATGACATCGTCGTCTCGACCGGCGAGGGATCCACGTCGTTCGAGTCCGGGCTCGACGGGTGGACGGTCCCCGGACCGCCGGCCGGAAGCCTGGGCAACGACAACGACTGGGTCGTCGGCACCGCCGCCGACGTGCCTCCCCCGATCGGCACCATCATCGACAGCTCGTTCGCACGGCAGCCGGAGATCGTGGACTTCCTCTCCAGCTACTTCGGCCGCTACCCCTGGCGCGACGTCGGCGGCATCGTCGACGACGTCGACGGTCTCGGCTTCGCGCTCGAGACCCAGACCCGGCCGATCTACTCGAAGGGGTTCTTCACCGACGCCGTCTCCGGCGACTCCGTCGTCGTCCACGAGCTCGCCCACCAGTGGACCGGCGACTCGCTCGCCGTCGAGCGTTGGAGCGACATCTGGCTCAACGAGGGCTTCGCGACCTACACCGAGTGGCTGTGGTCGGAGCGGGAGGGTCTCGGGACCACCCAGGAGACGTTCGACTTCTTCTACAACGACTTCATCCCCGACGACGACCCCTGGTGGCAGATCACCATCGGTGATCCGGGGCCGGACCTGCTCTTCGAGTACCCGGTCTACTTCCGCGGTGCGATGACCCTGCAGGTCCTGCGCCTGACGGTCGGCGACGATGACTTCTTCCGGATCCTCAAGAAGTGGGCGCAGAGCCGGGCCGGGGACAACGTCTCAATCCCGCAGTTCATCCGCCTCGCGGAGCGGGTCTCGGGCCAGCAGCTCGACGACCTCTTCGACGCCTGGCTCTTCACCCCGGGCAAGCCCGCCCTGCCCGAGTCGCCGGCGGGACCGTCCGCGCGCCGATCCGCCACCATGCCGCAGTCGGCCCAGGTCAGCCTCGAGCTCGCCCGGAAAGAGGGTGCGCTGAGGCGCTGACGGATGAGGAGCCATGCCTCAGCCCGATGACCACGCCGCCCAGAGCTCGGCGTACCGGCCACCGGCAGCGACCAGCTCGTCGTGCGAGCCACGCTCGACCACCCGTCCCGCGTCCATCACCACGATCTCGTCGGCGGTCACCGCCTGGGTGAGCCGGTGCGCGATGGTGACCGACGTGCGGTCCGCGGAGACGGCGAGGGCGGCCAGCTCCAGGGAGCGGGCGCCGGCGGACCCGGCCTCCGCGGTCGCCTCGTCCAGCACGACGACGTGTGGGTCGGCGAGCAGCACCCGGGCGAGCGCGAGCTGTTGCGCCAGTGCGGGCGTCAGGGTCAGCGCACCGTCGCCGACCATCGTGGCGAGGCCGTCCGGCAGCGCCTGCACGGAGGCCCAGGCACCGACGGCCGCCAGTGCGGACGAGAGGTCGGCGTCCGACGCGGACGGCGCCGCCAGCGTCAGGTTGTCGCGGACCGACCCGGCGAAGACGTGCACCTCCTGGCTGACGATCGCGACCGGCTGGCGTCCCGAGCCGTCGACCCGCGCCAGCGGCACCTCGCCGAGCAGGACCGTGCCCCGCGTCGGCGCCAGGCGTCCGGCGATGGCCGCGCCGAGCGTCGTCTTGCCCGCTCCGGAGGCGCCGACGACGGCGACCCGGTGACCGGGCGCGACGTCGAGCGACACCTCGTCGACCGCGGGCCTGCCCTCGACGTACTCGTGGTGCAGGCCGCGTACGACGAGGTGCCCGTCCGCCGGACGCTGCGGGTCGTGCACCGGGACCGGCGGCGGCAGCTGGGCCACGCCGACCAGCCTCACCAGCGACGCGCCCACCGACTGCACCTCGTCGAAGAGCCCGACGATCGCGCCGACCGGGTTGAAGAGCCGGTGGAAGAGGAGTGCGGCGGCGGTCACCGCGCCGACGGTCACCTGGTCCGCGTCGACCAGCGCGAAGCCGGTGCCGAGGATGAGCAGCAGGCCGATCAGCTCGGCTCGGTTGTTGCGGCCGTAGAAGCGGGTCTGCAGGCGGAACACGTCGATCGCGAGCTGCGCGGATCGCCAGGAGGCGGCGGTGGTCAGCTCCTGGTGGCGGCCCGCGATGCCGTAGGCGCGAAGCGTGCGGCTGGCGTGGATGCCGGTCAGCAGGGCCTCGGCGCGCTCGCCGTTCGCCTCGCGCTCGCGGCGGTAGTAGGGACCGGAGCGCGGGAGGTACCACCGCAGCGCGAGCACGTAGAAGGGCACCGCGCCGAGACCGGCGATCCCGAGCCGCCAGTCCAGGGCGAACAGCCCGACCGCCGTGAACACCACGGCCACGACCGAGTTGACCAGCAGCGGGATGACCTCGGTGAACGACTCGGTGACGAGTCGTACGTCGTCGCCGACCCGTGAGAGCAGGTCACCGGACCCGGACGACTCGAGCTGGGTAGCCTCGAGCTCGAGCGCCCGCTCGACCACGGTCTCGCGCAGATCGGCCAGCGCCGGCTCAGCGGTGCGCGCCAGCAGTGCGACGGACAGGAACGTCGCCAGCCCGCCGACGATGGCCGCGCCGACGATCCAGAGCACCGCAATGGTGATCGCGGACGCCGAGCCGCCGTCGACGACCACGTCGACGATCCGGCCCAGCATGAACGGCGCGACCAGGCCCGCCATCCCCTCGACGGCGAACATCGCCGCGCAGCCGGCGACCACCCAGGGCCGCTGGCCCAGCAGCCTGCGCGCCAGCGCCGTGGCCTCGCGCGCGGTGGAGATCGGGAGGAGTGCGCCCGTCATCTCAGCACCGCCGCCCGGTAGGCCTCGCCCGTGGCCAGCTCCGCATGGGTCCCGACGGCCACGACCTCACCGTCCACCAGGTGCACGACCCGGTCGGCGCGGGCGAGCAGGGCCGGGCTGCTGGTGACCACGAGGGTGGCTCCGTCGGCACGGCGTACGTCGTCGATCCCCTCGGCGATGCGCTGCTCGGTGACCGCGTCGACGGCTGTGGTCGGGTCGTGCAGCACCAACACCGGCGGGTCGGCCGCGAGCGCTCGGGCCAGGCCGAGGCGCTGCCGCTGGCCGCCGGAGAGCGTCATCCCGTTGACCGTCACCGGATCGTCGGGCAGGTCCACCGCCGCCGACGCGGCGAGCACGGCGCCGAACCGTGCCTCGTCGATCCGCGAGGCTGGGTCGATGTTGGAGTGCAGGGTGCCCTCGAAGAGGTCGACATGGTGCTCCGCGACCACCAGCAGCCGTTGCGACTCCTCGATCGTCAGCTCGGTCAGCGGCACGCCCGCCACCAGCACCCGGCCGGCGGTCGGAGTGCCCTCGCCCCGCAGGAGGTGCATCAGCGACCCGGCATCGGACGGGTCCTCGGCCACGATCGCGACGGTCTCACCGGGTCCCACCTCGATGCTCACCGCTCGCAACGAGCCCTCGCTCACGGACTCGAAGGTCAGACCGGCCGGGCCGGTCGCCGCGCTCGAGCCGACCTCGACCAGCGGCGGCGCGGCCAGCAGCCCGACGATGCGTCGCGCGGAGGCTCGGGAGCGAGCGAGCTTGGCCACGAGGTAGGCGATCATCCCCATCGGCTCGGCGACGAACTGGGCCAGCCCGACGACCGCGACCAGCTCGCCGATCGTCAGGTCACCGTCCAGCGCGCGCTTCCCGGCCACGAGGGCGACGACGGCGAGGAACGCGACGCTCAGGGTATGGGTGACGCCGTACAGCAGCCCCTCCCAGCGGGCCGCGGCGATGCTCGCGCCCATCGCCTCACGGCTCTGCCGCCGGTAGCGATCGTGCGCCGTACGTTCGCCGCCGATCCCCTTGAGCGGTCGCAGCCCGCGCACCAGGTCGGTCGCGAGGCCGGTCGCCCGGCCGATCGCCTCCTGACGCTCGTGAGCGCGGTGCGCGAGCCGCGGCGCCAGGACCTGCGTGCACACGAGCACGAGAGGTACGCCGACGAGCACGACCACGGCGATGAACGGGTCGATGGTCGCCAGCACCACGGCGCTGACGAGCAGGCCGGCGATGCCCGCGACCGTGTAGACGACCTGGTCGATGACCTCCGCGACCATGTCCGCGTCACCGGTCGCGACAGCCAGCACGTCACCGGGCAGCCGGTCGAGGCGGGCGCCACGCGGAGACAACACGTGGGCCGACACCTCGGTGCGCAGCAGGTGGCTCTCCTCCTGACCGGCGCGGAAGCCGATCCGCGAGCCGAACCGGTAGGCCAGGCTCAGCACCGTGAAGTGCACGCAGAGCACGACGCCCCACAGCAGCAGCCGTTCGACGTCGCCGGTGGCGACCGCGTGGTCGATCACGACGCCGATCAGGACCGGTACGGCGGCCTCGCACACCTGCCACAGCGTGATGAACGCGATCGCGCCGGCGAGGCCACGGCGCTGACGTCGGAGGGTGCGGCGGACCAACCCACCGGGCGTGGCTGGGTGCGGCTGGTTCGTCACGCGGACAGTATGGACGCGCGCTGCAGGGCCGGGGTCAGCGCCCGGAACGACCGCGCGTAGGCGCCGTACTCGTACGGCAGCGCGAAGCGCCACGCGGCCGCGACCTGCCGCGCCTCGACGGCGGGCAGCTCTGCGAAGACGGGGTTCGCCTTCGACGCCTGCGCGACGTCGTCGCGGTCGTCGAGGATGAGCAGGTCCGCGTCCACTCCTGTGGCGTTCTCCCAGCTCAGGATGTCGCCGTCCGGGACCTGGGCCGGCTTCCACACGTCGAGGCCGAGGCCCTCGAGGTAGGTGAGGTCGGCGTAGTCCTCCGCAGGCGCAACCCAGAGACCATCCTCGTAGGGCCCGACGAACGCCACCGACAGCCCGGGCCGGGCCGCCAGCACCTTCTCGATCTCCGCGCTCGCTGCCTCGAAGTCACCGCGCGCCTCCACCACCGTCGTCGCATCGAGATCGGCACCGAGGGCTGCCGCCAGCTCGTGGCGGGTATCGATGCCCTCGAACAGGTCGGTCTCGGCGGAGACGGCCACCAACGGCGCGATCCGGCCGGCCTTCTGCTGAGTCGCGAGGTCCGTGAAGCCCCACAGCGTCTCGGAGTCCGCGTAGGAGTCGAGGACGATCAGGTCGGGCTTCAGCCCGACCATCTTCTCCAGGTCGACCTCGCCGTACGTCGTGCTGAGCACGGTCACGTCGTCCTCGGCGATCCCGGCCTCGGCGTACCCCGCGATGTCCCCCCACGGCATGAAGGTGAGGACGCCGACCGGCTTGATCCCGAGCGCCCAGAAGGCCGGCAGCAGCCACTGCGAGACGACCAGGCGCTCCGGCGTGCTGTCGAGCTCGACCGTCTGGTCGCGGTCGTCGGTCCAGGTCCACGGTCCCGAAGGCTCGGTGGCTCCGAGGGCCGGAGCCGGGTCGTCGGAGCCGCAGGCGTTGAGGAGACCGGCCAGTGTCACGGCGCCCACCGCGAGTCCGAACCTGCGACGCGTGAGACGACCGCCGTGGGTGGCGGTGGGGAGCGCGTGGTCCACTACCGGAAGCCGCATGAGAGGGGTCCTTTCGACTAAGGGTAGCCTTACCTTAGAGGACGCACCACGAGAGGAAACAGATGCCTGCCTGGCACGGACAAGTCGTCACCACCGAGTGGCTGACGCCCACCCTGGTCAGGGTGGTGCTCGGCGGTGAAGGGCTCGCGGGCTTCGCGGTGCCCGACGACACCGACACCTACGTCAACGTGGCGATCCCGCCCGCGGCTGCGCCGTACGACGCGATCTTCTCCCCCGCCGACGTGCGCGAGTCGCACTCGAAGGAGACGTGGCCGGCGCGCCGTCGCTACACCGTCCGCAGCTGGGACGCGGTGACCGGTCTGCTCACCCTCGACTTCGTGGTGCACGGCCACGGCGCCGGCGGCCCGTGGGCAGCCGGGGCCAAGCCCGGCGACGTGCTGGTGTTCGAGGGCCCCGGCAGCGGCTTCCACCCGGACCCGTCGGCCGACTGGCACCTGCTGGTCGGCGACGAGTCCGCGCTGCCGGCGATCGCGGCCTCGCTCGAGGCCCTCCCGGCGGGCAGCCACGCGGTGGTGCGCCTGGTGTGCGACGGCCCCGACTACGAGGTGCCACTGACCTGCCCCGGCGAGCTCGACCTGGTCTGGCTGCACCGCACCGGGGCCGACGACGACGCCGACCTGCTGGCCGATGCCGTCGCCGACATCGAGTTCCCGGAGGGTCGGGTGCACGCGTTCGTGCACGGTGAGGCCGACGAGATCCGCGCCATCCGGCGACACCTGATCAGCGACCGGGGAGTGCCGCGCGCCGACATGTCCTGCTCGCCGTACTGGCGGCGCACCATGACCGACGAGGCCTGGCGTGCGGTCAAGCGCGAGTACGTCGCCGCGATGGACGCCGACGTCGCGTAGGGGTGCGTCGAGTCACTCGTAGCGGATCAGGCCCCGGATGTTCTTGCCGTCACGCATGTCCTGGTAGCCCTGGTTGATCTCGTCCAGGGTGTACTCGGTGGTGACCATCTCGTCGAGCTTGAGCTTGCCCTCCATGTAGAGGTTGAGCAGCCGCGGGATGTCGTAGCGCGGGTTGGCGTTGCCGAAGATGCAGCCGACCAGCTCCTTGCGCATCATCGACATCTCGAAGAGGTTGAGCTTCACGTCGTCGGCCATCATGTTCGAGACGGCGGTGACGACGCCTCGACCGGCCTTCTTGACCAGGCTCATCATCGGCGCGATCAGGTCACCGGTGGCGAGGCCGACCGCGAGGATCGCCTTGTCCGCCATCGCGCCGTACGTGATCTCGCTGATCAGCGCCTGCGCGTCCGCCATCGACGCGGCGGCGTGGGTGGCGCCGAGGGTGAGCGCCTTCTCGCGCTTCCAGTCGACGGGGTCGATCGCGACCACGTGGCGCGCACCGGCCATCGCGGCGCCCTGGACGGCGCTCATGCCGATGCCGCCGATGCCGATCACGGCGACCGTCTCGCCGGCCTGCACGTCGGCGGCGTACACCGCGGAGCCCCAGCCGGTCGTCACGCCGCAGCCGACGAGCGCGGCCTTGTCGAGCGGGATGTGCTTCTCGATCTTCACCGCACTGTCGATGTTGACGACCGTGTACGGCGAGAAGGTGCCCAGGCCGACCATGATGCCGAGGTCGCGGCCGTCCTTGCCGTGGTGGCGGTAGGAGAAGTCGGAGAGTTGCATGCCACTGAGCAGGAACGCGCCCAGGTCGCAGAGGTGCTGATGCCCGGTCGAGCACGACGGACACTTGCCGCACGACGGGATGAAGCTGAAGACGACGTGGTCGCCGACCTCGAAGCCGACCGTGTCGGGACCGACCTCCTGGACGACACCGGCGCCCTCGTGGCCACCGATCACCGGGAACTGCTTGAGACCGAAGGCCTCCGCCAACTCCGGGTCCAGGACCATGTCTCCGGTGACCATGTGCTCGTCGGAGTGGCACAGGCCCGAGGCAGCGAGCTTGACGAGGATCTCACCGCGCTTGGGCGGGTCGAGCTCGATGTCCTCCACACTCCAGTCGGTGTGCGGCTCCCACAAGATGGCGGCGCGGGTCTTCATGCTGACTCCCTCGGGAAAGTAGAACAGGTTCTTGTCCCTGCAAGGTACTGCCCGATGTGGCGCCTGTCACGCAAACAGTCAGCTCGCGGGTCGCGGTGCCGGCAACCCACGCAGGTGGGCCACGAAGCCCGGGTTCGTCAGTGCCCACGGACCTCGCGCCTCCCGGACCAGCGAGATCGCCTCGTCCGGCGTACGGCCGAGCTCGATCAGGGCGCTGGCGACGACCAGGCCGGAGCGGTTGAGACCGCCTGAGCACCGCACCAGCACACTGCTTCCGCCGCGTACGGCGGCGGCGACCCGCCGGGCAGCCTCGTCGACCCGCACCGCCGTCGCCGGGTCGATCGCGGCGTCCGCCAGACGAAGCACGACGTGCTCGACACCCGCGGCCGGCCCGTAGCCCTCCCGGGTCGTCAGGCTCACCACCAGGTCGAACTCGTCGTCGACGACGCAGGCCGTCCCCGACTGGGAGCGCACGTCGTGGCCGCCCTGGAAGAGCCCGGGCACGACCTCGTTCCAGGGGTCGGCGCACAGCGGCATCGACGTGGCGCGGCCGGTGCCGCGGCAGGCGACACAGTCCGGCATCGAGCTCGGCTCGGCGTAGCAGGAGTGGCACAGCACGGCCGCAACCTATCGGGCCTCTGTCGGCCGATCGCCAAGAGTGCTTCTATCGCCGTCGTCACGCTCGACGCCGGCTCGGCCCGGCCGACGGCGATGTGGCAGGCCGACCCGCTGGCCGAGGGCATCGCCGCCGCGACCGACCCTGAGCAGTCGGTGCCGGCGCTGCCCGACCAGCTCACCGAGGAGCCCGCCTGGCTCGACCGCGACCGGCTTGTCCGCGCAGTCCCCGACAGCGGTGATGATGGAGCGATGACGACCTATTCCGACACGTTGGAGTTCGAGGGCGCGACCTTCGTCAAGGCGAGCTTCGAAGGCGCCACTCTGCGATTCTCCGATGTCAGCGGTGTGACGATGCGCGGCGTCGACGTGGCCGGCCTCGACATCGACAGTCACGACCTGTCCTTCGGCAGCCTCTTCGTCAACGGGGTCGACGTGGTGCCGCTCGTGGAGGCCGAGCTCAACCGGCGGTTCCCCGGCCGCGAGCTGCAGAAGGCGCACACGCCCGAAGGCCTGCGCGAGGGTTGGGTAGCCGTGCAGTCCGCGTGGCAGGAGACGGCAGCGGGCACACCGGCGGACCTGGTGGATGCCCACGTCGAGGACGAGTGGTCCTTGTCCCAGACGCTGCGGCACCTCATCCTGGCGACCGACGCCTGGCTCCGCGGCGGGATCATGCGGATCCAGCAGCCGTTCCACGAGATCGGCCAGATCTTCACCGGTGCCGACGAGATGGGCTTCGACATGTCGATCTTCCGTGCGGAGCCGCCGGCGTACGAGGAGGTCCTCGCGGTGCGTGCCGAGCGACAGCGGATGGTGACCGACTTCCTGGCCACGGCCACGGTGGAGCTGCTCGCGGAGGAGCGTGAGGACCCGTGGGGTGGCGGTGACTGGCGTCCCAGCGTCGGTGACTGCATGCGCGTGATCCTGGAGGAGGAGTGGGCGCACCTGCGCTACATCCGACGGGATCTCGCTCGGATGCGCTGAGCCAGAAGGGCGCCGGCCAGGACGAGCGCCGGCCGTGTTGGTCGTTCGGGTGCACGGCCTTCCGGGCATGCGCGCGAGACGCCACGCCCGCCGTCAGGTCCTGTCAGTTCCGGGCACGGACGTCTGGAAGCCGTCAAGATTCCTGTCGGCAGCGTCAAGGAAGCATCAAGGGAGACAGTTGACGACCTCTTTGAGGTCTATCAATTCTCTCGTGTCCGATCTCATCTACGTGCTCCTGACCCTCGCGGTCTTCGGGTTGCTCGCCCTGCTGGTGGGCGCCCTGGATCGGAGGCTGTCGAAGTGAGCAGCCTTGCTCCCGCCCTCGGCCAGATAGCGGTGCTCGTCATCGCCCTGGCCATCGCCGTCCCGCTCCTGGGGCGCTACCTCGCGCACGTCTACACCTCGACGAAGCACCTCGCCGTCGAGCGGACGTCATACCGCTTCCTGCGGGTCGACCCCGACGCCGACCAGCACTGGAAGACCTACGCCATGTCGGCGCTCGGCTTCTCGCTCGTCAGCCTCCTGCTGCTCTACGCGCTCGGCCGGCTGCAGGACCACCTGCCACTGAGCCTGGGTTTTGCGGCGCTGCCGTCCGACGGCGCCTGGAACACCGCAGTCAGCTTCGTCGCCAACACGAACTGGCAGTGGTACTCCGGCGAGGTCACCATCGGGCATCTGATGCAGATGTCCGGCCTGACGGTGCAGAACTTCGTGTCCGCCGCTGTCGGGATGGCCGTCGCCGCAGCGTTCGCCCGCGGCCTCGCGCGCAGCCTGACCGACGGGCGGGTCGGCAACTTCTGGTCCGACCTCGTGCGCGGCACCCTTCGCGTCCTGCTGCCGATCTCGGCGGTCTCCGCGATCGTGCTCGTCTCCTTCGGTGCGATCCAGAACCTCATGGGGAGCCGCACGGTCGAGACTCTGAGCGGTGGCACCCAGGTGATCACCGGCGGCCCGGTCGCCAGCCAGGAGGTCATCAAGCAGCTCGGCACCAACGGAGGCGGCTTCTACAACGTCAACTCCGCCCACCCCTTCGAGAACCCCACCCCGTTCACCGACATCTTCCAGATCTTCCTGATGCTGCTGATCCCCTTCGCGATGGCCTGGGCGTTCGGCCTCATCGTCAAGGACCGACGCCAGGGCGTCGCGATTCTCTCCGTGATGACCCTGTTGTGGGGAGCCGCGGTCGCGCTGCTGACCTGGGCCGAGATGGCCGGACCCGGCCTGGCCCCGCACGCCGCCGGCGGCGCGATGGAGGGCAAGGAGGTCCGGTTCGGCGAAGCCGCGTCATCGCTCTTCGCCGCCTCGACGACCGGGACATCGACCGGTGCCGTCAACTCCATGCACGACTCACTGACCGCGCCAGGCGGCGGCGTCGCGATGTTCAACATGATGCTCGGCGAGATCGCGCCTGGCGGCGTGGGATCTGGCCTCTACGGCGTGTTGATGCTCGCCATCGTCACCGTGTTCCTCAGCGGCCTCATGGTCGGACGCACACCGGAGTACCTGGGCAAGAAGATCGGACAGCGCGAGATCGTGCTCGTCGCGCTCTACGTGCTCGCCACCCCGGTGCTCGTACTGACCGGCATCGCCGTCGCGATCACCGCGAGCGACGGACTGGCCGGCCTGCAGGAGAGTGGACCGCACGGTCTCTCCGAGGCGTTGTACGCCGTGACGTCGGCCGCCAACAACAACGGCTCAGCGTTCGGTGGCCTCACCTCGGGCACACCATTCTGGAACACGCTGCTCGGCCTGCTGATGCTCCTCGGACGTTTCCTGCCGATGATCTTCGTGCTCGCGCTGGCCGGCCGGTTCGCATCCCAGAAGCGGCTGCCCTTGGGGGCCGGCACGCTGCCGACCCACAGCCCGCTCTTCGTCACCCTCCTCTCGGGCGTAGCCCTGGTCGTGGTCGGTCTGACCTACGTGCCCGTGCTCGCCCTCGGCCCGATCGTGGAGTCCCTCTCGTGAACGACAACACCCCAGGCGGGTCGGCCACGCTGGCCCAGCCACATCACCAGGTGCAGCCTGGTCCCACCGTGCTGAGCACGGCGCAGCTCGTCGAGGCACTCCCCGGCGCGCTCCGCAAGCTCGACCCGCGCGAGCTGCTGCGCACACCGGTCATGCTCATCGTCGAGATCGGCGCGGTCGCGACCACGGTGTTCTCCATCGTGGACCCCAGCACGATGGGCTGGCTCGTCACCGTCTGGCTCTGGCTGACGGTCCTGTTCGGCACCCTGGCCGAGTCGGTGGCCGAAGGCCGCGGCAAGGCACAGGCCGCGAGCCTGCGCGCCCTGCAGCAGGAGACGATGGCGCGTCGGCTGCGCGGCAGCGTCGACCACCTGAGGTCCGCCGGCGACCTCGCGACCCAGACCATCGAAGAGGTGCCCAGCACCGCGCTCCGCGCTGGCGACCTCGTCGTGGTCGAGGCCGGGGAACGGATCCCCGGCGACGGCGACGTCGTCGAGGGCGTCGCATCGGTCGACGAGTCTGCGGTGACCGGCGAGTCGGCCCCGGTGATCCGGGAGTCAGGCGGAGACCGCTCCGCGGTCACCGGCGGCACCACAGTGCTGTCCGACCGCATCGTCGTCCGGATCACCTCGGATCCGGGGCAGTCGTTCGTCGATCGGATGATCGCCCTGGTCGAGGGCTCGGAACGGCAACGCACACCGAACGAGATCGCGCTCAACGTCCTGCTCACCGCACTGACAGCGATCTTCGTCGTCGTCGTGGCCTCGCTCTACTACGTGGCCGACTACAGCGACGCCCACCAGTCGGTGCTGGTGCTGACAGCCCTGCTGGTCTGCCTCATCCCGACCACCATCGGAGCGCTGCTGTCCGCGATCGGCATCGCCGGCATGGACCGGCTCGTACGCCGCAACGTGCTGGCCATGTCGGGCCGGGCGGTCGAGGCGGCCGGTGACATCGACGTACTCCTCCTCGACAAGACCGGCACCATCACCTACGGCAACCGTCAGGCGTCGGAGCTGCTCCCGGTCGACGGCGTCGCCGCCGACGACCTGGCCCGCGCCGCATTGCTGGCCTCGCTGGCCGACGAGACGCCCGAAGGCCGCAGCATCGTGACCCTGATCCGAGAGCAGTACACCGGGATCGACGCCTCCGAGGGCTCGGCCGGCAGCCTGGTCGAGTTCTCGGCGACCACCCGGATGAGCGGCCTCGACCTCCCCGACCGAGTCATTCGCAAGGGCGCGGCGTCGGCGGTCGCGTCGTGGGCCAACGAGACCGGTCTCCCGGCCGAGCAGGCTTCGGCACCGCAGCTGACCGACCTGGTCGAGCGGGTGAGCTCGAGCGGTGGTACGCCTCTGGTCGTCGCCGAGCAGGTCGGCACGCAGCCGGCCCGGCTGCTCGGCGTCATCCACCTCAAGGACGTCGTCAAGGAAGGCCTCCGCGAGCGCTTCGAGGAGATGCGCGCGATGGGCATCCGCACGGTGATGATCACCGGCGACAACGCGGTGACAGCCGCGGCGATCGCGAGGGAGGCAGGCGTCGACGACTTCCTCGCCGAGGCCACCCCGGAGGACAAGCTCGCGCTGATCCGCAAGGAGCAGCAGGGCGGGCGGATGGTCGCGATGTGCGGTGACGGCACCAACGACGCACCCGCGCTGGCGCAGGCCGACGTAGGAGTCGCCATGAACACAGGCACGACCGCGGCCAAGGAGGCCGGCAACATGGTCGACCTCGACTCCGACCCGACCAAGCTCATCGACGTCGTCGAGATCGGCAAGCAGCTGCTGATCACGCGCGGCGCGCTCACGACGTTCTCGGTCGCCAACGACGTCGCGAAGTACTTCGCGATCCTGCCGGCGATGTTCGTGGTCGCGTTCCCGGATCTCGAGGTCCTCAACATCATGCGGTTGTCGAGCCCGCAGTCTGCGATCGTGTCCGCGGTCGTCTTCAACGCGCTCATCATCGTGCTGCTGATCCCGCTCGCACTTCGTGGTGTCCGCTACCGGCCTTCGTCGGCGAGCTCCCTACTACGTCGCAACCTGCTGATCTACGGCGTCGGCGGCCTCGTCGCCCCGTTCCTCGGCATCAAGCTGCTCGACCTCGTGATCTCACTGATCCCAGGTCTCTAGGAGAAGACGATGAAGGACATCTACACCCTCTTCCGACACAGCCTCGCCGGTCTCCGCGTGCTCGTCGCGTTGACGCTGCTGCTCGGCCTCGCCTACCCGCTGGCAATCACCGGCATCGCCCAGGTCGCCTTCCCGTGGAAGGCCGACGGGTCGCTGGTCACCGCCACCGGGCAACACACCGACCACGCCGGCGACGCCGTCGGCTCAAAGCTCATCGGCCAGGTCGTCGACGACGAGGACCTCTTCCAGAACCGGCCCTCCGCTGCCGGCGACGGATACGACATGCTGAGCACCTACGGCTCCAACCTCGGGCCCAACAACCCGGACCTGGTCGCCTCCATCAAGGACCTCAAGGCAGCGATCGCCGAGCGCGAGGGCGTCGACCCGAGCGACGTACCGCCCGATGCCGTCACGGCCTCGGCATCGGGCATCGACCCCGACATCTCGCCGGCGTACGCCGAGATCCAGGTGCCGCGGGTCGCCGAAGTGAACGGCCTCACCGATGACCAGGTGCAGCAGCTCGTCGACGAGAACACCGACGGTCGCGACCTGGGCGTGCTCGGCGAACCGCGGGTCAACGTGCTCGAGCTCAACATCGCGGTCGTCCAGGCCGCCGACGCGTCCTGACCGCGACCGACCCCGACAAGCTGGGAGGACGTCTCGTGGAGGAAGTCAGGCGCGGTCGGCTGACCGTCTACCTCGGTGCCGCACCCGGCGTGGGAAAGACCTACGCGATGCTCTCGGAGGCGAAGCGACGTTGCGAGCGGGGCACCGACGTCGTCATCGGCTACGTCGAGACCCACGGTCGCGAGCACACCACCACGATGCTCGACGGGCTCGAGGTGGTGCCGCGGAAGGAGATCTCCTACCGCGGCACCACCTTCACCGAGATGGACACCGAGGCGGTCATCGCCCGCAAGGCGGCGGTCGTTTGCGTCGACGAGCTCGCCCACACCAACGTCCCCGGCAGCAGGCATGAGAAGCGCGCGGAGGACATCGAACAGATCCGCCGCGCCGGCATCGACGTGATCACCACGGTCAACATCCAGCATCTGGAGTCGCTCAACGACGCCGTCGAGCGGATCACCGGCGTCCGGCAGCGCGAGACCGTACCGGACGAGGCCGTCCGCACCGCCGACCAGATCCAGCTCGTCGACATGTCTCCCGATGCCCTGCGTCGCCGCATGGCGCACGGCAACATCTACCGGGCCGACCAGGTCGACGCCTCGCTCACGTCGTACTTCCGCGTCGGCAACCTCACCGCCCTGCGCGAGCTCGCGCTGCTCTGGCTGGCCGACCGGGTCGACGACGCGCTCGACGACTACCGGCGAGCGCAGGGCATCCAGGATCCCTGGCCCGCCAAGGAGCGCATCGTCGTCGCCGTCACCGGCGGACCCGAGAGCGAGACTCTGCTGCGGCGCGGCGCGCGACTCGCGCAACGGGCGGCCGGCTCGGAGCTGATCGCGCTGCACGTGATCTCCAGCGACGGCATCGCGAACCCCGACGAGCGGCGGATCGCCCGTGCACAGCAGCTGGTGGCATCGCTCGGTGGGTCGTTCCACTCGGTCGTCGGCGAGGATGTCTCCCAGGCGGTGGTCGACTTCGCCACCGGTGCCAACGCGACGATGATCATCGTCGGCGTCTCCCGCCACGGCCGACTTCGCCGCCTCTTTGCCGGGACGACGGGTGAGCACATCGCCTCGCTCGCCGGCACCATCGACGTCCACCTCGTCACACACGACCAAAGCACACGCGTGGGCAGGCCGCGCTGGTATCTCTCCCCTCTCACCAAGCAACGCCAGATCGCCGGGCTACTCCTGTCGGTGCTGATCCCCGTGCTGCTCACCCTCGTGCTGCAGCTCTCCGACGACCCCGACCAGCTGCCGCTCGACGTGCTGCTGTTCCTGGCGGTGACAGTGCTGGTCGCGCTCGTCGGCGGACTGCTGCCAGCGCTGGTCGCGGCGCTCGGCGGATTCCTCCTGATGAACTGGTACTTCACCCCACCCGTCAACCGATTCACCGTCTCCGAACCCACCAACGTCGTCGCGCTGCTGGTCTTCGTGGCAGTCGCCATCGGAGTCGCCAGCGTGGTGGACCGGGCATCGCGGCGCGCATCCGACGCCGTACGCGCCCGGACCGAGGCGGCCACCATGAGCTCGCTGTCGCGATCGGTTCTGACCGGCCACGACACCGCCGGGGCAATCGTCGAACGACTCCGGGAGACCTTCGGACAGCGCGCCGTGTCTCTGCTCACGCGAGACCAGGCCGGCTGGACGGTCACGGCATCCAGCGGCGACACGCCCGCCTGCTCCCCCGAGGAGAGTGACACCCGCGTGACCGTCGACGACGACCACGTGATCGTGCTCTGCGGCTCGCCCCTGCGAGCAACCGACCAGCGGGTGCTGGAGGCCTTCGCCGTGCAGACCGGGTTGGTGCTCGAGTACCGCCGCCTGCGCGAGCGCGAGGAACGGGCGGCCACCTTGGAACGCGCAGAGGCGACCAGCACCGCCATCCTCCGCGCGGTCTCCCACGACCTGCGCACACCGCTGGCGGCGATGCGCACCGCCGTCGACGGGTTGGTGTCCGACGGCGTCGACCCCCTCGCCCGCATCGAGCTGGTCGGGGTGGTCGAGTCGTCGACCGAGCAGCTGGAACATCTCATCGACAACCTGCTGGACCTGTCCCGCATCGAGTCCGGGCTCGTCCACCCTGCGTTGCGCGACCTCAGCCTCGAGGAGGTGTTGCCGCTCGCCATGGCGGGGCACCCTCCCGGCTCCGCCGAGCTCGAGGTCGAGGAGTCGGTGCCCTTGGTGCACACCGACCGCGGACTTCTGGAGCGCGTCGTGGCCAACCTGGTCGGCAATGCCGTCCGGGTCTCGCTCGGCGAGCCCGTACGCGTGCTCGCCCATGTGCTGCCGACCACCGTCGAAGTGCTCGTCGTCGATCGCGGGCCTGGCGTACCCCCGGCTCAGCGCGAGCGGATGTTCGAGCCGTTCCAGCGCCTCGATGACACCTCCGGCGGCGGGCTCGGACTCGGCCTCGCCGTGGCACGCGGCCTCACCGAGGCGGTGGGCGGCACGCTGTCCGCGGAGGACACCCCTGGCAGAGGGTTGACGATGGTCTTGTCGCTCCCGCGGGCGGGCTCGGGGGGCGATGCGGCGTGAGCAAGGTCTTGGTGGTCGATGACGAACCGGCGCTGGCCCGCGCGCTCGCGACGAAGGTCCCGATCGTCGTGCTCTCCGCGCGGCAGCACGGCGAGGACAGAACGATGCCGCAGAGACGGCGCTCGTGGTGACCCGCGAACACATCTTGCGTGCAGGCGCCGGTTCAAGACGTTGACCATCGGCCACGCCCAGATGTAGGGGTCCCGACCGACCTGCTCGACGTACGCCGGGGTGATGTTGGCCGATGCTGCCGGAGCGGCCGGCATGGACCGGGCCCAGGCCGGCGCGAGCGAGACCCGAGGCCGGAGGACGTGACGATGACATGCGTCCCCCTTCACGGTGGTGTGGGGGTTCGAGCTCACCCGCAGTAGGTGAACGGGCGCGCACGGGTGCGTACCCGGTCTGCCGCGGGCGAGGATCGATCAGTCGTTCGCGGAGCGAAGGGTGGCGACAAGGTCTCCCTAGGCCCGACTATCGGTACGGCGAACAGCGAGTGGGCGGAGACCTGTTGCGAGCCCGCTCGGCAGGGTCCGGGCCGAGGCGGAACATCACGTTCTCGGCGGCCACGCAACCCGCGTGCACAAGCGACGCGACCGTCGACCGGCAGCGCCGGACGGGGGGACAACCGTGCGCTGCCGTTGCCATCAGAGTACGTCGGAGCTCGGCAAACCGCGACCCTCGCGCAGTCCTGCCTGCAGTGGGCGTCTGGGCCCACTGCCGACCCAGCAGTTGGTCGCCGGCTCGCGGCTTGCGTCTCCAGGTCTCGTTCACCTTCTCGTCATCGGGTTCTCTGCCGAGGAAAGCGCGAAGTTCACGTCCTGCCTGGACGTTGGATGGGCCGTTTGCCGACGTCCCGGGAGGATTCAATGAGCATCACTCGTCGCCGAATCGTGACCAGCACTGCAGCGGGGGTGGGCATCGCAGTCACGGGCAGCTTCCCCTCACTCGCCGAGTCCCGGCCAGGATCGTCGGCCGGCTCGGGTCGCTCCCCGAGGCCGTTTCCGCCACTGGTGGACGACCCGCAGGGCATCCTCGCGCTTCCGCCTGACTTCTCCTACCGGGTGATGACCCGGGCCGGGGCGTCGAGGCTCGAGTCCGGCGAGCCATGCCCCAGCAACCACGACGGCACCGCGAGCTTCGGCACGGGTCGACGCCAGTACCTGATCCTCAACCACGAGTGCGATGCCGGAGACGTCCTCGGCGTGCCACACCTGGCCGGCACCGTGTACGACCCCGGCGCCGTCGGTGGCGGCGGCTGCACGGTGATCCGCACCGACGGCAACGGACGCAACCTCGGCCAGACCGTCGGTCTGTCGGGGACGATCGCGAACTGTGCCGGTGGACCGACTCCGTGGGGCAGCTGGTGGACCTGCGAGGAAGCGACTGCGAGAGCCGGTGACAGGTGGGAGCACGAGGACACCGGCGCAACCGGTGTCTATCGGAAGGACCACGGCTACGTCTTCGAAGTCCTCGGCGACGGCCACGCGGACCCGTCGCCGCTGAAGGCGCTCGGCCGCTACGACCACGAAGCGTGCGCGATCAGCAAGAATCGCACCCACGTCTTCTTGTCCGAGGACGCAGACGAGCCCAACGGCCTGTTCTTCCGCTGGCAAGGTCCACGAGGCTTCCGAGTCAGCGCGGACACCGTCGGGCGCCTCCGCTCGAAGTCGTTCGGCACGCTGGCCGCGATGGCGATCCTCATGGACGACGGCAGCGTGGTGCCGGACGTCGCTCACCTCACCTCATCGCAGCTGGGTCGGCCCTTCGACGTGCGGTGGGTGGAGGTGCCCGACCGGGACGCGACCGATACCGACGTGCGTGAGCAGTTCGACGACGGGCAGGTCACCCGGGGCCGAAAGTTCGAGGGCGTCTGGGGCACGAGCTCGGGTGTCTACGTCGTCAACTCCTACGCGTACGAGAAGGGCGAGGACCTGCCCGACCAGGCCGTGCCGCACAGCGGCATGGTGTGGTTCTACGACTACGCCCGCGAGACGATTCAATTGGTCAACTACTTCCCGTACCAGAACTACGCCCACGACGAGACGTTCGAGCCGGCGTACCCAGACCTCAACTTCGACGGTCCCGACAACGTGACGGTCACCCCGTGGGGATCTCTGGTCCTCGCTGAGGACGGCGTCGGCGCCTCGCACGTCCTCAGCGCCACTCCCGGCGGCCCGACGTACGCCATCGCCCGGAACATGCTCAACGTCGGTGATGAGGCACAACCGGAGTACTCGGAGTTCACCGGTCCGACGTTCTCCGCAGACGGCAAGGTCCTCTACGTCAACATCCAAGACCCCGGCCTCACGCTCGCCATCACCGGTCCTTGGGAGAGGTATCTCGGCTGACCCTCCTCGCCGCAACCGGCAAGAGCGGGTAAGGCCGACCACGGCGCTCTCGGGCCGGTCTATGACCATCATCTGTGGATTCGCGCCGTACGCGACGGGGCCAACGGTCCGCGATCCATCCGGTCGTGCGCGTCACCTGGTGTTCAGATGCGGTGACCAGTGGCGCGGGTGCGAAGTAGTTGGATGGTTGGCGTCGTCAGGGTGCGTGCCTCGCAAGGCGGCGGCACGACGGCATACCGGTGTCTTCCGAGTGCTGCCAACGCAGCGAGGGGCGTGCCATGGCGGCGTCGAACCGTCCAAGGAATTGGTGCGCGCGACACTAGGGTCCCGGCATGCTGCGGGACTTCCGGGAGTACATAGACCGACTCCACATCGACGGCCACACCATCGGTGAGGACCACGACGACGACCGGTGCTGATCGACCCCGAGGGCCGGGCCGTGGACACCTGGCGGGAGAACTACCCGTACGAGGAGCGGATGCCGCGCGAGGAGTACGACGAGGCGAAGTACCTTCTCCAGGTCGAGCTGCTGAAGTTCCAGAACTGGGCAGCGGACACCGGCACCAAGCACCTGATCCTCTTCGAGGGCCGCGACGCCGCCGGCAAGGGCGGGACGATCAAGCGGTTCACGGAGCACCTCAACCCCCGCTACGCCCGGACGGTAGCGCTCACCAAGCCGAGTGACGCTGTTGCTGAGTCGAACGAGCATGCCGGACGCCGTGCGCGTCCGACCAGGTCGACCTGTGGGGATACCGAACCGGCGCGGCGGGTACGGTGCGTTCGTGGGGGAAGACGCTGGGGTCCGTCAACGGTACGACCCGGTCCCGGGTAGTGCCGGAGGCGCACGACGCCTCGTGCGAGACCTCCTCCTCGCCGCGGACCGCGACGACATCCTGGACGCCGCGCAGCTGGTGGTCAGCGAGCTGGTCACGAACGCCATCTTGCACACCGCTACGCCGATCGAGCTGTTCGCGCGCGTCGACGCCGGCGGCCTCCTTCTGGAGGTGAGCGACGGTTCGACGACGCCGCCGACTGAACGCGACCACGCTGCGCTCGCCGGGACCGGGCGCGGCCTCATGCTGATCCATGATCTGAGTGGCGGCTGGGGCGTCCGAGAGCTGCCGAACGGCAAGGTGGTCTGGGCCCGCATCACCACCAGCCAGGAAGCCGCTGCGCCCCATGAGGACGTCCACGCCCCCACTCTCTGGGAACTCAGCCTCGAGCCGGTGGACGAGGCGCTGGGCCTCGACGTACCAGGCTCGACGGTCCCCCAGGGCGTCGCGCTCGCGCCGAACCCCGCTGACGTGGCGGTCGTCCTGCAGAACGTGCCGTTGCTGATGCACTTGGCATGGCACGAGCACGCCGAGACGATGCTGCGCGAGTACCTCCTGTCCCGCCTGGAGCAGGACGAGGCCCTGGCCCTGACCGAGCACGCGGTCGCAAGCGCCGTCATGGCGCTGTTGCACGAACAAGTCCCGTCGCCGGCGCTTCCCGGAGGCGCGAGCACGTTCGACGAGGTGACCGAGCTGCTCACCTCGGTCGTAGAACCCGCCGTCACCCTGCGCGTGGGGCAGCTGCGGATACCGGCGGAGACGGTGGCGGGCTTCGAAGTCCTCGACAAGCTGATGGACGCGGCCATCGTCCTGGCCGAAGCCCACGAGCTGCTAGCCGCCCCGATGCAGCCCGAGCTACGTGAGCTGCGCCGCTGGCTGTGCGGACAGGTCGCCTCCCAGAGCGTCGGCGCCGAGCCGGTTCCGTGGAGCCCGCCACCCGCCGCACTACCGGCCCCGGGCACCGGCGTTCTCGCTGCTGACTGGGATCGTGACCCCGTCGACCGCTCCACGAAAGCTCTCGTCGCCGCCGACGACACCAACCGCATCATCGCCGTCAGCGCGCCTGCTCTCGCGCTCCTGGGCTATGACAACCCTGGTGAGCTCGTGGGGCAGCGGCTGCTGGCGCTCATCCCGTCGAGGTTCCACCAAGGCCACCTGGCTGGGTTCACGCTCCACCTGACGCAGGGACGAGCGCCGCTCATCGGGACGGCCGCGATCGTGCCGTTCGTGCGCGCCGACGGAACCGAAGCAGACCTCGAACTGCTCGTGGAGGCGTTGCCGACCACCAACGGGCGGCGTGTCTTCGTCGCCACGCTCCGCCCCCCGACCTGAGGTCGCCCGGCTCGCGCAAGAGCTGGCAGCGCCGTGCCGGCGCCCCGGATCGCGAGGCTGTCGCGGACCAGGGCGCCGACTTGGCGTTGCAGGTATGGAAGCCGGTCCTGCAGGCTCAGCGCGTCCTCGCCCGAGTGCGACCCGTGACGCTCGAGGCGATGACCACCAGTACGGCGGCGCACGCGATGGCGACGATCCAGCGGATCCAGTCGATGCCGTCGCTGCCGTTGCCTCCGAAGGCGGTGTAGACGAACCAGCCGATGATGACGCCGCCGACCCCGCACAGGATGGTCAGCCAGATCGGGATGTTGTCCTTGTCGCCGGGCGCGACCCACTTGCCGAGCAGGCCGATGATGACGCCGGCCACGATGACTCCGATGATCTCCACGCGATACCGCTTCCTCGTATTGGTTGGGTGTGTCAGTAGTTGGCGAGGCCGCTGAGGTCGCCTCGACCAGCTTCGCGATCTGGTCGTCCGGCGGGTTCTTGGCGACGTCGGCCTGGGTGACGATGCCGGGCGTTGTCGGCCTCTTTGTCCGCGCAGCGGACTCGCCACGAGTCGGCAGTACCCGCCGATGCGTGCGCGCACTCCGCCCGTTGGGGTGGCTCCGGTTTGTCGGCGTACCGACTCCCGCCGGCGAGTGCGAGCCGACGAGCGAACGCGGGTTCACCCGTTGGGGTGCAGACCCCGGAGGCGAATCGGGGCACCGCACTGAGAACGGGCTGGCGATGCGCCCGGAAGTTCGTCAGCAACCCACGCACCACACCCACCAAACAGTCGAGGAGAAGCAATGACATCGACTCAGGAAACCAAGGAACAAGTGCAACAGACCGCCGGCACCGCTGCGGATGAGGGCAAGCACGTCGCCGCAGTCGTCGGCGAGGAAGCACAGAACGTCGCCGGTCAGGCCAAGGACCAGATGCGCGGGCTCCTGGATGAGGCCCTCGGGCAGGTCAGCGAGCAGTCCCGCACCCAGCTCGAACGGCTCGTCGGCACCCTCCAGAGCGTCACCACGGACCTCGAGTCGATGGCCTCGTCCGCCGACTCCGGCCTAGCAGCCCAGCTGACCCAGCAGGTGGCGGACCGCTCTCGCAGCCTCGGCACCCATCTCGAGGGCCGCGAACCCTCCGAGGTTCTCGACGACGTCCGTCAGTTCGCGGGCCGCCGTCCCGGCCTGTTCCTCCTCGGGGCACTCGGCGCCGGTGTCGTCGTCGGTCGCCTCGCACGAGGAGCGAAGCAGGCGCACAGCCAGGACACCGCGTCTTCCTCGACCACCGGTACGCCGGAGGTGAGACCCACTCCGACGCTGACGGGCGACCCGAGGTCGAGCGGGACGTCGGCCGCGCCGTCGTACGGACAGCCGGTCATCGCCGTTCCCAACTCCCCGGTCGAGCCGACGTACCCCGGCGGCGTCGGCGCCGTGCCGGCCTCACCGCTCGCGGATGAGCTGACTGACGAGAATGGCGCAAGTGCGGGTCCGCAGGGATTCCTGCCATGACCGTCACCCCGCCCCCAGCGCCCACCCCCGGCCACGAATCGGACCAGCGCAGCCTCGGCGAGATCGTCAGCGACGTCACCCAGGACCTCACGACGCTCATCCGCCAGGAGATCGACCTGGCCAAGACCGAGCTGAAGGAGGAGGGGAGGAAGGCCGCCAAGGGAGCCGGGATGCTCGGTGGTGCCGGCCTCGCCGGCTACTTCACCGTGCTGTTCCTCTCCACGACCCTGATGTTCGTGTTGGACGAGTTCCTCGAGCTGTGGCTCTCGGCACTGATCGTCACAGTCCTGTGGGCCATCGCGACCGCGGTGCTCGCCCTCATTGGCAAGAAGAAGCTCGAGGCCAGCAGGCCGCAGCTTCCCCAGACGCAGCAAACCTTGAAGGAGGACGTCCGATGGGCCAAAGCACAGAAGAGCTGAGCACCCAGATCGCCGGCACCAGGGAGTCCCTGGCCACCGATCTCGACGCACTGCAGGACCGAGTCAGCCCGAGCGCCATCGTCGAGCGACGCAAGGAGGCCGCGCGTAGCAAGGTCCGCTCGGTCAAGGACAAGGTCATGGGCAGCGGTTACAACGTTGCCAATTCAGCCGGCTCGACCGGCAGCGATGCAGTGGCCGGCGTGAAGGGCAGTGTCGGCGACGCCAAGGACGCCGCCGGCGACGCGATCGAAGGCAGCCCGTTGGCCGCTGGCCTCATCGCCTTCGGCGCCGGGTTGGTCATCGCGGCACTCATCCCGGCCACCGATGCGGAGCAGCGCGCCTCGCAGCGCATGGTCGACGCGGCGCAGCCGCTGGTCGACGAGGCGAAGTCCGTGGGACAGGACCTCGGCGGCAACCTGAAGGAGTCCGCGGCCGGCGCCGCCCAGCAGGTCAAGGAGACCGCGCAGGACTCAGTGCAGCGCGTCCAGGACGAAGGCAGGTCCTCGGCCGAGTCCGTCAGGGCAGAAGCACCCGGACAGAGCTAGCGAGATGACGAGGGCCGGAAGCGTGTGCGCTTCCGGCCCTCGTCGACTCAGCGCAGCACGATATCGCCGACCGCGTCTTCGCACCCTGTCTACGTGGATATCTGCGTGGAATCACGTCCGCCAGCACGCTCCAGACCTGGCCGGGCGTAGCGTTCATGGCTCGGGTCGTGGACCTGCCTTCCGGAACCCACCCGACCGAGCCGGTCGAACCACCCCTCAGGGTGGACGTTGTGCGAGGTACGACGGGGTACTGAAGGTCGTGACCGACACCCAGGCTCTGCTCGCCGCCCGACGGATCGCGGACGGACGTGATCAGCGCCTGCGCATCGCGTCTGTGCCGTCCGGCCACGTCTACGTCCGACACCTATCTCCCGAGTCCGGGAGTGGCCCCGACCGGTTGCCCGACCCGGACCCCTCGCAGCCGACGACACCCGCTGGCGCGGTGTGGTGGCCACCAGTCATGTTGCGGCCAGAGTGGGCGGACTCGGCCGACTTCGACCTGTTCCACCTCCACTTCGGCTTTGACGCCTGCGATCCGTCGGAACTCGCCGAGCTGGTCGCGACGCTGAAGCGCCGCGGAAAGCCCTTGGTGTTCACCGTGCACGATCTGCGAAACCCCCACCACCTCTCCTCGGAGGCGCACGACGCCCAGCTCGACGTCCTCATCCCCGCCGCGGACGCGTTGGTGACGCTGACTGCAGGGGCGGCCTCGGAGATCCGCCGGCGCTGGGGCCGGGAGGCAGTGGTCATCCCGCACCCGCACGTCGTTGAGCTTCAGGACATCTCGAGGCTGCGGCGAGACCGATCGACCCCGGACACGGAGTTCCGTGTCGGCGTGCACGTCAAGAGCCTGCGCCCGAGCATGGCCCCCCTCCGTATCCTGCCGACCTTGGTGCGGGCGGTCGCCGGCCTGCCCGGCGCCGTCCTACAGGTCAACGCCCACCACGACGTCATGGACGCCGACGGGCGTCGACGAGACGACGAGCTCGCCGGCTACCTGCAGTCCGCCGCGGCTTCAGGCGACCTCGACCTTCGAGTACACGACTTCCTGCCCGACGACGCGTTGTGGGCCTACCTGTCCGCGCTGGACGTCTCGGTCCTGCCCTATCGCTTCGGCACCCACTCCGGCTGGATGGAGGCGTGCCGTGACCTCGGCACGACGGTGGTCGCCCCCACGTGCGGGTTCTACGCGGAGCAGGGTCCGGTGCTGAGCTATCTCCATGATGAAGACCGCTTCGACCCCGACTCGCTGATCGCCGCGATCGCGACGGCGTACCGGGAGCGACCGGCCTTCGGCGCCAGCGTCGAGCAGCGCCGAGACCAGCGTCGCATGGTCGCAGCGGCACACGACCGACTCTATGAATCGCTCGCCCGGTGAGACCACTGCGGATCTGCCTGATCGCCTCGAACCGATACCCGGTCCGTCAGCCGTTCGCTGGCGGCCTCGAGTCGCTCACCCACCAGTTGGCCGGTCAGCTGGTCCGGCGAGGGCACGAGGTCACCCTGTTCGCCGCACCTGGCTCTGATCCGGCCCTCCCCGTCGCCGCGCTCGACGTCCAGAGCATCCAGTTCACCTCAGCAGCCCTGCGCGACGTCCACGCCCCCGCTGAGGAGTGGATGGCCGACCACCACGCCTATCTCTCGCTCATGCTGGACCTGTCCAGCACCGGATCGCACCGTTTCGACGTCGTGCACAACAACAGCCTTCATCACCTGCCGGTCGCGATGGCGGCGATGTTGGACGTGCCCGTCCTCACCACCCTTCACACTCCCCCGACGCCCTGGCTCGAATCGGCGATGAGAGCATCCACAGCACCGGTCGAGTGCACTGCGGTGAGCCTGTGCACCGCTGCGGCCTGGCGCCACGTCGCCGACGCCACAGTGGTCCACAACGGTGTGGACCTCGATCATTGGCAGCCCGGTGTCGGGGGCCGATCGGCAGTCTGGACGGGGCGACTCGTCGCCGAGAAGGCCCCACACGTGGCCATCGAAGCGGCACTGTTAGCTGGCATCCCTCTCGTCCTCGCCGGGCCAGCACCGGACACGGCGTACTTCGCCCGTGAGATCGAGCCTCGCCTGAGCGGCGACGTCATGTACGTCGGGCACCTCGATCATCAACGGCTGGCCGAGCTCGTCGCCCAGTCGGCCGTTGCTGTCGTGACGCCCGTATGGGAGGAGCCGTTCGGCCTTGTGGCCATCGAGGCCATGGCCTGCGGAACCCCTGTCGCCGGCTTGGCGCATGGCGCGCTGCCCGAGATCGTCGCGGCAGGCACCGGAGCCCTCGCGGCCGGCGATGACCCGGCCGATCTGGCCGCTGCCATCGATCAGTCACTCGCTTGCGATCGTGGGGCGGTCCGCCAGCACGCCGTCCACCGCTTCAGTGCGGCGCAGATGGTGGACGGCTACGAGGCGCGCTATTCCGAAGTGATCGACATCAGGTCTGCCGCATGATCGGCTACTACGTCCACCACCACGGCCGTGGCCACTCACATCGAGCGCTCGAGCTCGCCCGGCACCTCACAGAGCCCGTGACGGGACTGTCCTCGCTCCCTGCCCCAGAGGGTTGGCCCGGCGCCTGGGTACGTCTCGACCAGGACGACCTGTCCTCCACGGTCAGCGACCCAACGGCACGAGGACGTTTGCACTGGGTTCCGACAGCAGACATCGGCCTCAGCGCGAGAACCGCCCAGATCTCGCACTGGCTCGACGAGCATCGACCTCGACTGGTCGTGGTCGACGTCTCGGTTGAGATCGCAGTGCTGGCTCGGCTGCACGGCGTACCGGTGGTCACCGTCGTGCTCCCTGGAGAGCGATCGGACCCTGCTCACCTGCTCGGTTACGACGTGTCGACCCGCCTGGTTGCCATGTGGCCGCCGTCAGCTCGCGGCATGCTGCCCGGGCTGCCCCGCACGATCCGCGGACGCGTGTGTGCGGTCGGCGCCCTCTCGCGTCATCCGGTCCGTGTCCGCACATCGCGGGCCCCCGGTCGGCCTCGCGTCCTCTTGATGACCGGCGCCGGGGGCGACGACCTTCGTGCCGCACAGATCGAGCGTGCGCAGCTCCAGTCTCCCGAGTGGGAGTGGACCGTCCTGGGCCGTCACGGCGTATGGGCCGACGACCCGAGCAGCGCGCTGTCCGAGGCCGACGTCGTGGTGACTGCGGCCGGCCAGAACAACCTGGCGGAGATCGCAGCGTCACGGACGCCGGCGGTCGTGGTCCCGCAGGCCCGACCCTTCATGGAGCAACGGACCACGGCCACCGTGCTCGCGGCCGGGGGCTGGCCGGTGATGGTGGAGGACCGATTCCCGGACGAAGGCTGGTCGGAGCGGCTGCAGACTGCATCGCAGCTCGACGGCAGCCTCTGGTCGTCGTGGTGCGACGGTCACGCCGCGCAACGTTTCGCCGACCTGGTCGCGACGTGAGTTCCGTGGGCGTCGTGACGATCGCTCACGGCCGACATGAGCATCTCCGACTGCAACAACTCTCGCTCGCTGGCTCAACCCGCCAGGTAGACGTCTACGTCGTGGTTGCCATGGACGATCCCGCTCTCCTCGCGGGGCACGTGCGCGACGGCCTCCAACCACGCATCCTTCCGATCGCCACCGATCCAGCTGGCCTTCCGTTGGCTGCGGCCCGCAACCGAGGCATCGACTCCGTGTTCGCAGCCGGCTGCGACGTCGTGATCGCCCTGGACGTCGACTGCCTCGTCTCCCCTGACCTGGTCGCGGACTACCACCGCCTCGTGTCGAACGCTCCCGAGACCGTATGGCAGGGACCGGTCACGTACCTCCCGCCGCCACCAGCGGGTGGGTACCCGCTGGCAGCCCTTGACGCGTTCGACGACCCACACCCCGCCCGCCCACGACTCAACCGCAGCGAGACTCGACGTGGAGCCAGTCCGGAGCTCTTCTGGTCGTTGTCGTTCGCGCTCTCGCGAGAGTCGTGGCGCCGTTCTGGAGGGTTCTGCGAGGAGTACGTCGGCTACGGCGGAGAGGACACCGACTTCGGCCAGATCCTGCGCGCCGAGGGGATCGACCTGGGATGGACCGGTGACGCCCGGGCCTACCACCAGCATCACCCGGTCTCCCGACCTCCCGTCGAGCATCTCGACGACATCCTCCGCAACGCGGACATCTATCGGCGTCGCTGGGGCTCCTGGCCGATGCAGGGCTGGCTCGACGAGTTCGAACGCCGCGGGCTCATCGTCCGGGAGAACGGTGCCTGGACACGGACCAGTTCCCAGGCGGGGGTCCTTGGCCGTCAACGACGATGAGCGATCTCGTCCCCCGACGCGCGGCCGCTGCGCTGCCCCGGCGGGGGTGGTCCGGACCATGCGCGGTCGTCTTCGCCCTCGTGGACCGAGAGCTGGACGCTGCTCGACTCGGGACCAACTCGATCCGATGCGACCAAGGCAGGTGAGCCCGACCGCCATCACCCCGGCCGTCAACGGCCGATCAGTGGCTACTTCGACTCGAACACCGGTCCTGACCGACCCGCCATCAAGATGACTCCTCCCATCGCGGCCGGCTCCGGCCTCCGGCAAGGTCGCTGCCCGGGAGCCCGGACCTGCGAGGCGCTTCCGGTCACGCTTCCCGGTGCTCAGGAGGCGGCTGACGCAGCGACACGGTCGCCGGGCCCTCCAAGACCTCACCGGTCGCCGCGAAGCGCGACCCGTGCAGCGGACAGTCCCACGAAGACTCCGCGTCGTTCCACTTCAGCACACCCCCGAGATGCGTGCAGACGGCAACCACGGAGCAGGCCTTCCCGTCGACGTTCGACCGACCCACGGGACGGAGACCGACCCGCCCGACGTCGGCGCGGCCGTCGTCGGGAGCCACGTCGGGTGGCGACCGCAGCTCGGCGACACCCCAGCCGGTCGCCGCTGCCACGACGACGTCGGCGTTCATCCGCCCTATGCGCAGCACACCCCGCGGTCGGGTGATGCGACGGTGCACGGGCTTCGCCCAGGACGGCGCCTCCCCCAGGATCTGACCGGTGAGGTCGAGCGCGGACGCGACCGCATTCGTCATCCCCCACTTGTCGAAGCCGGTAGCGAGGTAGATGTCGCCGCCACCGCGAGGCAGTGGCCCCACGTACGGCACGCCATCGTGCGAGGAGTAGTCCTGTGCTGACCAGGCATGAGTCTCGACCGCGTCCGGGAAGAACTCACCGGTCCACGACCGGAGCCGCTCGAGGTGTTCACTCTCGCTGCGCACTCGTCCGACGGCGTGCCCATCACCACCAACCAGCAACATGGGGGAACCGCCCGGACCGAGCGCGTCTCGTACTGAACGCGACGGCCGCCCCGCGGAGAGCATCATCAGGGCCGGGGGCCCAGGGTGGGAGAACGCCAACGCGTACGAGCGCTTGGCCTCGACCTTGGCGAAGTAGAGTCCCCGGTCGAGGGTGGGCACCCCGGTGGCCAGCACGACGGTGCGGCCACGAACGCGGGTTCCGTCCGAGAGCGAGACGACCGGTGTACCCCGGCGGGTGACCGCGACGACCCGGCGGCCAACGGCAACGTGGCCTCCATGGCCACGAAGCTGCTGCACCAAGGTGCTGAGCACGTCCATCGCGTCGAGTTGGGCCTGTCCGTGCAATACAGCGGCTCCAGCGTGCGGGAACGGAACCGGCAACCTCTCGTCCCAGCGGACGTCGAGTCCGAGCGAGGACGCAGCCTCGTACTCCGCTCGCGCCGACCGCAGGCCAGGCCCAGCATCGGGCGCGTAGGTGACCGCGTCTCGGACCTGGAACGGCACGGCGTGGGTCTCGCAGAACCGCAGCAGCCACGCCTGGCCCTCCCGGTTGGCCGTCAGGTAGCGCTCGACCACGGAACGAGACTGGTACTGCAGCATCGTGGAGAGCTTCGTGCCCTGCAACAAGGACACCTTGCCGGTGGTGTTGCCGGTGGCGCCGGCACCGATGTGCCGCGCTTCCAACACCACCACCGAACGGCCTGCCCGCGCCAGAAGGAGGGCAGTCGTCAGCCCGGTCAGGCCCGCGCCGACGACCACGTCGTCGTACCTGTCCGACAGCTCTTCGTCACCAGAGATGTGCTCGCGATCAAGCCACAACGACGACATGTGCGCCTCCCTTGGACACCGGAATGCTGTGGTGGTGGCGTCCGCATCCGGCAGACGGGCACGCCAGTCCTGGCTAGGTACCCGAAACGGCGTACGGCACTCGGTGAGATCGAGGTGACAGCCGTCGCTGGCCCATCGACCCGCCACCGCGTGTGCGTTCGAGCCACGTCACGACGTCGGGTACCTGGGTGACGTCGTCCCCATCCGCATCGAGGTTCCCCATATCGGGTACCAGACAGTCAGTCGCCCCGGACCCCGGCGCAATCACTACTACGGACCGCCGGGAGTCTCGATGGATCACCACAGCCGACAGCGCAGCGCCGAGTCGGGTGCAGACCGATGAGCGGACCACAGACCTTCCAGGTCAGCTGCCGCCGCGAAGGAGTGGAGGCGCGGTGACGGTCCTCGCCAGTCCGGCGCACCCGTACTTCCGGCATCTCACGCTGGCCGACGTCGAGCAGCTCGGCGGCGAGCTCGACCAGCTGCGAGAGCAAGTGCTCGCGAGTCGGGGCGCCGCGGACGCCGCGTACATCCGGCGAGTGATCGGCACACAGCGCGCTCTCGAGCTCTCCAGCCGAGTCGTGCTGCTCGCCAGCCGGAACAGAGCCGCCTGGCTCCTCGGCTCAGCGATGCTCGCGACCGCCAAGATCCTCGACAACATGGAGATCGGCCACAACGTCCTGCACGGGCAGTGGGACTGGATGCGTGACCCCAAGATCCACTCCACGACCTGGGACTGGGACCACGCGTCACCACCTGAGCAGTGGAAGCGTGCGCACAACGAGGTCCACCACGTCTACACCAACATCCTCGGCAAGGACAACGACCTCGGCTACGGGATCATGCGGGTCGACGAGGCCCAACCGTGGGAGCCTCGCCACCTGGCCCAGCCGCTCTGGAACCTGATCAACGCTGTGATCTTCGAGTACGGCATCGCGATGTACGACCTCGACCTGGGCGAGACCCTGCGGGACAAGCGCCACATCGCCCCGGAGATGAAGCCCCGCGTGGGCCAGATGCTCCGCAAGGTTCGCAAGCAGGTGACCAAGGACTACATCGTTCACCCTCTCTTGTCGGGGCGCGCGTGGCGATCGACCTTCACAGCGAACCTCACCGCCAACGTGGTGCGGAACCTGTGGAGCCACTCGGTGATCATGTGCGGGCACTTCCCCGAGGGGGTCGCGACGTTCGAGCAGGAGGCGGTGTCCGAGGAAGAGACCCGCGGTGAGTGGTACCTGCGCCAGATGCTGGGATCGGCTGACATCTCTGGTCCACCGTTGCTGCACCTCTTGACCGGCAACCTCTCTCACCAGATCGAGCACCACCTCTTCCCGGACCTTCCGAGCAATCGGTACGCCGAGCTGGCTCCGCAGGTTCGTTCCCTCATGGAGCGGTACGGGTTCACCTACAACGTCGCGCCGATGCCTCAGCAGGTCGCGAGCGCGTGGCACAAGGTCCTGCGACTGTCGCTACCCAACGGCTGGCTCGAAGGCACCGACCGCACCAACGCACCACGTCGCGTGAAGGAGCTGGCTCTCCGAGTGCTCCAGCATCACCGGAGGGCAACGACACGCCAGCCAGCCTCCGAGCTCAACTCTGTCGAGAGTCTCGTCCGCGACACACACTGAGGCATGAGCTGGAGCGTGATGTCGATCCGAGCCGGACGTGGCCGTGCTTGCACGGTGACGTCAATCGCCGTCGCCGTCGCACTCCTGGTGTCGTGCGGCGGATCCACCAGCCCGACGCCCGGCGTCCCATCGTCCGGCGTACGTCCCTCGATGACGATTGAGTACTCGCCCGGGCTGACGGAGGACGTCTACCTACCGGGGCACCAGGGGCGGGTGCCGCTGGTCGTGCTGGTCCCCGGTGGATCCTGGACCACAGCCGACCCGGCCGGTCTCGCCGGGCTGGCGTCGGATCTCGCGGCCAGGGGCATCGCTGCAGCACCCACTCACATCAGGGCCGCCGAGGACGGAGTGGTCTACCCCGCTCCGGTCGAGGACGTGCTCTGCGCGGTGGCTGCTGCGGCCGAGAGCATCCAGTCTCACGGGTACCTCCCCGGTCCGGTGGCGGTGCTCGGGCACTCGTCCGGAGCGCAGCTTGCCGCCCTGTCGGTCCTGGCGGTCGACGACTACTCGCCGAGCTGCGACTCCCCCGCCGTGAGACCCGATGCCCTGGTCGGGCTCAGCGGGCCTTACGACATCAGCCAGATCCCCGACGTCGCAGTCGCGCTGCTGGGCAGCAGCCCGTCGGACGACCCCGAGACCTGGTCGGACGCGAACCCGGTGGAGCGCGCCGACCTGCGTCCCGACGTACCCGTCCTCCTGCTGCATGGGGAGGTCGACGAGACGGTGCCTGTCGCCTTCACAAACCAGTTCGCGAAGGCCCTGAAGGATGCCCGGCACCCGACCACCGTGCAGATCGTGCCGACGGCAGATCACGAGACCATCTATCAGCCGGACGTTGCGGGCGATCGCATCGCAGAGTGGTTGGTGTCGCTACCCGAAACGACCCCTGACTCTGGTTCCTGACCGGCATCACGCTGGCCGAGACCCACCCGACGGAGAGGCCAGACCACATGAGCAGCTCAGACACACCCCCACAGACCGGCGACGCGGTGGCGGAGGTGCGCGGCCTGGTGAAGACCGTCGGTCGCGTTCGCGCGCTCGACGGAATGGACCTGACGGGTCCGGTCAGGAGAGGTCCACGGGCTCCTCGGTCCAACGGTGCCGGCAAGTCGACGACCCTGCGGATCCTGCTGGGTCTCATGCGCGCCGCAGCCGGGACCGCGCGCCTCTTCGGGCAGGACCCCTGGACCAATGCACCAGATCTGCACCGCCGGCTCGCCTAGGTGCCCGGCGACGTGGCGCTCTGGCCGAACCTGTAGGGCGGCGAGACGGTGGACCTGCTGCTGCGGGTGCGCGGCATCGAGCCTTGCGCAAGCCGCAAGATCGAACTGGTGGAGCGATCCAGGCTCGACCTCACGACCAGGGCGCGTGCCTACTCGCGGGGCAGCCACCAGAAGGTGGCCGTGGTCGCGGCGCTCGCCGAAGACACGGACCTGCTCGTGCTGGACGAGCCGACCAGCGGGCCTGGACCCGTTGATGGAGGAGGTCTTCCGAGAGTGCATCGCCGCACCGCCCCCCGGGGCGCAGCCGTCCTAGTGGCGCGGGTGCGAAATAGTTGGATGGTTGGCGTCGTCGGGGTGCGTGCCTCGCAAGGCGGCGGCACGACGGCATACCGGGTGTCTTCCGAGTGCTGCCAACGCAGCGAAGCGCGTGCCATGGCGGCGTCGAACCGTCCAAGGATCCCGTGCCCGCGACGCTAGGTGCCGGCCGCGGAGGTTGAGGTCGAGACTGTGCGGACGTACACATCGGACCCACCCATGTGTTGACGGATCGCGAAGCCTGCTCTTGATCGCCAGGGCGACCGAGATCTCGCGTTTCAGACCTGCACGCACCTTAAGGCGCTGGTCGAATGCTCGAAGTGGTGGATTTCGGCATCTGGCCCTGGGAACACCAGGGCCTCGCGGCCGGTATCCGACCACCGGACCAGGTACGGCGGAGCACCGTCCGCCCGACGGACCTCGAGAACCTCTCCATCGCGGATCGTCTGGCCCACGCGATTGCCGTGGACGATCAGGCGATCACCAGCTGCCGCGAACATCGGTGCTCCTCCGTTCGACGTCTGACTACGTACTCCGATCCTGGAGGGCGAGTCGGGACTGACACAGTGCCGTTGGTCCCTGCGACCTGGGACGATTCGCGCATCGCCTCGGTGCGACAGGCTTGGGTCCTAGGTCCCGCCGGCCGAGGTCATCCGCCCGTGCCCGGGCCTGCCGCGGTCGGAACACAGTGGTTCCATGGAAACGTCACTTGTTCCGCCCGCGACGATCGTCGTCGGCGTCGATGGTTCCACGGACAGCAAGCGCGCCGTGTGGTGGGCTGCCAACGAGGCGGCGGCGCGACACTCCACACTTCTGCTGATCCACGCGCTCGACGGATCCGTCTCGCGGCAAAGCCCGAACCTGCCCGAGCCCGGTCCACGGGCCGCCTCCACCGTCCCCAGCGCCGACGAAGTGCTTGCCGAGGAAGCCCAGCACGCAACCACCGGCCATCCCTCTCTGGTTGTGCGCACGCGCGTCGTGAGCGGCGATCCTCGTCAGGTCTTGCTCGATCTTGCAGAGACCGCTCAGCTGCTTGTTGTCGGCTCGCACGGGCGTGGTCCCATCCGCAGGCGGATGCTCGGCTCGGTCAGCGCGGAGCTCGCCGAGCGAGCTTCCTGCCCGGTCATCGTGATGCGGCCGTACCCTCCCGGGCCGCGGCGTCGGGGAGTACTGGTCGGCGTCGACGCAGATTCCCGCTCCTTGCCGGTCCTGGGCTTCGCCTTCCGTGAGGCAGCCGCGTTCAGGCTTCCGCTGACGGTGATGACCTTCGACTCCCGCACCGCCGCCCGGGCAATGCCCTGCAGCACCGGCGCCGGGGGCGAACCCCCCTTCGTCGAGTCGCTCGACGCTCTACGCGCATTGCATCCCGAGGTCCAGGTCAACGTCCACAGTGCCGCATCGCACCGAGGCGGGCCGGAACGCGCGCTGTCGGTCGAGGCGGCAACCATGGACGTGCTCGTCATCGGCAGAGACGACACGTCCGGGCACTCGCACACGACAGCAGGTGGGGTGTCGGATTACCTGGTCCACCACGCGTCCACGATCGTCGTGGTAGTCCCCACTGGCCCCGACCGGGCGGAGCACCGTGCTCCGAGTGCCCGGCAGCTCGCTACGTGAACGCCGGCCGGTGTGCCCGAGATGCGAGGGAGCACTGAGACGGCACGCGGGTGCTCTGATATGGCAGCGCACCCCCGGGGCTTGACCACTGCCGAGGCCGAGCGCCGTCGCGCCGATGACGGGCCGAACGAGCTCCCGGATGCTGCTTCCCCGACACCGGTCCGGCTCCTGGTACGGCAGCTCACCCACCTGCTCGCGGTGCTGCTCTGGGTGGCCGCCGGCCTCGCGCTGTTGGCTCAGATGCCGTCCCTCGCGATCGCGATCGCCGTCATCGTCGTTCTCAATGCCGTCTTCGCCTTCTGGCAGGAGTATCGAGCCGACCGCTCAACGCAGCGGTTGCGTGCCCTGCTCCCCGCGGGTGCGCGGGTGGTCCGCAACGGTGCGGTGTGCACCGTCGAGGTTCGCGACCTCGTGGTCGGCGATCTCGTCCTGCTGGGCGCTGGCGACCGTGTGGGTGCCGACATGCGGGTGCTGACCTCCGAGAATCTGACGCTCGATGAGTCGCTGACGACCGGTGAGAGCGGCGCGGTGGCACACCGCGCGGGCGACACCTTGATGGCGGGGACGTTCGTGCTCCAGGGCGAAGCGCGAGCCGAGGTGGCGGCGACCGGCTCCCACACCACCCTGGCTGACATCTCTGCGCTCAGCGCCACCGCTCAGCGGCCGCCGAGCCCGCTGACGGTCCAGCTGCATCGAGTGGTGCGTGTCGTCGCGATCATCGCCGCCGGAACGGGCGTGCTCTTGGGCTCGGTGTCCGTCGCCCTCGGCCTTCCCCTGACCGAGGCTTTCCTCTTCAGCGTGGGAGTGGCGGTCGCGTTGGTGCCTGAGGGGCTGCTTCCCACGGTGACCCTCTCGCTGGCCCGAGGGGCCCAGGTGATGGCCCGGCGAAATGCCCTGATCCGGCGGCTCGACGCGGTCGAGACGCTCGGCGCGACGACCTTCATCTGCACCGACAAGACCGGCACCCTCACGCAGAACCGGATGAGCGTCGTGGAGGTGGTCGTTCCCGGCACTCGAGTTCACGTGTCCGGCACCGGTTACGAGCCGGTGGCCACGTTCAGCGGCGCCGAGGAGCCGGTGGCGGTCGTCGCACCGATCGCTGAGGCGGCACTCACGTGTGTCACGGGTCGGGTGGTCCACCGAACCACGTGGACGGTCGACGGCGACCCGATGGACGCCGCGATCCACTGCCTTGCGTTGCGGGCGGGCCACTCCCCCGCAGCCGCTGCCGTCGAGGGCGAACGTCGGCCCTTCACGGCTGACCGAATGATCAGCTCATGCCTGGTGCCCGGACGCCTGTACGTCCTCGGCGCTCCAGAGCACGTACTTGCTCGGTGTGCGCAGGTTGCCGCCGGCGTGGAGGACGACTTGCGACGGCTCACCGGACAAGGTCGCCGGGTGCTGGCCGTCGCCTCGCGTGCGTGGACCCACGGCTGGAGCGACGACATCGAGCGGGACCTCGAGCTCATGGGCCTGCTCGCGCTCCAGGACCCGCCCCGGCCCGACGTCGCCATTTCCCTGCGCGCCTGCCGTGATGCCGGGATCGGGGTCGCCATGCTGACCGGCGACCATCCGCGAACTGCGTGCGCCATCGCCCACGAGGTGGGTCTCATGGGTCCCGACGGCGTCGTCATCGAGGGATCAGATCTTCCGAGAGACGATGCCGCGATCGCGGCCCTCCTCGACAATCGTGACGGCGCGGTCGTCGCTCGGGTCACCCCTGCCGACAAACTCCGCATCGCTCGTGCACTGCGTGCCGGCGGCCACGTGGTTGCCATGACGGGCGATGGGGTCAACGACGCCCCCGCGCTTCGGGAGGCCGACGTCGGGGTTGCCATGGGTGCGAGTGGGAGCGATGTCGCGCGCGAGTCCGCCGACCTGGTGCTCCTCGACGACAACTTCGCGACCATGGTGGCCGCCGTCGAGCTCGGCCGAGCCACCTTTCAGAACGTCCGTCGCTTCCTGACGTTCCACCTCACCGACAACGTCGCGGAGCTCGCCCCCTTCGTCCTCTGGGCGCTGACTGCCGGTCAGTTCCCGCTCGCGATCGGTGTGCTCCAGGTCCTGGCCCTGGACATCGGCACCGACATGTTGCCTGCTCTCGCGCTCGGCACGGAGCCGCCGCGCAAGGGCATCATGCGGGGTCACCGACGCCGTTCCGTGATCGACCGCGCAGTCCTGGCCAAGGCGTTCCTCGTGCTCGGAGCCACCGAGGCAGCGGCCTCACTCGGTGCATTTGCCGTGGTACTCGTTCGGGGCGGTTGGTCATGGGGTGCCACGCCGTCGGCGGCCTTGCTCGCGCACGCTTCGGGCACGGCATTCGCCACCATCGCCATCTGCCAGATGGCGAACGCCGTGGCTTGTCGGAGCACGACACGCCCCGTCTGGCGGCTCGATCCTCGCGGCAACCCGCTCGTCCTGGTCGCAGTCGCCGCCGAAGCCGCGCTGCTGGTCGTCTTCCTCGGCGTCCCCGATCTCGCCGAGCTGCTGGGTGGCACCTGGCCCGGGACCCTCGGCTGGGGCCTGGCATTAGGTGGAGGGATCGTCCTGGTGCTGGTCGACGGGTTGGCTAAGTGGCGCCGCGCACGGCTCGGTGCCGATGCCACTGGCGACGCAGCACCAGGACCGATCCCGGCACCGCGCTGAGTGCCAAAACTGCGCCTGCCGCCGTAGGGCTGATGAGGGTCGTGCCCAGCAGGTCGCGGAGCGGCGCCCACGCCACCGCCAGGACCTGGAGCGTCCCCGCCAGCAGTACGGCACCCTCAAGCCCGCGCGATCGCCAGGCGAATCCGGCACGAGGAGCGCGCAGTGCGAGCGCGACACCGAGCTGGGACAGCCCCAGGCAGAGGAAGATCCACGTCTGCACGCTCGCCGCGTCGGGGCAGACCAACCCTGCCAGCAACGCGACGACGCCGATGAGGACGCCCGACTGCAGGATTTGGACCAGGAGGCCGTTGCCGAGCACCGAATGCTCCGGGGAGGGCGAGGGACGGCGCATGTCGGTGGGATCGATCGGCTCGCCACCGAACGCGACGCCGGGAAGCCCGTGGGTGATCATGTTGATCCACAGGATCTGAGCCGGTCCCAACGGCATCGGTATGCCGATGAACGGGCCGGCGACCAGGACGAGGACCTCGGCGAAGCCACCAGACAGTCCGTACCTCAGGAAGCGCCGGATGTTGGCATAGATGCGTCTGCCCTCGCCGACCGCGACCACGACGGTGCGCAGGTCGTCGTCGGCGAGCACCAGGTCTGCGGCCTGACGGGCCACCTCCGTCCCACGGTCGCCCATGGCGATTCCGATGTCGGCCTTTCGAAGCGCGGGCGCGTCGTTGACTCCGTCGCCGGTCATCGCCACGACGTCGCCGCGTCGTTGCCACGCGGTGACGATGTCTACCTTGTGCTCAGGCTGAGTGCGCGCGTAGACGCCGATCTGCTCGACCTGATCGAGGTGCTCGCCGCGCACGACCGCGTCACCGTCTGCGACCTCGGGGCCTTCGCGGGTGATGGTGAGCTCGTCGGCGACGGCGCGGGCGGTCGCCGGGTGGTCACCGGTGATCATCACGGTGCGAATTCCCGCGTCACGGCAGGCCTGGACGACCTCGCGCGCCGTGTCACGGGGTGGGTCGGACAGCGCGACGAGACCGCGCAGCACGAGACCGCGGTGCAGATGGTCGGCGCCCGGCGGAGCGTCGTACGACGCATCGGCCACGGCCAGGACCCGGAAGCCTCGCGCCGCCAGCTCCGCCGCAGCTCGACGTGCGGCTTCCGCGCCAATCGGTTCAGCGAGCAGCTCGAGGACGGCCTCCGGCGCGCCCTTGCACACCACCAGCCAGTTGTCGGCCGCCGACCGGTGCACCGTCGTCATCCGCTTGGCGACGCTGTCGAACGAGACCTCGTCAACGCGTGTCCACTGCCCCCGAGACGCCAACGTCGTCCGGCTGTGCTTGGCCGCCGCGACCAGCAATGCGGCCTCCATCGGGTCCCCGACGATCGACCACTGGCCGGCCTCCGGTCCGTCGATCTGGGCGTCGTTGCAGAGCACCAGGTCACGTAGCAACGGTTCGAGAGCCGCCCCGTCGGACCCACCGACCACCTCGCCGTCCGCACCGTAGCCGCTACCGGTCACCGTCCAGGTGCCCGTCGGTGTCCACAGCTCCTGGACGACCATGCGCCCTTCCGTCAGGGTACCGGTCTTGTCGGACGCCAGCACCGTCACCGAACCGAGCGTCTCGACCGCCGGCAGCCGCTTCACGAGCGCCGAACGCCTGGCCATCCGGTAGGCACCGAGAGCGAGGGCGATCGACACGACGGCCGGCAACGACTCAGGGATCGCGGCCACTGCCAGGCTCACGGCCAGGATCACCATGTCGTCGAGGGCCTCACCGCGCAGAAGTCCGAGGACGAGGACCAAGGCAGCCAGGCCGAGCGTGACGAGCACCAGCTGGCGAGAGAGCCGAGCGAGCCTGAGCTGGAGCGGTGTCGGACGCACACCAGCGGCCAGCACGCCGGCGGCGATGCGACCCAGACCACTGTCGGCGCCAGTACGGCTGACGATGGCCGTCCCGCGGCCGCGGGTGACCACCGTGCCCGCCAGCACCGGCTCGTCTTGGCCGTGTGCGACCGGCACCGACTCCCCCGTCATGGCAGACTCGTCGATCTGCAAGCCCGCAGCGTCGATGACATCGCCGTCGGCCGCGACGACGTCCCCGGCCTCGAGGCGGAGCAGGTCACCGGGCGCGACGTCCGCGCCCGGAATCCGGACCAGCTGGCCGTCGCGAGTCACGGTCGCCTGGGGTGCAGCGAGCTCGTCGAGTGCGGCCAAGGCGTTGGCCGCACGCACCTCCTGGACCACGCCGATCGCGGTGTTCAGCACGACGACGGCGGCGATGATGCTCGCGTCTGCGACGTCGCCGAGCGCGCCGACGACGACGAACGCGCCGAGCAGGAGCAGGATCATCGGATCCCGCAACTGGTCGCCGACTCGGCTGATGAAGCTCCGTGGGTGTGCTCGCGGCGGCAGGTTCGGTCCGACGTCGCGAAGCCGGGCGGCAGCCTCGGCGCTGCTCAGCCCCGCCGGCGCGGCGGGACCGTCCGTCATTTCGCCAACGCCCCGGCCTCTTCGAGCACGAGCCCCGGAAGGGCGTCGAGCCGCAAGGCCGCGGGGACGACTCGCACCGGGCAGTACGCCGATCGCAGCACGGCTCTGGCGGTACCACCAAGAAGGACCGCCGCCGGGACGCCGTGCGAGCGCCGGACTATCACCAGCGCGTCAGCGTCCCGCGATGCCTCGACGAGGGCCGAGACCGGACGGTCGTGCACCGCCCTGATCTCGACGTCCACGTCGGGATAGGCGGTCCGGAAGTCCTTCACCAGGGCATCGAAGGCGAGGACGATCCGCTCTGACCACTGATCAACCGCCACCCGGGACTCGATGATGTCGTCGTAACCGGTCGGCAACCGCCACGCATGGAGAAGGACGAGCTTGTCGCCGAGCGCCGATGCCAGGGCGAACGCATCTTCGAGCAGTTCGGGCGAGTGCGCCCGCGACTTCATGCCGACGACGATCTGCCCACGGCGAGGCACCGGTTGCCAACCGGCGGGTACGGCGAGCACCGGACAGACTGCAACTGCGGCCACGCCGGTCGCCGCGTTGCCTCGTAGGAGTCGAACCGCCAGCGACCGGTCGTCCCGGCCGACGACGAGTGCGCGTGCCTGGGCGGCGGCCTCGGCGAGGCGCTTGGTGCGCGAGCCGTGCTCGAGCTTCTGGTTGACCGCGATCTCGGGGTCGATCTCACGCAGGAGCTTCGCCGCCCGCGCAACGACTTCAGAGCCGAGACCATCGAGGTCGGTCGGGGTGATTGGGAGCAACGGGGAGACCGACACGTAGTCCGGGACCACGTGGACGAGGGTGATGCCGACACCGAGGCGGTGCGCCTCCGCCACGCCGGCTCGCAGTGCGCCCTCGTCCAGGGCGGACCCGTTGACCCCGACGACGACAGGGCCGGAGCGGAGAGTCATGACCCACCTCCTGAGCCGACGGACGTCGTAGACGTCGCGACTGCGGGCTGCTGGGTCGCTGCCCTGACCGGGTCGACCACCAGGACAGGACAGGTGGCGTGCCGCAGCGTCGCGCGCGCCACAGAGCCCAAGTGCGGCCCGAGAGGGATCGCGTGCCGGTGGCGACCGACGACGAGCAGGGCCGCCCGGTGGGACTCGTCCACGAGGGCGTCCGCCGCCCGGGCGTGAACGACCACGACCTCGGTCTGCACGTCCCGGTAACGGGCGAGCATCGCCTCTAGGCCGGCCGTCAGTCCCTCCGCCTGCTCGGCCTCATGACGGCGACCCGCATCGCCCTCGAAGACGAGGTCGTCGTACGCCGTGCTGTAGTGCCATGCGTGAAGCAAGCGCACGCTGGTGCCTCGTCTGCGTGCCTCCTCGAGGGCTGCGCGGACGATCTCGCGGGACCGATCGGGATCGTCCACCCCCACCGTGACCCCGCGTCGGTCCGCGGTCTCGGCCCACTCAGCAGGCACTGCCACGACGGGCACGGGCGACAGGGCAGCCACCGGATTGGTGGTGGACAGGGACGGCACCAACATCGGTTTGCCCATCCGCTGGTGCTGCAGTACGACGAGGCACGCGTGCTGGGCGATGTCGACCAGGACGTGAGGTGCTGTGCCGCGGACGAGCTCCGTGCTGACGGGAAGGTCCTCGCCGAGCTCGTGCTCGAGCGCCAGCGATGCATCCGCGAGCGCCTTCCGGCCGAGCTTGCGGACCGCATGGTCCTCGACGGTGACGGTGGCACCGTCTGGGGCCATGTGGACGGGGTGCACGGCATGGACGAGGTGCACCCCGGTGCCGCGTCGCCGTGCTTCTCCTGCAGCGAACGCCAGGGCTGCGCGGATGTCCTGGTCACCGGTGACACCGACCAGGATCTTGCGGGGGGTGGAGTCGAGCATGGTGGCCTCCTCAGCTGGGGAACTCACTTCCAGACTCGTCGGCGCCGCACGGGCCGTGTAGGGACCTTCGACCCCGTCGGCGTGGGATTCCCGGCGACCAGGACCTAGGTCACGGCCCCGGGGGGTCCCACGGCCCATCTCCTCGACCCTGGTCGGCGCGAGGCTGAAGTCGGACACCGAAGGAGGATGAGATGAGAAGCTCTGACAACCCGCTGCGGGCACTCGTGGTCTACGAGTCCATGTTCGGCTGCACCGAACGGGCCGCCCATGCCGTCGCTGACGGACTGCGTGCCGAAGGACTGGCGGTTGCCGTGACTGACGTGGGGAGAGCGCTGTCCGCGGCCGAGGCGGAGTTCGACGTCCTCGTCGTCGGTGCGCCGACCCATGCGTTCTCCCTGAGCCGCCCCGCGACCCGTGCCGACGCCGTACGGCAAGGTGGCCGGCCTGACGCCGCCACTACTGGTCTTCGGGAATGGCTCACAGCCACGCCACCCGGGGAGGGACGGGGCCGTCCGGCAGCAGCCTTCGACACCCGCGTCACGAAGGCGCGGCGCCTGCCGAAGGCAGCATCGACGAGGGCGGCACACCTCCTCGCGCACCATCGTTTCTCGTTGGTGGCACGGCCGACTCCGTTCCTGGTGCAGGACACCGACGGGCCGCTGGTCGACGGCGAGCTCGAGCGCGCAGCTGTCTGGGGTCGTGCCGTTGCGGTGGCAGCTCGCCGCGCGCTCGTGCCGGCCGGTTGAGGACGGCACGCCCTCTGGAGGTCAGTGGGACGGCACCGACCAGCGGACTGTCGTGCCCTGCTCGCCGGAGGACGTCACCTCGCATCGACCCCCGAGTCGCTCCGCGCGTTCGCGCATGTTGGAGAGCCCGCTCTCCACGATCTCGCCGGGAATCCCCCGACCGTTGTCGGAGACCGTGAGGGTGACGCCTTCCGCGCCCGCACTCAGCACCACCTCCACCAGCTTCGCCTCAGCATGGCGGGCGGCGTTGGACAGGGCCTCGGCCAGCACGGCCAGCAGGTCGGGCGCGACCACCTCGGTCACGAGTGTGCGCACCGGGCCCTCGAACGTCAACGACGGTCGGAACTTCAACGTGCCGGCGGCCCGGTCGACCAGACGGGTCACCTCGGCCTGGATGTCGGCCGTGTCGCCGACGGCGCCGAGGGCGAAGATCGACCGCCGGATGTCCTTGATCGTCGCATCCAGGTCGTCGACCGCGGCATCGAGACGACTCGTCGCTTCCTCGTGGTCGACCAGTCTGGACGTGCTCTGCAGCCCGAGTCCTATCGCGAACAGCCGCTGGATGACGAGGTCATGCAGGTCTCTGCCGATCCGGTCGCGGTCCTCGAGGACGGCGAGACGTTCGCGGTCGTCGCGGCCGCGCGTGACTTGGAGTACGAGCGCAGCCTGTTCGGCGAAGTTGGCCGGCATGGCGGGATCGACCTCGCGGAAGCGGGCGATGTGGTCCGGCGTCCAGGCGAGCGCGAGCGCGCCCTCGATCCCGGACTGGCTGCGGAGGGGGACGACCATGGCAGGGCCGAGGGCGGGCAGGCCGAGCGCAGCCGAGACATCGATCGCTCGCGGGTCGCTTGCCAGATCCTCGACCGAGACGGGGAGCCCCGACTGGACGACGCGGCTCGCCAAGGACTGCTCGAGGTCGAGGGAGTCCAGGGCAGCAGGACTGGCCACAGCCCCCGACATGACTCGGACCCGGAGGCTCTCGACGGAGGTCCCGGTGACCACCCACGCCACGTCTGCCTCCGCGACCTCTCGTGCCCGGTCCGCGACGAGCTCGAGCGGATCGTGTCCTGAAGTCGATCCGGAGAGGAGCGCAGTGAACTCGGCGGTGGCTGCCAGCCACCGTTCCCTCCTGGTCGCGTCCTCGGCCAGCCGGGCGTTCTCGATGGCGACGCCGGCGGCCGCGGCCAGCGCGACGACGATCTCTTCGTCCTGCTCGGTGAAGTCGCCTCCGCCGACCTTCTCCGTCAGGTAGAGGTTCCCGAAGACCCGATCACGGATGCGGACCGGTACGCCGAGGAAGGAGCGCATCGGCGGGTGGTTCGCCGGAAAGCCGTACGACGCCGGGTGTTGGGCGATGTCGTGGAGGCGCACCGGCTCCGGGTGGTCGATCAGCAGACCCAGCAAGCCGTGGCCGGTGGGCAGGTCTCCGATCTCGCTCACCGTGGCGGGCGACAGCCCGTGAGTGACGAACGTCCGGAGTCGTCGCTCAGGCCCGGCGTCGAGCACGCCGAGGGCGGCGTACTGAGCGCCCGCCAGGTCGCCGGCGATCTCGACGATCCGTGACAGCAGCCGGTCCAGGGAGAGGTCCGCGGCCATCGTGACGACGGCGTCGAGCAGCAGCCGCCATCGGACCTGGGCATCCAGCACCCCGTGCATCCGGATGAGGACCTCATGCACCAGGTCGTCGAAGTCCGCATCGGCAAGAAGACCCGGACGGACCGCTACCCCAGGTTGTGACGCGTGCTTGGGCTCGTCAGCAGTCACGTCCTCCTCCGGTCGTCACGAGCATCGTAGTGCTCGGACGGGCCAAAGGTCCCGGGAAGCTCGGGCCACCTTCACCTGGCTCCACCTGGCCGTGGCGGCGAGCATGAGGATGCCCATATTCGAGGAGGCGAGGACATGAACCCGACACCTGGACCCGGCGCCCGACTGGTCGAGATCCCTGCGTTCGACTGCCGGCACTTGCTGGAGTTGGCGCAGATCGCGCGGGTCGCCTGGAACGGGCCCCGGGGCGTCGCAGTCGTGCCGGTGAACTACACCATCGCGGACGGCGCCATGTGGTTCCGCACCACGCCGTACTCCCAGCTCGCCCGCGAGTGCGGCGGGCAGTGGATCACCGTCGAGGTCGACGGCCTCGACCTGGAGGGCGGTGCGGGATGGAGCACCGTGGTCCGGGGAGTCGCCGAGATCCTGGACGGCAACGACGTGCCCGAGCACCTGGCCGACTTCCAGGTCTGGCCTGCAGGGCCGCGACCCCTGTTCGTCCGGGTCGAACCGGTCGAGCTGACGGGCCGCAAGCTGCTGCCTCCGCCGGTGGAGACGTGACCTCACTCGGGCAGGTGCTTCGTGGCGAAGATGGCCGCCTGGGTCCGGCTCTCGAGACCGAGCTTCGCGAGCACCGATGAGACGTAGTTCTTGACCGTCTTCTCGGCGAGGAAGAGCTCACTGGCGATCTGCCGGTTGGTCAGCCCGTCGGCGATGAGCTCCAGGATGCGATGCTCCTGGGACGTCAGGTGGTCGAGGGAGTGGTCTGTCTTGGGGCCGTTCCGCAGGCGCTCGAGAACCTGCGCCGTGACAGCGGGATCGAGCATCGACTGGCCGGCGGCGACCCGGCGGACCGTGTCGATGAGGTCGTTGCCCCGGACCTGTTTGAGGATGTAGCCAGCGGCTCCGGCCATGATCGCCGAGAACAGCGCGTCGTCGTCGTCGTACGACGTCAGGATCAGCGCCGCGACCTCCGGGTCCCGCGAGCGGATCTCTCGACAGACGTCTATGCCGGACCCGTCAGGCAAGCGCCCGTCGAGGATGGCGACATCGGGACGTAGCGCCGGGATCCGGCGCGCGGCCTCCTCGGCCAAGCCGGACTCACCCACGACGGTGATGTCCCCCTCGGACTCGAGGAGCTCCCGGATGCCACGGCGCACGATCTCGTGGTCGTCCAGGAGGAAGACCGTGATCGGCGCGGGCGGCTGCGGTTCTTCGGGCATAGCGACAATGTAGATCCGTCCGATCGCGCCTGTCCCCCTCCATCGACCCGCCTTTCCCGGGACCTTCGTCCCTTACGCCCACGACCCGCCACGACGCAGCGTTGAAGCCGACACGAGGAGGTCCAGCATGGCCAGCACGCCGACGACACCCGCGACGGAACGGACCAGGCCCGAACGGGTCCGAACCCGGCATGCCGTCGGCCGTCAGCTCGTCGGAGGGTTCTTCCTGGTGATGGGGGGTGTCCACCTCGGCCTCGTCGCCGCGGATCCGCAGATCTACCGACCGTTCGCCGACGCGGGGTTGTTCGCCTTCGTGCGCGACGGCTGGCAGGAGATCGTGATGGCCGCGCCGACCGTCTGGGGCCTGCTCCTGATGGGCGGCGAGATCGTGCTCGGCGCCCTCCTGCTCATCGGCGGTCGCGCCGCACGGTGGGGCTGGTACGGCGTCATCTCGTTCCACGTCCTGCTGATGCTGTTCGGATTCGGCTTCTGGTTGTGGTCCGTCCCGGCTCTCGTCCTCCTCACCGTCCTCGCGCGCCGCGACCTCACGTTCCAGGGGACGTCGTGAGCGCCCGCACCTCGCCCGGACCGACGACCCTGCGCCGCATCGTCGAACTCGCGTGCCGCGCGCCGAGCATCCACAACACCCAACCCTGGCTGTGGCGGATCTCGGACACCCGGATCGACCTGTACGGCGACCCCACCCGGCAGCTGCCCGTCGCCGACAGTCGAGGTCGGAGCCTGACGGTCAGCTGCGGCGCCGCACTGCACCACGCGCAGGTCGCCGCCGATGCCGTCGGGCTCGATGCACGGGTGGCCCGGCTCCCGACCCCAGGCAGCCACGACCACCTCGCCACCATCGACCTGGCTCCCGGGCGGAGGTCGGCCCACGCCACGGCAGACCTGCGCGCGCTCGAGCGCCGACGCACCGACCGCAGCAGGTTCACGTCGTGGCCGATGTCAGACGAGCGGCTCGCAGCGCTGTCGAGGGCGGTCAGCCGTGACGGCGTCCAGGTGGTGCCGATGACCAACGTGTCCGAGCGCTTCCGACTCGAGTTCCTGCTCCGTCGCGCGATCGCACGGGAGAGCTCCGATCCGCGGTACGACGAGGAGCAGCGGCAGTGGATCGACCGCAGTCCCGCGGACGGCATCCCGTCCGCCGCGGTCTGCGCCGGCGCGGATCCGCGGCCTCGGATGTCGCGGTTCACTTCCCATGACCCGATGGACCTCGACGAACTCGTCCAGAGCTCAGACGGTCTGCTCCTGATCAGCACGGAGGAGGACGACCGAGCGGCCTGGTTGCAGGCAGGGGAGGTCCTCAGCGCGGCATGGTTGCGCGCCACGACGGATGGGCTCTCCGTGGTCCCACTCAGCCAGGTCGTCGAGATCGAGGAGACGCGTCTGGCCCTCACGCACGAGCTCCTCGGAGGTAGGGCCGCACCTCAGGCCCTGCTCCGGATCGGATGGCAGGAGATCGGCCACAGCACCCGGCCGCTCACTCCGCGGCGTCCCGTGGACGACGTCCTGATCACCTGAACGGCCCGGGCGGGCACTAGGTCCTGACCCCGACGGGTCATGCGGCCGTGTCGCCCACGAACTCGGAGATCGATCGTTGAGCCATGGAAACCACCTACATCCCGCCTGGCAGCATCGTCGTCGGTGTCGACGGCTCCGAGTCGTGTTCGCAGGCGCTGGCGTGGGCGGCCGAGGAGGCTGCGCTCGACCACCGCCCCTTGGTCCTCATCAACGCGGTCGGCACCCTAGGAACCCCCGGGACGGTCTGGCTCACCGGCGTGGATCCCGTCGTCCAGGAGATGCGACGGCACGGCGAGGAGGTCGCCGCAGCGGCGGCACGAGAGGTTGCCTCACGACACTCTGCGAACGAGACACTCACCAGCGTCGTCACCGACGACGCCCGCCAGGCCCTCCTCGCTGCCGCCGAGCGTGCCCACATGGTGGTCGTGGGTTCTCGCGGCAGAGGCCCGGTCCGCAGCCTGCTGCTCGGATCGGTGAGCTCCGCGGTCGCCAGGCACGCAACCTGCCCGGTCGTCGTCGTCCGGCCGCACCGCATCGGCGTCGTACGCCGCGGCGTCCTCGTCGGCGCGGACGGGACCTCAGAATCCCAGCCCGCACTCGACTTCGCCTACCGGGAGGCGTCGATCCGCCGTCTGCCGCTGACGGTGATGCACTGCGTGTCTGACACCTTCGCAGTGGAGTACCAGGGGGCCGTCGTTCCGCCCTCGGAGCGCAGGCTCGAGGACGCGCGGCTGATCCTCGCCGAGTCGGTGGCAGGGATGACCGAGAAGTACCCCGACGTCCACGTGACGGTCCAGGTCAGTCCAGGCCTGCCCGAGCAGACCTTGAGGTCGGCCGCCGAGCGCATGGACCTGCTCGTGGTCGGGAGCCGATCTCCCAACATGTTGTCCAGGGCCGCCGCCGGCGACGTTGCCGGCCACCTCGTGGAGCACGCCCGCACGGTCGTCGCCGTGGTCCCCCGGTCAGCAGGACCAACGAACCCCGGCCAGCGGGACCTCAGGCCCTGACACCACACCGGTCCCGGCGAAACGCTTGCCTCGACAGATCAACACCAACGACCGAGGAGGTCATGTCATGACCACGACCCACCACCGCACCGAGGCGGACACCTCGGTCGGCATCGACGAGACACCCACCCCGTTCGCTCGGCGCGCGCTGGCGACCTTGCGCATCGCGTTCGGACTCACCTTCCTGTGGGCCTTCGTCGACAAGACGTTCGCGCTCGGCTTCCACACCGGGTACGACGCCCAGGGCAACCTCGACCGCTTCGGAGACGCCGCCTGGATCCACGGCGGCAGCCCGACCGAGGGCTTCTTGAAGTTCGGCGCAGACGGCCCGTTCGACAGCTTCTACCATTCGATCGCGGGCGACGCCTGGGCCGACTGGCTCTTCATGTTCGGCCTTCTCGCCATCGGCCTAGCGCTGACGTTCGGCATCGGCATGCGGATCGCCGCGGCCGCCGGTGCACTTCTCTACCTGCTGATGTGGAGCGTCGTGCTGCCGCCTGAGAACAACCCCGTCCTCGACGAGCACGTCCTCGGCGCCATCAGCCTGGTCGTCCTGGCGGCGTTCAACGCCGGCGACACCTGGGGCCTCGGTCGCCAGTGGCGCCAGACCGATGCGGTCCGGAAGAACAAGGTTCTGCGGTAGCCCGCAGACATTCACCCAACACGGTCATCCGCCTTCGCGGATGACCGTCCTCACTGCACGAACTGGACACGGGAACTAGACCGATCATGACCACCTCGACTGACACCAGCATCCCGACCGACGCGATCGTGGTCGGCATCGACGGGTCCGCCTGTGCGGAGCTCGCCCTCGACTGGGCCGCGCGGGAAGCCTCACTGGAGCACCGTCCCCTGGTGCTCCTCCACGCCGTGCACCCGCCGTCCCTCGGCGCCATGGCGTACGTGGAGTCCAGCGGCATGGAGTACGGCGACCTGCTCGCTCGGCTGGAGAGCGACGGCCACGCCCTCCTCCGGCATGCCGCGCAGAGGGTGCGAGCCGAGCACGATGTCTCGGAGGTCTACGAACGGGTGCGGATGTCGGACCCTCGTACGGCGCTGCTCGAAGCAGCGGCAGGTGCCTCGGCGCTGGTCGTAGGAACCCGCGGACTCGGCCCGATCCGTCAGCTGCTCCTGGGCTCCGTGGCGATGGCAGCAGTGAAGCACGCCGGGTGTCCGGTGGCCGTGATCCGGGGTGCGGAGCAGAAGAACCGCGACGTCGGCGTCATGGTCGGCGTCGCAGGGGACGGCCACGACGCCACCGTTCTCGACTTCGCCTTCCGTGTGGCCGACGCCCGCGGACTTCCGGTCACGCTGGTGCACACCTTCTGGGACGCGGTGGGACAGGCCGAGACCCGTGAGGTTCCCGCCGATGACCCGCGCCACGCGAACCAACTGGCCGTCCTCTTCGAGGCGGCCGGCCCGCCATCTCGCCGCTACCCGTCCGTGGCGGTGCACCATCTCCTCAGTCGGGGGTTCGCGGATGTCCAGCTGATCGCGTCGTCGCGTCGTGCAGCGCTCCTCGTCCTCGGTCACCGGCGCAAGCCCTTCCTCCAGGAGCTCATCTACGGATCCGTGGCACCCCGGGTGGTGGAGCACGCCCACTGCTCGGTCGCCGTCGTCCCCGTCGGGGACGAGCCGGACGCCTAGAGCCGAACCGCGGGTCGTGGCCAACTCCCCAGCCCCTCGAGGACCTTCTGCTCTGCTGCGGCGCAACCCGCGGCGAGACGCTGGCCTTCAGTAGTTCTCGGTCCTATCTGAAGGTCGTGATCGTGATGGCCATCTCGACACCCATCACTCCTACACCCACCCAACGCCCTGGCTCTGGCTGGGAACCAGGCCGCGTCGTCGCTGCCGTCGCCGCCGTCCTGTTCCTGCTGCTCGGCACGGGCCTGCTCCTGGGAGGAGGTGCCGCGCGCCTCGCAGACGGGCCCGGCCGCGACGACCACGGTTTCCTCATGAGTCCGGCCGAGACCTGGTGGTCGCCGGGGTACGCCGTGCAGTCCGAGCGCGCCGAGTTCCACGCCGACGCGACGATCGTGGATCTCCCTGGTCGAGTCCTCGGCACGATGACAGCCACGGCCGACCCGACGGCCCCGGGACCCGTCTTCATCGGCGTCGCTCGAAGCGTCGATGTCGACCGATACCTGGGCGGCGTCGCCCACTCGACGATCGTCGACCCGGCGGGCCACCACCGGAACGTCATGATGCCGATGGCACGGTTCTTCGCCGGCGGGCCGCCCTCCGTCGCCCCGGCCGCCGCGGACTTCTGGGTGGCGTCGGCCAGCGGCCCAGGACAGCAGAGCATCACGTGGGAGCCCGCGAACGGCAGCTGGACTCTGGTGGTCATGAACAGCGACGGCACGACCCCCGTTGCAGCCAACGTCGCGGTCGGCGCCGAGGTGCCCGCTCTCGGCACGCTGGGCAACGTCCTGATCGTGACCGGCCTGGTCGTGATGGCCCTCTCGTGCGTAGGAATGTTGTTGGTCGTCCGGCGATGAGCTGCGCTAGACCTGGCGACGGTGCTTGCCTGGACCGGCGGAGTTCAGGAACGTCGTCGCCGGGCGCGACACCGTCACCACTCGCAGCGCGAGATCGGTGACCACGGCCTCGATCTCCGTCTCGGAGGCGTTGAGCCGATCCGCCAGCTCGCGGTCGGTAGCGCCCGCGGCGAGGTGATCGAGCAGCTCCAGCTCAATCTCCGACAGGGACGGTCGCGCCGCTCTCGCGCGGTCACGGAGCAGGGTGCGTGCCCGTTCACTGGCCGACGTGTCGAGCAGCGAGCGGCCCGCGCCGACTCGCCGGATGGCACTCGCGATGTCCGACGTCCCGGCGACCTTCACGACGAAGCCGGAGGCACCGGCGAGGATCGTCGCGACCAGCGCGTCCTCGTCGCCGGCCGAGGTGAGGAGCACGGCCCGCACGGAGTCGTCGGCCGACCTGACCTTGCGACACACCTGGATGCCCGACCCGTCCTGCAGCTGCAGGTCGAGCAGCATCACGTCGGGCCGTAGCCTCAGGATGTCCTCCGCAGCGGTCCTGGCATGGGCCGAGTCACCGACGACGTGGATGTCCTCGGCCGGCGCGAGGAGGTCGCGGAGTCCCTGCCGGACGATGTCGTGATCGTCGAGCAGGTACACCCGCACCAATGGCCGCGTGTACGGCGACATGCGCCCGTTCTACTCCGTTCTCGGCGGCAGCACCACCACGTCGTACGGCGTCGGCAGGGTCAGTTCAGCGCGCCGAAGGCGTCGTAGACCATGAGCGCGGGCCACACGAGACCTTCGAGCACGGCGAGCAGGTGCCACCAGAAACCGTCGGCCTCCTGCCAGAAGTAGACCCAGGCACCGAAGATGCCGAGGCCGTAGATCGCGCCGCCGCCTGCGGCGGCGCCGGAGTTGCCGTTCCCCATCGTCGTCTCCTCTCGAGGGCGTACGACCCAGGCTCCTCCCCCGGCCCGAGGGCCGACAGGGGCATTGGTCACCCGTCGCCGAAGGTCCCGGTCGCGACGGGACCGAGGACCGTTCCGCAGCGCTCCAGCAGCGCCGGCGACGTCGTCATGGCCGCCATCGCTACCGGTCCTGGGTCTCGCGGGGGGCGACACGCTCGAGCCACTGCTCGAACCCGGCCGGGTCGCGGCGCTCGACCTCGTCGAGGAGCAGCGACCGCTCCTGCACGAGACGCAGGACGTCCGTCGCCGGGCAGCCCTGGCGTCGCATCTCGTCGTACGACGAGCGCCACCGGCGCATCAGGTCGCGGTCGGACAGCTTCTCAGGGTGGTCCGTCGCCTTGACCGGCCGCCGAGCCCGCCAGTAGCGGTTGGCCTGCTCGACCACGACAGGAGCCGACGAGCCGATCAGCACGAGGACAGGGATCGACCAAGCCCCGATGGCCTCAGGGAGGCCGATGACCAGGATCCCTCCGAGGGCGAACCAGGTGGCGCCCTGCCGCGCCGGACGCCACCAGCGTTGTCCGTCGACGGACCAGGCCACACCGAAGGTGAGTCCGAGGATGGCCAGCGCAACAGTCTCTGCGAGCAGCGGACCGACACCCACAGACGGCACTGCCGCCACCACAGCGACGGCCGTGACGAGGATGGCAGTGAACCCCCAGCACGTGCGGTAGGTCCTCATGTCTTCGCCTTCCGAAGGAGGGGTGGGTGGCGTCAGGTCCGGTCGACGACCATGACGGGGCACTCGGCGTGGCGCAGCACGGTGCGGGTCACCTGACCGAGGTGGCCGCCGAGCGGGTGTTCGCCTGGACGCCGGTTCAGCACGAGCACGGCGGAGTGCCGCGTGGCCTCGACCAGCATGTCCACCGGACGAGCCCACTGGACCTCGCGGTCGACCTTGGCCCCGGGCTGCTCTGCCAGCTTCTCCAGGCCCGTCGCCAGCTCGCGGTCGGCATCGGCGATCCACTCGGTCCGTGGGTAGCTGGCAAGGACCGGCCCTTGGTATGGCTCCGCAAGCCACGCCGCGTGGAGCACCAGCATCGGTCGACCGCTGGCGGCGGCGTAGTCCTGTGCCGTCTCGACCTGGTGGAGTGCCTCGAGAGGTTCGTCGGCTCCGACGGTCACCGGAAGGTCGGGGTCGAGGTCACCGGTCCAGGAACGCGGCACCACGACCACCGGCGCGTGCGTGTGCGCCGCCACTCGAGCCGAGATCGACATCGTCAGCATCCGTTCGAGGCGGCCTGCGTCGCGCCGCTCGAGGACGATCAGGTCAGCGAAGTCGGCATGGTCGGCCAGGGTGGCGACCACAGGTCCGGTCAGGATCTCGGTGTTCAGCGGCACCCGGCCCCCGAGCCGAGGGCGGAGGGCCAAGGCGGCCGCGGTGAGTACCTCGCGGCCGACCTTGGTGATGGCGACGTCGATCGCCTGAACCTGCTCGATGCTCGCGGGCATGGCGACCAGCGCATGGATGACGTGCAGCAGCTCGACGCCGGTGCCCCGTCGAAGCGCCTCGGCTGCGACGAAGTCCAGGGTGGCGTCGCCGACACCCTCCGGTCCCACCGCGACCACGATCCCGAACTCACTCATCTCGATCACTCCCTGATAGGTCTCGGGGCCCTCGATCGATGCCCCTACGGTCAGCGTCCGCCGACCCCTGCCGCCGCATCAGGGGCCTTGGTCCCGTGCCAGGGGGGCCTCTTCCCCGTCATGTCAGCCCAGGCGGACCCGCTCGCCGTGGCGCGGTACGACGGCAGTCCACCCGAGCTCGTCGTGGATCCGGACGGCGAGGGACGCCGATGCCGCGGGCTCGCCATGCACGACGTACACGACGTCCGGCCTCTCCGGCGCCTGGCCGAGCCAGTCCACGATCTCGGCGGCGTCGGCGTGCACCGAGAAGCTGGGTACGTCCACGATCTCCGCCCGCACCGGGACGTACCGTCCGTGGATCTTCACGTGACGGACGCCCTCGAGCAGCTGGCGGCCGCGGGTGCCCACGGCTTGGTAGCCGGTCAGCACGACACAGTTCCGTGTGTCCGGCAGCTGGTGCGCAAGGTGATGGACGACTCGACCCCCGCTCGCCATCCCCGACGCCGAGATCACGATGCATGGCGATCCTGGACGATTCAGACGCGTCGAGCCCGCGGCATCCGGGACACCGCGCACGTGCAGCTCGTCAAGGGCCTTCCGCACCTCCCCCAGCTCCGGGCGCAGCTGGGCGGAGTCGGACCTGAGCGCTTGGCGATAGACCGACAGGGCCGACAGGGCCATCGGGCTGTCGAGGTAGATCGGGACGTCCGGGATGCTGCCGCCGGACATCAGCCGATGCAGCTCCAGGAGGACCAGCTCGGAGCGGTCCACCGCGAACGCCGGGATCAGCACGCTGCCGCCCCGGCCGATCGTGCGTCGCACCGCGCCTGCCAGCACCTCGGGGTCGGGCGGCGGGTGGGTCCGGTCGCCGTACGTCGACTCGACGACCACCGTCTGCGCGGCGGGAGGCCGTGCCGGCGCGCGCAGGATCGGATGGTGCCCGCGGCCGAGGTCTCCGCTGAACAGCGTGCGCGTACCGGCCGCCTCCAGCAGCACGGTGGCGGACCCCAGGATGTGACCTGCCGGGTCCAGGCGCACGCGGGTGTCGGATGTCAGGTCGGTCCAGGCGCCGAACTCCGCCGGGGACAGCAGTGGGATGGTGCGAGCGACGTCCGCCTCGTCGTACAGGGGCAGCGCGGGCCGGTGCTTCGAGTAGCCACCCTCGTTGGCGAGCCGCGCGTCCTCCTCCTGGAGATGGGCGCTGTCACGCAGCACGATCGTGGCCAGCTCGGCTGTCTCCGCCGTACAGATGACAGGCCCGCGGAAACCCTCCCGCACCAGGCGCGGCACCTGGCCGCAGTGGTCGAGGTGCGCGTGGCTGAGGACCACGGCTGCCAGCCTGTCAGCGACGAGCGGCAGAGCGGCCCAGTTGCGTCGACGCAGGTCGGCGAGTCCCTGGTAGAGACCGGCCTCGACGGCCACCTGGGTCTCTTCTGTCTCGACCAGGAACATGCTCCCGGTCACCGTCCCGGCGGCACCCAGGAACGTCAGGGCGGACCCGTCCATCTCCCTCACCACATCTCATCGGCCCGGTTCGGACCGAGCGTCAGTACATGACGAGCGCAGGCGCCGCGGCCGGCACGGGCTTCGGTGCAGCGGGGTCCGGCTCAGGAGGCACGACCCGGACGGGGCAGTGGGCGGCCCGCAGGACGGCCCGAGCGGTGGCGCCCAGGTGCGTTGCTGCTGGCACGCCGTGCGCCCGTCGCACGATGACGAGTACGTCGGCCTCACTCGATGCCTCGACCAGCGCATGGGCAGCGTGGTCGTGCACGACCCGGGCCTCGGTCTCGACGCCGGGGTAGGCCTCGCGCCGGCTCTCGAGCAGCGACTCGAGCTCGTCGGCGGCCCGCTGTCGCCACTCGCCTGCCGTGACCCGCGACTCGATGATGTCGTCGTACCCGCTCGGCACCCTCCACGCGTGCAGGGCGACCAGCTTGGCGCCGGTCGCCGAGGCAAGCTCCATCGCGTCACCCAGCAGCGCGTTCGCGTGCTCCGGCGACTTCACTCCCACCAGGACGACACCGTGTGCTCGCCCTGGTTCCCAGTCGGACGGGACCAGCACCATCGGCACCGTCGAACGCGCGGCGACACCGGCCGCCGCGTCGCCCCGCAGGATCCGCTCGATGAGGGGTCGGTTGTCACGCCCGACCACGAGCAGCTGGCCGTCCTCGGCGCCGCGAGCCAGCTCGACCGGCCGGGTGCCGTGATGGAGCCAGCCCTCGACCTCGATCTCGGGCACCATGGCCCGCGCCAGCTCCTCGGACCTGGTCAAGAAGGTGGCACCGGTCTGCTCCATGTCCGCGGGCGTCAGCGGCATCATCGGGGAGATGGGGACGTAGTCCGGGATCACATGAACGAGCTTCAGCGGGACCTGCGCTCGACGAGCCTCCTCGGCGCCGTACCGCAGCGCTCCCAGGTTGTCGTTCGAGCCGTCCACTCCGACCACCACGGGTCGAGTTGCTGCAGTCATGATCTGACCTCCCTCTGTACGTGGACAGACGTTCCGTCACCTCGATCCTCCGCTCTCCGGCCGGGGACGGTCAGGGCCCTGTGCCCGGGTTGCTGCGGGCCTTTCGGCCCACCCGTCCCGTGGCCCGGAGAGAGGACCTTGGCCTCTGGAGCACGCCGCGGTAGCGGCTGACAGTGAACCCAAGCTGGCCCCAACCAGACACGGAAGAGGTGCGAGATGCTCGTGCGAGAGGTCATGACCACGGACCCGGTGACGGCGACGCCGGAGACCACCATCAAGGAGGCCATCAGCCTCTTGGCGAGGCTCGGGATCACGGCGATGCCCATCGTCGACCGGAAGGGGCGCCTCCGTGGGATCGTGAGCGAGGCCGACCTCATCGAGGACGTCGTCCCTCGTGACCCGCGCGCCCAGGAGCGTCCGATCGTCATCGACGCCCTGTACCCGCCGACGACCGTCGAGGACGTCTTCACCCGAGCCGCCGTCACGGTGGCCCCCGAGGACGATGCGGCCACGGCCGTCGAGATGATGACCGCGACCGGAGCGAAGAGCCTGCCGGTCGTCGACCAGAACCAGCACGTCGTAGGTGTGATCAGCCGCAGCGACATCGTCAAGCAGTTCGCGCGTACCGACGCCGTGATCGCCGCCGACATCAGCCGGCTGCTGACCTCCACCGGTCATGACGACTGGCTGGTCGAGGTAGACGACGGCGTCGTCCAGATCACCGGGCCCGCGAACACCGGCACCAGCGCGCTGGCTCGCGTCGTCGCCCAGACCGTCCCCGGGGTGGTCGGCGTTCACGTCACCGAGCTCTGAGCGGCCCAAAGGACTTCGCATCCCGGGACCTCCGGCCCTGACACCCTGCCGAGGAGGCGAGCAGAGTCGAAGCAAGGAGTTCATCGACCCGAAGGATTCGTCATGAAGGCAGCCGTCGTCACCAGCTTCACCGAGCCGCTCGAGATCCAGGACCGCCTGATCCCGACCGCCCGGCCCGGTCAGGTGCTTGTCCGCATCGAGGCGAGTGGACTGTGCCACACCGACATCCACGCGGCGCACGGCGACTGGCCGGTCAAGCCGACCCCGCCATTCGTGCCGGGACACGAGGGAATCGGCGTGATCGAGACTGTCGGCTCCGGGGTGGACCGGCGCCGCATCGGCGACCGCGTCGCCATCCCGTGGCTGGGCCATGCCTGCGGTCGCTGCGACCACTGCATCCAGGGCTGGGAGACGCTTTGCGAGCAGCAGCAGAACACCGGCTACTCGATCGACGGCAGCTTCGCTGAGTACGCCGTCGCTGACGCCGACTACGTCGTCGACGTCCCTACTGGCGTCAGCCCCCACGACGCCGCGCCGCTCACCTGCGCCGGCGTCACGACGTACAAGGCGATCAAGGTCGCGAACGTCCAGCCGTCGGAGCGCGTCGCGATCTTCGGGATCGGCGGGCTGGGGCACCTGGCCGTGCAGTACGCCCGCCTGGTGGGCGGCACCGTGATCGCGGTTGACGTCGACGACGACAAGCTGCGGTTGGCGACCGAGCTCGGCGCCGACCACGTCATCAATGCCGGCACGACCAACCCCGTGACGGCGATCGAAGAGCTCGGTGGTGCCGATGTCGCGGTCGTCCTCGCCGTCATCCCGTCCGTGTTCGAGGAGGCGTTCGCAGCGCTGCGCCGCGGGGGCCGGCTGGTCTGCGTGGGACTCCCACCGGAGACGGACGGACCGATGGCCCTCCCGATCTTCCCGACCGTGCTCAAGGGCATCTCGGTCATCGGCTCGATCGTGGGGACGCGGCAGGACCTCGCGGAGGTCTTCGAGCTGCACGCTCGCGGGCGCACCAGGGTCGTCGCCGAGACCCGCAAGCTCGACGAGGTCAACGTCGCCATCGACGAGGTCCTCCACGGCCAGGCCACAGCACGCCTCGTCTTCGAGTTCTGACCCGCGGGAGTTGACACCGATGACGCAAGCCGAGACCCATCCGATCGTCGTCGCCGTGCCTACCGACGACGACGTCGACGCTGTCTTGCACTACGCAGCCGCGGAAGCGCGGGTGCACGGCTGCGGGCTGCGTCTGGTGCATGCGCACTCGCCTGGTGCCGGTGACCATGCCGACGACGTGCTACGCCGTGCTGCGGCTGTGACGAGACTGTTGGCGGGGCCGTCGGTCCGCATCTCCGTCCGACGAGTGATCGGCGCTCCGGTGGAAGCGGTGCTGGCAACGAGCGGCGACGCCCTCGCGGTGGTGCTGCGCAACCGGGACTCGCTGCACCTGCTCCGCACATTGACAGCCGGGGTGACGGGCCCGCCCGTCGCTCGCGTCCCCTCCGACTGGTCCCCACGCGTGCGAGATCCGCGTCCGGTCCTGCTCGGCATCGAAGACCCGCTGCACGCGACGAGCACGCTCAGCCGTGCCCTGGAGATCGCCAGCATCCACCGCACGGGGCTGCAGGTCATGCATGCCTGGCACTTCGCGGGGAGGAGCGACCCCGTCATCGATCGCCAGATCGGCTCCGAGCTGTCCGACTCCCTCACGGCGGCACTGCGCCGCGGGCTCGAGCGGTGCCGGCAGACAACCGGACTTCACGACGTCCCGGTTGAGCTCGAGGTGCGGCACGGCTCGGCTGCCGAAGTGCTGATGCATGCGGCATCCGAGGCACAGGTCTTGTTGCTCGGCCGCAACTGCCCATCGGTGGACGGGTCGATCCACTTCGGACGAACCACGCGTGCCGCCCTGCACGAGAGTCCCTGCCCGGTCGTGCTGCTCGCCGCGGAGCCGGGCGGGTGTCGGGTCCAACTACCCGGGATGGCAGGACCGATGCACCTACCGTCCCGCATTCGCCGAACGGATGCTCGAGGTGGACGCAGAGCTACCGCGAGGAGTTGGTCATGGACACCACCGAAGGCTTCCCCTGGACCAGTGGACGTCTGATCGAGCTGCCGCCAGACGAGTGCCGCCGCCTCCTCGCCGCGCACGCCGTCGGCCGAGTCGCGTGGAACGGCCCGTTGTCGCCGACCGTGGTGCCGGTGAACTTCGTCGTGGTCGAGGACGAGATCTGGTTCCGCACCACGGCACACTCCTCGCTCGCGCGGGAGCTCGATGATCTCGCGGTCACGTTCCAGGTCGACGACGTCGACGAGTTCACCCGCTCGGGCTGGAGCGTCCTGGTCCGCGGCACCGCCCACGTCGTCTACGACGCCACCCGGCTCCCCCACACCTGGCCGGACCTCGAGACTTGGCCGTCCGGGGCGCACGCCTTGCACGTCGTGGTCGAGCCGCGCGAGGTCACCGGCCGCCGCCTGCTCCCCAGCTAGCCACCGGCGGAGTTCGTCAGCCCACCGATGACAGTCGGCTCCACCGACGCGAGCCGCCCTGTCGGAGACACAGTCGAACCCCGCCTGTCGGCGCGCACCTGAAGGGCACCCACCTGCCGGTGGTCCTGGGCGGTCGGTGCCTGGTGCGGTGTTCCTGACGTTGCACCGAGGAGGGAGAAGGCGCGCCGGTCCATCGGGCCGGTCAGCCCTGACGCGCTCGTCTCAGGTACTGCCCGTCGGGCGATCGTGTGCCGGCACAGGTAGGACCGCCATCGCAGTCTCCGCGATGCCCAGGAGGTCAGCGGTGCTGCCGCCGTCGCGGGCACAGCCGGACATGCCCCGCAGGACGGCCACGAGAAACGACGCGAGGTGTTCGGTGTTCGCCGTGGCGGCGAGTTCGTGGTCCCGGGCCGCTTGGTCAAGCCGATCCTTGAGTCGCCGGCGAAGGACCTCGCGCTGCGCTTCGAGCCGCGGCTCGGTCAGCATCAGGCACCCGGCAGGCGTTGCCGGGTCGGTGTGGGCGCGTGCGGTGTCGTCCAGCACCTGAGCGATAGCCTCGCGCACGCTCGGCAGAGCCGTCGCGCGGTCGACTGCCTCGCACGTGCGCTGGAAGTAGACCGTCGAGGCCTCTTCGAAGAGGCGGCGCTTGTCGCCGAACGCCGCGTAGAGGCTGGGCGGCGTCACCCCCATGGCCGAGGTCAGCATCGCGACGGAGGTCTCCTCGTAACCGGTGCGCCAGAACTGTTCGAGAGCAGCTCCGAGAGCGGCATCACGATCGAAGCTCCGTGGTCGGCCTGCCATGTGGACAAGCATAACGTATCGATCACTACAGAATGTGGTATCGTTCCGTCCGTCAATCATAGTGATCGCTACAGAATGGATAGTCGTGGACATCAGTGGTGCAGTGGTGCTCGTTACCGGAGCGAATCGAGGCATCGGCGCCGAGTTCGTCGAGCAGCTGAAGAAGCGTGGAGCGGCCAAGATCTACGCCGCCGCTCGCGATGCGAGCGCGATCGACGCCCACGGCGTACGCCCGCTCGAGCTCGACATCACCAATGCCAACCAGATCGAAGCAGCAGCTACCGCGGCGGGCGATGTCCAGGTGCTCATCAACAACGCCGGCATCTCCACCGGAACCTCCCTCGTCGCCGGGGACGAGGCGACGATCCGCCGAGAGATGGACACGAACTTCTACGGTCCCATGCTCATGACTCGTGCGTTCGCCCCGATCCTGAGATCCAACGGCGGTGGCGCGATCCTCAACGTCATCTCGGCACTGTCATGGTTCACCGTTCCGAACGCCGGTGCGTACTCCGCGTCAAAGGCTGCCGCCTGGGCGCTGACCGACAGCACGCGACTCGAGCTCACCGCACAAGGCACGCACGTCGTCGCCGTACACATGGGGCTGGTCGACACCGACATGGCCCAGGGCGTGGCGGCGCCGAAGATCGCGCCGTCAGATCTGGCGAACGCCGGACTCGACGCCATCGAGTCGGGTGCGCAGGAGGTGCTGGCCGACGACTGGGCACAGTTCATCAAGTCCGGGCTCACCCTCGACCCCAAGTCGCGATACGAGCAGATCTTCGCCGCCCTCGGAGCCTGAGCAAACTACTCCCGTCCCCGTCGCGATCCACCGCGAGCGCCAAGTTGCGGCATCAGGCCCGGATCTGTCGCGCTTGTGGCCACGGCTTCTCGTCTTCCGGTTCTCGACGTTTGAGTCGATCCGACGGTCTGGAATGTTGCGGCCGTGCTCGGGTACTCGTGGACAATGGCGCGATCGAGATGGACCACCGGACCCCAGGCGATCGTCTTGGTCCGACACGGCGAGAGCGTGGGCAACCTTGCCGACACCGCGGCTCGCGAAGCCCAGGCAGAGCACCTCGACCTGGACCAGCGTGACGCGGACGTCAAGCTGTCGCCCACCGGGCGGGATCAGGCCGATGCGGTCGCGGCCTGGGTGTCCGGCTTGGACGAGGCCGAACTGCCGAGCACGGTGCTCAGCTCGCCGTACCGACGTGCCGCCGAGACCGCAGAGCGGGCGATGCGCAAGCGTGGCATCGAGGTCGTCTACGACGAACGACTGCGTGAGCGGGACTTGGGCATCTTCGACGGTCTGACCGGATACGGCATCCGAGCGCAGCACCCTGATGAGGCCGCTCGCCGCAAGAAGCTCGGCAAGTTCTACTACCAGCCGCCCAGCGGTGAGAGCTGGGCCGACGTGGTCCTTCGCGTGCGTAGTCTGCTGGCGGACCTGCGCCACGGGTACGACGACGAACACATCTGGATGTTCACCCACCAGGCAGTCATCATGAGCTTCCGGTACGCCTTGGAGGGGCTCGACGAGAAGTCGTTGCTCGACATCGACCGTAGGGTCCAGATCCCGAACGCGTCGTTCACCCGGTTCTATCGCGCCGGCAACGTCCTGGAGCTCGACGTGTTCGCGGACACCGCTGCCGTCGACGCGGCTGGGACCGAGCGCACCGCAGAGGCCTCTTCGACCCGGAGTGGCGATGTCAGCGCCTGACCCGGTGGTCGTCACGCCGGCAACGTTGCGCGACTGGGCGCTGCCGGAGCCCGGGACGGGCAAGGAGTCCCGTGGGCAGGTGCTCGTGGTCGGTGGCTCAACGCAGACCCCGGGCGCGGTGTGTCTCGCCGGGGAGGCAGCTCTGCGTGCCGGGGCCGGCAAGCTCGCGCTGGCGACGGTGGCTCCCACCGCGACCGCGCTCGCTGTTGCGGTCCCGGAGTCGCAGGTCCTCGGGTTGGAGACCGACGCGAACAGCATCGCGGTCAGCGCCGCCGACGACATCCTGGACCGTGCTCAGGACGTCGATGTCGTGCTCGTCGGCCCCGGGTTGGTCGACCCGGCTGCGAGCACGTTGCTCCTCGAACGCGTGCTCCCCCGGCTGACCTGTCCCGTCGTCGTCGACGCCCTCGGGTCGGCGTACCTCACCGAGCACCCAGAGGGCCTGCACCACCTGGCGGGGCAGGCCCTCCTCAACGTCAATCCGACGGAGCTCGTCCACACTGCCGGGCGAGACGAGGAAGGCGTCCTGCGCGACCCGCTCGACGTCGCTCGCGCGGTCGCCGAGCGTTCGCGCGTCGTCGTCCTGTGCGGAGGAAGCACCAAGTACGTGGTCGCTCCGTCCGGTCAGGCGTGGGTCGTCGAGGGCGGGGGACCCGGCCTGGGGGTCTCGGGGTCGGGCGACGTGCAAGCCGGTATCGTCGCGGGACTGCTGGCCCGGTGCGCCGACCCTGCCCAGGCGGCCGTGTGGGGCGCCTACGTGCATGCTCGGATCGGCGAGCGTCTCGCCGCCGCTGTCGGCACCGTCGGCTACCTCGCCCGGGACATGCCGGAACAGGTGCCCGCAGTGGTGGCCGAGGTGGGCTGAAGCCGCAGCGGCGCCCCGCCCGAACCGGGCCGGCGGCCATTTCCTACCTCGCTGTGGGCCTTCCTCGGCGTGCTGTTCCCGAGCACGCCCGGTCAGGTCGACGTCAATCGAAAGGATGGCCCGGCGGGTCGGTCGGCTCCGCGGCAAGGCTGACCGTGCCTTCGTCCCAGTCCACGCGGGCGGCGGTGGCCTCGGCGATGACGGTGTGCCGGTGCAGACGCCGCACGACAACCCGGATCAGCCAGGGACCCTGGTCGCTTCGGCGGTCGTAGCCGAGGAGACCGCCGGGGGCGTCCGTGTCCGACGACCAGCGACGTCAGCTGCATGCGGCCGTCGAGGCCTGGTGCAAACCTGGCATCCAGCACCCGACCCACGCGCTCACGGCCATCAGCGTTCGCCCCGTCGAGGACGACGTCCATCCCCGTCAACGCGCCCAGCCGGCGGCCGTCGCGGTGGCGTCGCAACACCCCGTCGCGAGGCGCCAGCAGGTGCACTGCGCTGTCGAGCCGGTCGATGTCGGCCCAGTCGATGCGCCAAGGACGGGTCCGGTCGGGCTCCGAGACTCGCAACTGTCCCCATTTCTGCGCGAGCCGTCCGCCGAGCCGACCCCCGAGCCGCCGGGCGAGGGCCGCGGGTCCGGTGAGGACGCCGGTGATGACCAGGCCTGCGGCGTCACCGGTCTCGGTATCGGTGAGTTCGACGTCGTCGACCTTGCCGAGCAGCTTTCCGTCACTGTCGAGCAGCTGTCGGTCGAGCCTGTGTCGGTCGTCTTCGACCACGGCGACCAGCGTCCCCTCCGTGCGAGTCCGGTCGGGTTCGCGGCCGGCGCCCGCTGCTGCCCAGAGACATGGGCCCTGGACGGTCCGAGAACTCCGTTGGTAGCCGTCGAACGAGATGAGGACGGGCCAGTTCACTGGCGGGCCATGGCGATGCGGAGGCGTTCCTCTGGCTCGATGAAGTGGTCGTTGTCGTCGTCTCCCAGGTCGATCTGGACCCATCGGATCTTGCCGGTGAACCGGCTGTTCGCCGCTGTGTAGTCGGGCGTGACCGTGGTGCCGGACTCGTAGCCGATGTCAGTGGTCTCGTCGGCGGAGAAGACCATCGGCTGGGTGGCGTCGACCCGCCCCGTGCCGACCGCCTCGCCGTCGTAGTACAGGGTGACGTCGCCGCCCTTCGCGAGCCCGCCTCCGTCGTACGCGAACTCCATGCGCACCTGATGGTGGCCCGCCGGGATGGCGGAGTCGGCCACGGTCGCGAACTCGTGGATGCCGAGTGCGTTGTAGACGAACTTCGCACGGCCGTCCTTGACATAGACCGCCCAACCTCCGAACCGGCCACCCTGGGCGATGACCACGCCCTCGGCGCCACCCTCGGGTACGTCGAGGTCGGCAGTGACCGAGAACGACTTGTTCTTGATGCTCACCACGCTGTTCTCCGACAGGCGGCCCATCCCCGCGAAGAAGAGCTGCGAGTTGCCGTGGATCAGCGTCGGTCGGCCAGCGAGGTCGGAGTTGAGCCGCTCGGACGTGCGGTCGTCTAGTGGCAGCACGTTGTACTTCACCGCCTCGATGAGCCACAGCCGCTGGAGCTTGGCAAGCACGTCCGGCTGTTCGGCGGCGAGGTTGCGGGCCTGGGTGTAGTCCACGTTGCCGTCGTAGAGCTCCCACGTGTCGTCGTCGAACGGCACCGTGGTCTGACCCACCATGATCCACGGCGTCTTGTGCTTGGTGACCGCGCTCCAGCCCTTGTGATAGATGCCCCGGTTGCCGAACATCTCGAAGTACTGGAGGTCGTGGCGTTCCTGGGCGGCTGCGTCGTTGAAGGTGTAGCTCATGCTGGTGCCCTCGATCGGCGCCTGGAGCACACCGTTCACCATCGTCGGCTGTGGGAGGCCTGCAGCCTCGAGGACCGTCGGTGCGATGTCGATGACATGGGTGAACTGCGAGCGCAGCCCGCCCTTCTCCTCGATCCCGGTCGGCCAGTGCACGATGGTGCCGTTGCGGGTGCCGCCCCAGTGCGAGGCGACCTGCTTGGTCCACTGGAACGGGGTGTTCATCGCCCAGGCCCAGCCGACCGAGTAGTGGTTGTACGACGATGGCGAGCCGAACTCGTCCAACTTGCTCAGCATGAACTCAGTGGTCTCGAGCTCGGCCATCCCGTTGAAGTTGGCCATCTCGTTGAAGGCACCGTTCATCGTGCCCTCGGCCGAGGCTCCGTTGTCGCCGATGATGTAGTAGATGATCGTGTCGTCGAGGACCTCGAGGTCCTCGAGCGCGTCGATGATCCGCCCGACGTGGTGGTCGGTGTGCTCGAGGAAGCCTGCGTAGACCTCCATCTGACGCGAGAGCACCGGCTTGAGCTCATCCGGCATGTCGTCCCACGCCGAGATCTCGTCGTGACGAGCGGGCAGCTCGGCGTCAGCCGGGATGATCCCGAGCTCCTTCTGCTTGGCGAAGCTGCGCTCGCGCTGGGCGTCCCAGCCGTCGTCGAACTGGCCGGCGTACTTGTCGGCCCACTCCTTCGGCACGTGGTGCGGCGCGTGCGTCGCCCCCGGGGCGAAGTAGACGAAGAACGGCTTGTCGGGCATCAGCGCCTTCTGCTGCCGCATCCAGTTGACCGCGTGGTCGGCCAGATCCTCGGTCAGGTGGTAGCCCTCCTCGGGCGTCGCCGGCGGTTCGACCGGAGTCGTGCCTTCGTACAGCGCGGGGTCCCACTGGTTGTTCTCGCCGCCGATGAACCCGTAGAACGTCTCGAACCCACCGCCGGCGGAGGGCCAGGCGTCGAAGGGGCCCATCGGCGAGGACTGCCACACCGGCACCTCGTGGCACTTGCCGAACTGGGCTGTCGAGTAGCCGTTGAGCTTCAGCGTGGTCGCCAGGGGCGCCATGGTGTTGGGCAGCAAGGAGCTCTGCCCGGGAGCGGAGGTCGCCGTCTCGGTGATGTTGCCCATGCCTGCCGAGTGGTGGTTGCGGCCGGTCAGCAGCGCCTGACGAGTCGGCGCACAGAGCGCCGTGGTGTGGAAGCGGTTGTAGCGAAGGCCACCCGCGGCCAATCGCTCAGCGGTCGGTGTCTGGCACGGACCACCGAAGGCGCTGCTGGCCCCGAAGCCCACATCGTCGATCAGCACGAGCAGCACGTTGGGCGCACCTTTCGGCGGGAGCAGCGGCTCGATCGGCGGGTACGCCGTGTCGGGGTCCTTGGCGTCGTACGTCGTCAGCCCCACCCCGGGACGGTGCGGGATCGGCAGCATCGAACGGGCGTGGCGGTCGGGTGAGTTGGTCATCGGGTTGTCTCCGTTCGGTGCCTGACGTGGTCATCCATCAGCGTGGACACAGCGGGGACCTGGGGCGTCACCCAGGCTGGGTGAACTTCTCGAGCTCGCGCGGATGACGAACACCGATCACGAAGCGCTGGCGGACGGTGTCTCCTGCGGCCCCTGCTCGTGGGCGAGACGGCGCGCTCGGATGTCCGATCCACGATCGTTCTCCGCCTCGGTCTCGGCCTGCGACAGCCGCACGTACCGGCGGCCCAGTGGACCCGCCGTCAGCCCGTGCAGCACGACGCTCAGCATCACGGTGAGTGCCACCGTGGCAACGGCCTGCTCCACCAGCGCTCCCTCACCCAGCTCTTCGACGGCAAGCAGAGCGAACACGATCGAGGCGAGGCCGCGCGGACCGAACCAGCCCATGAAGACGACGGTCCGGCTGGTCAGCCGCGTCCCCAGGAGCGCGAGCGCGACCGGCAGCATGCGCACAATCGTGAGGCTCAGCACCGCGTAGACGATCGTCTCGAGGTCGAGGCAGCTCGGGCAGCTCGGTGGTCACATGGACCGGCGTCACCTCGCGCCGAAGCGAGGCCCCGAAGCTGATGCCGGCCACGAACGCCGCGATGAAGCCGTTCCCGTCGAGCGTGACCGCCAAGGCGAAGCTGCAGAGGGCAGCAGCGAGGGTCGCGATGCGGCGCCCGCCGTTCTCCACCCACCGGCGTCCTGTCGCCAGGTTGACCAAGAGGTCGCTCCCGACCCCGACGACCAGGCCGACCAGCAGACCGATGGCCAGCTGCTGCAGTGCTCCCCCGGACTCGCCGTTGCCCGCAGCTCCCGTCTCCGTCGCCACCGCGGCCAGGGCGAGCGCGACGACGGGCGTCGCGATTCCGTCGGCCCGCGCCAGCGCCTCGTAGAACGACCCGGTGACGTCGTCCCAGGCAGTGATGTAGAACTCGACGTGCACCCAGTTGGTGGCCTTGTCGATCTCCGCGGTCATCGCAGCGATCGACTCGCGATAGACCGGGAACAGGTCGACCCGGTTGCCGCATCGCCGGCTGCGCCCCCAGGTTGCGGTTCAAGGTGGCCACCGACCGCACGTATGCCGGTCCTGGGAAGTCGTCCTCGAGGGTGGGCACGTGCGCGGTCCGCTCCGCCACGAGCTCGTTGACCTCGGCCTGCTGCTCGTTGCGTCGGCGCCCGATCTTGGTCCGCCCCAAGGCCAGGAAGATCACCCATCCGAAGATGGGGAGGACCAGGATCAGGAGCAGCCAGGCCATGCCACTGGACGGCCGCCTGTTCTTCGGCACCACGCCCAGCGCGACGATCTTCAACGCAAGGTCGATCAGGTACAGAGCACTGCGATCCAAGGAGCCATGGCCGGAAGTCTGGTGCGCAACCCAACCGCGCGTCCTCACGCAACGTGCGTGAAGACGGACCTGTCACACCGGACCTACGCTACCGGGACACCATCCGCGAAGGGACGACCATGGGCATCTTGCGCAATCGGGGAAACGACGACGACAACGACGTACGCCGCTTCCAGATGAGGGAGAAGCTGTTCGCCATCGGCGACGACTACTGGATCGAGGACGACCAGGGCAACAGGGCTTTCCGCGTCAACGGAAAGGCGCTCCGGGCGCGCAGCACCTTCAAGCTCGAGGACCCCTCCGGACAGGAGGTGGCGAGCATCCAGGAGCGCAAGCTCAGCGTCCGCGACAAGGTCGCGATCGAGCGAGACGGACGCTCGGTGGCGACCATCCACAAGGCGCTCGTGGGCATCCGGGACCGGTTCGCGATCGATCTCGAGGACGGGGCCGACCTGAAGGTCAAGGGCAACGTCGTCGACCACGAGTACGAGATCGAGCGCGACGGGGACCGGGTCGCCCAGATCTCCAAGGCCTGGTTCCGGGTCCGGGACACCTACGGTGTCGAGGTCGAGCCGGGCGAGGACGTGGGACTCGTGCTCGCCGTCACGGTCGCGTTGGAGTCGATGACCGAGGACTAGGCACAGGACTAGGCTCGCGCGCCGCCGTGGGAGGTCCCGTCGTAGTTGTAGTGACGGCATAGACACCGCTCCCCGAGCCAATCCGCCAGTGCGGCCTGCCACGTCACGTCGACGGGACCTTTCCCTTTTGAGTCACGTGCTTCCCGATCGCGAAGGCGCACCCCCGGGAGGCAACTATGTGCCTCATAGGATCGGGGTCCCGAGGACAAGGTCGGCGCTGCGGGCCGCCTCCCACACCGTGACCGTGCGCGCTCCGATGCTGCCATCGAGAGCGACGATGGTCAGGACGTAGCGGCCGTTCGTCGGCCGCGGGATCTCATAGCGGCCCTCGTGGTCCGTGCGGATCGAGTCGACGGCTTCCCCCGACTGGCGAGTCAGGACGACGAGGGCATTGCTGGCGGGACGACCCTTGGCATCGGTGATGGTCCCGGCGAGTGTAAGCCGCTCGCGGAGGACGAGCGGCGGGAGCGCGACCGCTTCTCCGAGCATCATGATTCGGGACCGAGGCCGCCAGCCGTCGGCCGTCGTCACGACCAGGTACTCCGCGGCACGGGGAATCGCGACGGCAAACTGCCCCATGGAGTCAGCCTGCGCCCAGTCGACTGGCGTTCCGTCGGGGTTCAGCACCGTGACCACGGCGGTCCGAATCGGGTCCGCCTCCGCATCCAGAACCCGGCCCCGTACGACAGTCGCGGTCCGGCTCGCCCGGCCGGTCCCGCTGCGGTCCGCCTCTTCGGCGAAGTCCCGCATCCGCAGCATCGGGACCGCAACCACCGCGGCGCAGAAGGCCGTGACGGACGCGGCCCAGAACATCAGGTGGAGCCCCGCCAGGCTGGGGACCGAGTCCGCCGACGCCGTGACGACCCAGGCGGACGTGACCGCGGCGGTGGTGGCGCTCGCGGTTGAGGTGCCGATCGAGCGGATGAGGACGTTCAGTCCGTTCGCGGACGCGGTCTCGGTCACGGGGACCGCGCGCATGATGAGTGTCGGCATAGCGCCGTAGGCCAGGGCGGTGCCGATGCTGACCGCGACCGAACCGAGGACGACCTGGGTGAGGTTGTCGCTCAGCAACACCCGGCCCGCGTAGGACGCCGACATGACGGCCGCCCCGGCCAGCAAGGTCGTGACGGGACCGAACTGTCGGGTCAACCGAGCAGAGATCGGCGCCATCAGGCCGAAGGCGGCCGCGTTCGGCACCATCCACAGCCCCGTCTCCACGGCGTCGAGGCCCAAGCCGTAGCCGGAGCTGAGTGGCATCTGTAAGAAAAGGGTGGTCAGCAGCATGTTCACGAACATCGCGAAGCCCGCGAGGAGGGACGCGACGTTGACGAGCAGGACCCCGCGTCGCGCGGCCACGCGGAGATCAACCAGGGGGCTCGGCGTCCGCAGCTCCAGTGGCGCCCAAACCGCGAGCAGGAGCAGGCCACTCGCGGCGAGCCCGAGCGTCAGGGGCGAGGTCCATCCCCATTGGGTTGCCTTGGACAGGGTCAGCAGAAGGGCGGTCACAGCCGCGGAGAGGAGGACGGCCCCCCGCGTGTCGAAGACCCCTCCGGTGACGACCTGTGACTCCGGCAGCACCGCCAGCACGGCCACCAGAAGTGCGACGCCGACCAGTCCGGTCAGCCAGAAGATGGCATGCCAGTCGAGGTGCTCGTAGATGACCCCGGACAGTGGCGGCCCGGCACCCGCGCCGATCGCGAGCGTCGCGCTCATCAGGGCCACGCCGAGCGGCAGCCTCTCTCGAGGGAGCTCGTCGCGCATGATGGCGATGCCGACCGGGATCAGGGCCATCCCGACACCCTGCAGGGCACGCGCGCCGATGAGCACCGGCACCGCCTGGCTGAACGCGCCGACCAGCGAGCCCAGCACGGACACTGCGAGCGCGACCACCATCATCCGGCGCTTGCCGTACATGTCGGCGAGCCGGGAGACGGTGGGGGTGGCGACCGCACCCGTCAGCAGCGTCGCGGTCACCAGCCACGACGCGCTGTCGGCCGAGGTGTCGAGGATGGCCGGCAGCTCTGGGAGCAGCGGCAGCATCAGGGTCTGCTGAAGGGAGACGACGATGCCGCACAGGGCGAGGGTCGTGACGATCAGCCCCGCCCGGCGCCGCGGCTCCTCCGCGATCACCGCCGCAGTTGCCGACACTGACCTCGCGTCTGCCCGGATCTCGTCACGCATCGCAGCGGCACCACAGGATGTGCGCGGCGACGCACTGATGGTTCTCCACGATGTACCCCTGTTCTAGGCAGGTTCGACCACGACTACGCTCATCGTCGTGAATTCCTCTCCCGGGCGAGCGCCTTGGGTCCACGTCCTCGACATGCCGGTCCACCATGTGGTGGTCGCCGGTGTCCGCATCGCCTACCGCCGCTCCGGTCCTCGCGGGGCGGCTCCGGTGCTGCTGGTGCACGGCCGGGCTGCCCACACGGGCTGGTGGTTCGCGGTGGCCCCCGGCCTGGCCCGGCACCGGGACGTCGCGATCGTCGACCTCAGCGGTCACGGCGACAGCGACCACCGCCTGACGTACGCGCCCGGCACCTGGGCCGACGAGCTCGCCGGTGTGATCGCCGACCTCGACGCGGGACCTGCGGACGTCGTCGGCCACAGCATGGGCGGACAGCTTGCCGTCTACCTGGCGGCACGCTCGCCCGGGTCCGTGCGCACCGTCGTGATGGTCGACTCGCGCGTCGGCCGCGAGCCCTACCGGGCGCCGGCGCGCGAGATCGTGCGCTACTACCCCACGATCGACGCTGCCGTGGACAACTTCCGGCTGCGGCCGCGCGCGACCACAGCGCCGGCCGCGCTGCTGGACAGCGTCGCCCGGAACGGCCTGCGCGAGACGGAGGAGGGCTGGCGCTGGAAGTTCGACCCCCGCAGCGGGCAGCCGTTCACGGCGCAGGACATCGAGGAGGCGATCGCGGCGTCGCGCTGCCCGATTGGTGTCGTGTACGGCGAGCTCAGCGAGCTGGCCAACAACGCGAGCGCCGACCACATCGCGAGCCGGACAGGTCGCGAGGTGCCCCGCGCCGGGGTCTCCGACGCTCATCACCATGTGCCGCTCGACCGCGGAGATGCGTGTCTCTCCGCCATCGAGTCGCTGCTCACGCACCTGACGCCGACGCCCTGACGTCGCGATCGGTGGCCCGCAGCACCTCGGCGGTGTCGGGCGCGCCCACCATGCGCCGACGCCGCTGCCGGATCCGCCAGCCCGCCTCGGTGCGCACCAGCTGCCATGCGTTGATCGAGGCACTGATGATCCGCAGGTCGGGTCCGTCCTGGTGGAAGATGAAGGAGTAGTTGGTGGCCACCGCCGCGTCGCCCGAGACCCGGATCGCCACGTTGTTGCCCTGCATGTGCAGGCTGCGCCCGTAGAAGCCGTCCCCGTTTCCGGCGGTGCGGACCGCCATGAACTCGCGCATCGCCGCGAGTCCCTCCCAGCGCAGCAACGCGTAGGGGTCGTCGCCCCTGCCGGTCGAGACGTCCATGACGCAGTCGTCGGTGAACAGGTCGTAGTACTCATCGTCCAGCTTCGCGTCGGCGTAGTAGCCGTAGCGCGCCAGCAGCTCACGGATCTCCTTCTCGTCCTCCAGGGCTGCCAGGCGGCTCCTGACCTCGGCCAGCTCGTCGGCCAGCTGCTGAACGTCCATCGTCGCTCCGTCTCTTCGCTCGGGTGGGGGTGGTGCCGGTCAGCGGTAGCCGACGTCGGCGACCGACGTGAGGGGGCCGCCCCGGGTGAGGACGCCGTCGGCCACCAGGCCGGCGATCGCGTCCTCCTCGATGCCGGCTTCGGTCAGCACCGCGTCGGTGTGCTCGCCGAGTCCGGGCGCGACCAGCACGCGAGACTCCTGGGTGCGGTCGAAGCGGGCGTAGCGGTTCGGGAGGTACGTCGTCCGCCCGTCGGGCCAGGTGATCGGCACGAGGTACTCCTGCTGCACCAACCAGGGGTCGGCCGCGAGCTCGACGTACGACCGGGCGCGCACCGCGTGTCCCCCGGCCGAGCGGACGCGCTCGACGACCTCGTCCGACGACAGCTCGCTCACCCGCTCCACCGGATCGAGACCAGCGGCACGCAGCTGCTCGTGGCTCGCAACGTGCAGCCGGACGAAGCCGTCGGCGGTGCGGTAGTAGGAAGACAGCGCGGACGGACCCGGATGATCCGGACCGCCGACCGGCGTCGGCGGGCGGTCGGCGTACTCGACGATCTCCCCGCACTGCATGAAGGTCGCGACGGCCGCCAGGGTGGTCTCCACGTGCTGACCCGCTCCCCCGGTCACCACGTGGTGCAGCGCGGCGACCGCGCCGAGCGCGGAGGCACAGGCCGCGGTCACGTCGTTGACCGCGAGGGTGGAGAAGACCGGCGCCGAGGAACCGCCCTGGGCCGCCATCATCCCCGACATCGCCTGCAGCACCGGGTCGAACCCGGGCCGCCCGGCCAGCGGGCCGACGTCGCCGTAGCCGGTGATCGAGACCGTGACGATGTCGGGACGCGCCGCGGCCAGGTCGTCGTGGCGCAGCCGCAGGCGCTCCAGGACACCGGGACGGAAGTTGTCGATGACGATGTCAGCGCGCTCCACCAGGCCGAGCAGAGCGGCGTACCCCTCGGGGGCGCGCAGGTCGACGGCTAAGCTGCGCTGCCCGCGGTTGTGTGGATGGCCCCGCAAGCGGAAGGCGTCGCCCGTCGGCGGCTCGACCTTCACGACCTCCGCGCCGAGCTCGGCCAGCAGCATGCCGGCGTAGGGACCGGCGAGCACGGTGCCCAGGTCGAGGACGCGGTTGCCGGACAGGGGGCCGCGGCCAGCACGACGCGTACCGTCGCCGACCCTTACCCCTGGATCGGGCCGGGGCGACCAGGCGACGTCGGCCGCGTCCGCGGCAAGGGCGCGCGGCCTGGCAGGCGGGACGGGGGTCCCTGTCAGCACGACCGGGTGACCCGGCATGGCAACCGTCCCGACCAGCGGGTCGTGGAGCTCCCAGCGCTGGCCGAGCGCCCGGACCTGCGGATGGTCGAGCCAGGCGCCCGGCGGCTCGACGGGACCGGCCGGACAGTCGGCGGCCGCGAGCGCGTCGAGCCACTCCTGCCGGGGTCTGGTGGCGAAGGCCGCGGCGACCTCAGCACGCACCCACTCGCGGTTGTCGGGAGCGTAGAGCCGTTCGCCCTGGTCGGCGATGCGTGGGTCGGCGAAGATGCCTGCGACGCCGAGCAGGCCGAAGGCGGTGCGCTGGAACTTGTCGGTCAGGCCGCCGAGGAACAGCCACTGGCCGTCCGCGCAGCGATAGGTCGAGTACGCCGGGTTCGGGCCGCCCGGTCCCACCGACGTCGTCGGCGGCACGCCCTGCGGGTCGACCACGATGGTCGTCGTCGCCGCCACCAGCACCGCGTGCAACCCGTCGACGGTGACGCGCTGCCCGCAGCCGGAGGACGCGCGCTCGACCAGGGCCGCGACGGCGGTCGTCGCGCCCCACAGCCCGTGCAGGTAGGCCAGGTGCGGGAGCACCGACTCGACCGGGCCCCCGGCGTACGACGACTGCCGCCGCGCGACGCCGCTGAGCGCCGCGAGGAGTGCGTTAGCGGTCAGGGGGTCGACGTCCTCGCCCGCGTCCGGGCCGACCCCGAGGCCGTCGGGGAGGACCGGAAGCGCCAGGTGCACGCGCCGCGGCGCCGGGTCGTCGAGACCGGCGGCCGTGGCCACCCGCGAGGAGCTGGTCACCACGACGTCCGCCCCGGCGGCGAGCCCGCACACCTCGGGCCGGTCCGGCGCGCTCCGCAGGACCGTTTTGTTGCGGTGCCACATCGGCTCGCCGGGCAGCGGGTCCGCCTTCGGGGGTGACTCCACCCGGACGACCTCCGCGCCCAAGTCACCGAGCAGCATGGCGGCGACGGGTCCGGCGATCCCGGTGCTCAGGTCGAGCACCCGGACGCCGGCCAGCGCGGCGGGCCCGCTCACCGCACCTTGACGAGCTGGCCCAGTTCGTCCCAGTTCTGCTTGATCTCGTCGACCACGACCGGGTCCTGCAGCCATTCGTTGGAGCGCAGGAGCTGGGTGGTCTCGCGGTACTTCACGTAGCGGTCCCGGTCGAGCGAGGCCCACGCTGCGAGCCGGTCCGAGAAGTCGGCGGAGCCCGCCTGGACCTCCTGGGGCTCACCGTCCACCGTTACCTCCACGCCTGGGAGGCGGTAGTCGAGGGCGGTCGAGGAGCTCCAGCAGAAGGACACCAGCTCACTGGTCCGGCCGTAGAAGCGGTCGGCCAGACCCTTGAGCGAGTCGACGCCCGACGCGGCGTGCTCGGCCAGCTCCTGGGCCAGGGTTCGGGCCTGGAGCGCGGCCGAGGTCATGCCCTGGCCGTAGACCGGGTTGAAGGCGGCCCAGGCGTCGCCGATCGAGAAGAAGTTCTCGGGCCGGTCCCCGTGCCCAGCGAAGTCGCGGAGCCGATTGGTGGTGTCGCGCCACAGCGCGATCTTCTCGGGGAACTCGACCGCCTGCAAGGCGTCGCTCAGCTCGGGCGCGCCGATGCTGGCGACGAATGCCTTGAGCTCGTCGACCTGCCGGGGCGGGTAGTCGCCGGCCGAGCCCTGGACGGTGAGCACCCAGCGCCGCTCGCCCTCGACGACCCACATCGCCATCGCGCGCTGCGCGGACTCCGGGGTGAGCGCGCCCTCGCCGAACGGGACGCAGGCCAGGGCCTTGAAACCGGGCTCCCAGTTCTCCGGGACCCGCAGGAAGGTGCTCGCGTAGCCCCAGTGCGCGTTGACGAGGGTCTCGGGCGCAGCGGAGTAGCCGAGCGCGGCCAGCCACTCGGGCGTCTTGGCGCGCCGGCCGCTGGCGTCGATGACGAGGTCGGCGACGAGCTCGTCGACGCCATCACCGGCGAGACGGACGCCGGTCACGGCACCGTTGTCGCCGAGCAGGCCGACGACGTCGACGCCTGCGCGGAAGGTGACGTTGTCGATCGCGCCTGCGCGGTCGCGGATGACGAACTCGATGAGCGGGCGGCTGGCCATCAGGAAGTGCAGGGGCGTCTCGAAGCGCGGGGACCAGCCGAGCCGGTCGAGCCGCATCACGTCGGCGGTCGAGTCGAGGTCGGCCGCGCCCATCTCCAGCATCTGCTCGGAGAAGCCTGGCAACAGCTCGTCCATGGCGTTGCGGCCAGCGGCCAGGAGCGCGTGGAAGTGTGCGCCCTGCGGCACGCCGTTGCGCTGCTGCGGCGTCGTGGGGAACTGGTCGCGGTCCAGAACCAGGACCTCGCGGAAGTACGGCGCCGCCGCGGCCGCCGCGAGCGAGCCCGCGATGCTGCCGCCGACGATGACGACGCGGTCGAAACGCTGCGTGAAAACACTCATGGTCGCTCTCCTCGACGCCGGTCTCGCGGCGCCTCCGCGGACAGGGGCGGACAGGGGTTCGTGCTCGGTGTGACGATTAATACAACATCATACTAACACCACTACGGCAAGCCTAAACATCGTGACCGGTGGCGACATGGTGGCTGACACTGCCGCATGTTATGTTCCAGATCACAATTACTTCATCAGTCGCGACGAGGAGTCAGCATGAGCAAGTCCGCCATCTTGTGGAACGTCGGGGACAAGTGGAACGTCGAGGACGTCGACCTGGTCGAACCGCGCGCCGGTGAGGTCCGGGTCAAGGTCGCCGCGAGCGGCCTGTGCCACTCCGACGACCACTACGTGACCGGCGACCAGCCGGCCCAGCTGCCGCTGGTCGGCGGGCACGAGGGCGCCGGGGTGGTCGAGGCGGTCGGCCCGGGTGTCACCCGGGTGAAGCCGGGCGACCACGTCGTCATGGTCTTCAACCCGCCGTGCGGCGACTGCCACTTCTGCCTGACCGGCCGCGGCAACCTGTGCTTCTACAACCCGCCGAAGACCGCTCCGCTCGGGCCGGCGTTCCGCGCCCGCGGCCAGGAGGTCGGTGCGATCGCCGAGCTCGGCACCTTCAGCGAGTACACCAATGTCGCCGAGGCCCGCGTCATCAAGATCGACGAGGACATCCCGCTGGCCTCGGCCGCCCTACTGGGCTGCGCCGTCATCACCGGCTGGGGTGCCGCGGTCTACCTCGGTGGCGTCAAGCCCGGCGAGAACGTCGTGGTCATCGGCTGCGGCGGCGTCGGGGTCAACTCCCTGCAGGGGGCTCGCAGCGCCGGCGCCGACATCATCGTCGCCGTGGACCCGGTCGAGTTCAAGCGCGAGCAGGCGCTCCTGTTCGGGGCCACCCACACGGCCGCATCGGTCGAGGAGGCGGCCGAGCTGCTGGCCACCGAGACCCGCGGCCGGATGGCCGACGTCGCCATCTTGTCGGTGGGGGTCGGCGACGGCGACACGCTGCAGGACACCACCCGCCTGGTGGGTCCTGGTGGCCGGACGATCATCACCTCGGTCACCCCCGCCGCCTCGACGACCACCAACCTCGGGCTCTTCGAGTTCACGATGAGCGAGAAGATCCTGCGCGGCAACGTCTACGGCGGAGTGAACGTCTACCGGGACGTTCCCCTGCTGCTCGGCCTCTACAAGCGGGGCAAGCTCAACCTCGACGAGCTCATCACCACCACTTACACCCTTGACGACATCAACCAGGGCTACGCCGACATGCACGCCGGCAAGAACCTGCGCGGCATGGTGCTGCACGGCTGAGCCGTGCAGAGGTTCGAGGACCGGGTCGTCCTGGTCACGGGCGGCACGCGCGGGCTCGGCCGCGCGTGCGCCCTGCGCCTCGCCGACGAGGGCGCCGACCTGGTGATCGCCGGTCGGGACCTCGGGGCGGGGCGCCGCGTCGCCGACGAGATCCGGGCGCGGGGACGCCGCGCCCTGCCGCTGGCGCTCGATGTCACCGACCCGGCCTCGGTCGACCGGGTCCTCGCCGAGCTGCTCCTGACGTTCGGACGTCTCGACGCGGCGGTCAACAACGCCGGCGTGAGTCCCCCGCCGCAGCTGCTCGCCGACTACGACGACGCCGTCTGGGACGAGAGCGTCGCGGTCAACCTGCGCGGTGTCTACCTGTGCCTGCGCCGCGAGCTCGCCCACTTCGTCGCACACGGCGGCGGCGCGGTCGTCAACGTCGCGTCGTACGCCGGCCGCCAGGTGCACGTGGCAGGCGTGGCGTCGTACGCCGCGGCGAAGCATGCCGTGGACGGTCTGACGAAGGCGGCGGCCCGCGACCACGCGGCCCACGGGATCCGCATCAACGCCGTCGGCCCGGGCCACCTGCGCACCCGGATGACCGAGCGGCTCGACGAGGCGGCGACCGCTGCTCGCATCCCGATGGGCCGCATCGCCGACCCCGCCGAGATCGCGGGCGTGGTGGCGTTCCTGCTCTCCAACGACGCCTCGTTCGTGACCGGCCAGATGATCGTCGCCGACGGCGGGCTCTCGATCTGATCCGGCTACGCCCGGGCCAGCGTCAGCGATTCCTGGACCTGCTGCAGGAAGCGCCCCTGTTCCTTGGCCAGGCCGAGGAGGACGACTCCCACCAACGCCCCTTCGTGGAGATAGCCGATCGCGACGTCACCGGCCAGGTCCCCCTCGAGCACGCGCACGTCGTCGGCCAGGCCGGGCGCGCCGAAGGCGCGAATGCTCGCGACTTGCTGGTCCGACCAGAACGTCGGCAGCGTGCCGAACGGCTCCCCGTCGTCCTCCGCCCCACCGAGGTCGGCGAACAGCGTCGCCGCCGCGTGTACGGCGGTCTCGCCCGGGATCTGCCAGTGCTCGACCCGACGCGGAGGCCCACCGAGAATGGCGTTCGGGAAGCGCGCCACGTCGCCGACGGCGACGCAGGCTCGGATCCCGCCCATGCGCAGGGCGCCGTCGCACAGCACGCCGTCGTCCAGGTCCAGACCGTTGCCGGCGAGCCACTCGACGTTCGGCACCGATCCCACGGCCTCGACCACGACGTCGGCCTCCAGCGTGGTTCCGTCGTCCAGACGCAGCCGCGTGCCGCCGCCCTCGGGCGCCATCGACGCCACCCCGCGCCCGAGGTGGAAGACCACCCCGGCTGCCTCGTGACGCCGCCGCAGCTCGGCCCCGACCTGCAGGCCGAGCGGCCGCTGCATCGGCACCTCGTCGACCGCGACCACCGCGACCCGGCAGCCCCGCGCACGCGCCGCCGCCGCGACCTCGCACCCGATGAAGCCGGCGCCGATGATGGCGACCGACGCGTCGGGACGCAGCCGCTCGGAGACGGCGACCGAGTCCTCCAGTGTGCGGATGGGCAGCGACGGCGATGCCGTGTCCGGCTCCAGGGGGAGCCGGCGCGAACGCACCCCGGTCGCCGCGACCAGACCGTCAAAGTCGACGGTCGTCCCGTCGTCGAGCGTCAGCCGGCGCGCAGCGAGGTCGCAGTGCACCACGTCGCGCCCGAGGACCCACTCGGTGTCGTGGGGGTCGGGCTTGACCCGAAGCGCCACCTGGGCGTGCTCGGCGACGCCGTCACCGAGGAGCAGCTTCTTGGTGAGCGGTGGCCGGGTGTAGGGCATGTGCGGCTCGGCGCCGATCACGACCAGCCGGCCGGCGTACCCGAGGCGGCGCAGCGCGTCGACAGCCCGTAGGCCGCCGAGCGACGCGCCGACGACCGCGATGGTGCGCGGGTCCTGCGCGGGCTCCATCAGGACGCGGTCGTCTTCTCGCGCGGTCCCGGCTCGAAGCGCAGGTGCACGTCGTTGACCCCCCAGGCCAGTGCCAGGTGGTCGCGGGGCTCGATGCCGGGAACCAGCGAGAAGGTGGGCATCCGCCGGTGCAGCTCGGTGAAGGCGACCTTCAGCTCGAGCCGGGCGAGGTGGAGGCCGACGCAGCGGTGGGTCCCGAGGCCGAAGGCCAGGTGCGGCTTCGCGACGCGGTCGAAGATGACCTCGTCGGGGTTCGGGTAGACCTCGGGGTCGCGGCAGGCCGCGGCGAGCGGGAAGTGCACGCGCTCGCCCTTGGGCAGCATCAGGCCGGCGACCTCGACCTCGTCGTGGACGACGTTGCGCGTCGGGACCGCAGGGGCGCCGACCCGCAGCAGCTCCTCGATCGCGGGCTCGAGCGACTCGGGCGTCTCGAACATCTTGTCCCACTGCTCGGGGTTCCGGGCGAGGTAGACCATGCTCTGGCACAGCACGCTCTGCACGGTGTCGAGACCGGCGGCCATCATCAGCACGAACAGGTCGAAGAGCTCGGTGTCAGTCATCCTCTTGCCGTCGATCTCCACCTCCATCGCGCCCGAGGTGACGTCGTCGCGCGGACCGCTCTCGCGACGGTCGGCGATGAGCTGCATGAAGTACTCCCGCAGCTCGCCGTGGGCGACGCCGCGGGCCGCTGCGGTCTCCTCCGGCGTCCCGCCGGCCACGCCGTGCATGAGGGTGTCGGCCCAGCTGTTGAGCCGGTGCAGGTCCTCGCCGGGCCAGCCCATGATCGAGAGCACCGTGGCGCCGGGGAAGGGCAGCGCGAAACCGTCGACGAAGTCGCACGACCCCGCCTCGATCCAGTCGTCGATGAGGATGTTCGCCCAGTCGCGGAGCGTGTCCTCCTTCTCCGCGACCCGCTTCGGGGAGAAGTACGGGTCGAGCAGGGCGCGGAACTGCTTGTGCAGCGAGCCGTCGACCTCGATCGGGATCTGACCCACCGAGGTGCCCATCGCGTTGATCCCGTCCGGCTCGTTCGGGAAGCTGATGAACCCCCGGTTGTTGCGGCGCAGCACGCTCGCGATGTCGTCGTACCTCGTCAGCACCCAGCAGCCGTTGCCGCGCGCGGAGTAGGAGATCGGTGCCTGCTCCCGGCGCTCGGCGATCTCCGCCAGGTGCTCGGCGATGGTCCAGTGGGCGTACGGGTCGTAGTCGCGGCGGTACTGCGCGCGCAGCTCGTCGAGGGTGAGGTCGGCGGTCACGGGAACTCCTGATGGGTGGAAGTGGGCGGGGGATCGGGACGCGGCGCTCAGCGCTCGCGCGAGCCGGGCGTGAACTCGAGGTGGACGTTGTCGGTGCCCCAGGCCAGACCGAGGTGCTCGTGCGGCTCGGCGTCGGGCGCGAGCCGGAAGGTCGGCATCCGCCGGTGGAGCTCGGTGAAGGCGATCTTCAGCTCCAGGCGCGCCAGGTGCAGGCCCACGCAGCGGTGGGTGCCGAGACCGAACGCCAGGTGCGGCTTCGCGACGCGGTCGAGGATCACCTCGTCGGGGTCTGGGTAGACCGCGGGGTCCCGGTTGGCCACGGCGAGCGGGAAGTGCACGCGTTCGCCCGGGGGCAGGTGAAGGCCAGCGACCTCGACGTCCTGGACGACGTTGCGGGTGGGGACCGCGGGGGCGCACCAGCGCAGGAGCTCCTCGATCGCCGGCTCCAGGGACTCCGGTGCCTCGAACATCTTGTCCCACTGCTCGGGGTGTCTGGCGAGGTAGACCATGCTCTGGCACAGCACGCTCTGCACCGTGTCGAGGCCGGCGGTCATCATGAGCAGGAACATGTCGAACAGCTCGTTGTCGGTGAGCCGCTTCCCGTCGATCTCGACGTTCAGCGCACCCGAGGTGACGTCGTCACGCGAGGCCTCGCCCCGACGTCGCTCGATCATCGCGAGCATGTAGGCGCGCATGTCGACGTGGGCCTGGCCACGCACGGCCATCTGCTCCTCCGGGGAGCCGCCGGGCTTGCCGTGCAGCAGGGTGCTGGTCCAGTCGTTCATGAGGTCGAGGTCCTCGAGGGGCCAGCCCATGATGGTGAGCACGGTGACTCCGGGGAACGGAAGGGCGAATCCGTTGACGAAGTCGCAGCGTCCGTCCTCGATCCAGCCGTCGATGAGGCGGTTCGCCCACTGGCGGAGCGTGTCCTCCTTCTCCGCGACCTTCTGGGGCGAGAAGTAGGGATCGAGGAGCTGGCGGAACTGCTTGTGCCGGTCGCCGTCGATCTCGATCGGGATCATGCCGTCGTTGGACCCCTGCGAGTTCTGGCCGTCAGGGTCGTTGGGGAAGCTGATGAACCCCCGGTTGTTGCGGCGCAGGACGCTGGCGATGTCGTCGTAGCGGGTCAGCACCCAGCAGCCCTTGCCGCGCGCCGAGTAGGAGACCGGCATCGTCTGGCGCCGCTCAGCGAGCTCGGCCAGGTGCTGGGCGATCGGGACCGCGTGGTACGGGTCGTAGTCCAGGCGGTACTTCTCGTGCAGCTCGTCGATCGTCAGCTCAGCGGTCATCGGGCTCTCCTCGGGTCCGGACGGTGCAGTACGGCGATGGCGCCAATCGTTCTTGTGTCCGTGCTCACACTAATGGTCGAACATCATTAGGACAACACTCGATCGGGTGCGGATCGATCGGCGACGCGGCCTGAGAAGACGCTCAGATTTCGAGGGTGAGCCGCGGGCTCACCGACCGGGAGACGCAGACCATCATGGTCTCGCTGGCCTCTTGCTCCGCCGGCGAGAGGATCGAGTCTCGGTGGTCCGGCGTACCGCCGAGGACGACGGTCTCGCACGACCCGCAGGTGCCTTCCATGCAGGAGGCGACGACCGGGATGCCGTTGTCCTCCATGACCTGCATGATCGAGCGGTCCGGTGGCACCGTGAGCACCACGTCGGAGACGGTGAGCTCGATCTCGAAGGAGTCGGAGCGCACCGGCTCCTCCAGCTCCTTGGCACTGAACCGCTCCAGGTGCAGGGCGCCAGCCGGCCACGACGCGCAGGCCGCCTCGACGGCCTGCAGTAGCGGCTCGGGGCCACAGCAGTAGACCGCCGTGCCCACGCGCGCCTCCCCCAGCATCCCGGGCAGGTCCAGCAGTCCGTGCACGTCCTGCGGCCGGATGGCCACCTGGTCGCCGTAGCTCTCCAGCTGGTCAACGAAGCACATAGTGTCGCGGGATCGACCGCCGTAGACCAGCTCCCAGGGCGTCCCCTGGGAGATCGCGGCGTCGATCATCGGGATGAGCGGCGTGATGCCGATCCCGCCGCCGATGAAGAGGTAGGACTCGGCCGGCTCCAGCGGGAAGTTGTTGCGCGGGCCCCGCACCTCGAGGGTGTCGCCCTCCGCCAGCACGTCGTGGATGTGGATCGAGCCCCCGCGGCCGGCGGGCTCCCGCAGCACGCCAACCTGCCACACGTGGGCGTCGCCGGGGTCGCTGCACAGGGAGTACTGGCGGACCATGTCGTCCGGGAGCACCAGGTCGACGTGGGCGCCGGGTTCCCAGGCCGGGAGCGCCGCCCCTTCCGGGTCACGCAGATCGAGCAGCGTCACGTCCGCGGTCAGCGCCTGCTTGCGCGAGACCACCAACGTCCGCACCGACTCGTTGCTCGCGTCGGCCACCACGTCCACCACCACTTCCGTCGAGAATGCTATGCCCAGACTTGCGATCCCTGAGATCTAACACAACTATACCACCACTAGAAGACCACAGTGCGGGCAAGCCTTCAACGAAGCGGACGGAAGAAGTCGCGCAGATCGGCCACGAGGAGGTCCGGGACCTCGGCCGGGCCGAAGTGGCCCCCGCGCGGGAGCCGCGTCCACTGCCGGAGGTCGGTGTCCTCCTCGGCGTGCCGACGCGGCAGGGCGCTCACGTCACCGGGCAGCACCCCCACCGCCAGCGGTACGTCGATGCGCGCGCCGCCGGTTAGCGGCCGGTCCTCGCGCGCGGTCTCCCAGTAGTAGCGCAGCGACGACCCGATCGTGCCGGTCACCCAGTAGAGCATGATCGTCGTGATCAGCTCGTCCTTGGTGTAGACCGACTCCAGGTCTCCCCCGCAGTCCGACCAGCTGCGCCGGCGTTCGAGGAGCCAGGCGGCCAGCCCGACCGGCGAGTCATGCAGGCCGATGGCCAGCGACTGGGGGTCGTGGGTGTGCACGGCTAGGTGGCTGGCGGTCAGCGCCGCGCCCGCACGGTCCCGCTCGTAGTCGCCCTGCTCGTCCGGGCCGTAGTCCTCGCGGCCCCCGGTCACCGCGGCGACACCGGCCGCGCCGGAGGGGCGCCGGTAGCGCGTCAAGTGCACCCCGATCAGCTCGTCGGGACGCTCGTGCGCGAGGCGCTGGGTCACTACGGCGCCGAAGTCGCCGCCCATCGCGCCGTACCGCTCGTAGCCGAGCACCTCGGTCATCAGCCGGCTCCACAGCCCTGCGGTGGTCGCCGCACCCACTCCGGTGCGGGTGAGCGGCGAGGAGAACCCGAAGCCGGGCAGTGACGGAACGACGAGGTCGAAGCCGTCCCTGGGACCGCCCCCGTGGGCTGCTGGGTCGGCGAGCGGCTCGATCATCTCGGCGAAGTCCCAGAAGGTCCACGGCCACCCGTGCGTCAGCAGCAGCGGCACTGGGTCCGCGCCGGTGCCCCCGCGGCGCAGGAAGTGGATCGGCACGTTGTCGATCTCGACCCGGTAGTGCTCGAAGCGGTTCATCCGCGCCTCGTGGGCCCGCCAGTCATAGCCGTCGAGCCAGTACTCGACCAGGCTTCGCAGGTAGGCGCTCGACGTCCCGTAGCGCCAGTCGTCGTTGCCCGGGTCGTCGGACCAGCGGGTGGCGGCCAGCCGATGGCGGAGGTCCTTGAGCACCGCCTCGGGGACGTCGATCGTGAACCGCTGGGGCTGAGCGGGCATGCGGGCCTCCGAGGGCGGGGTGGTCGGGTCCGGTACGGCGCTCACCGCGCCGGTTCGGGGACCGACGCGGTGAGCGGGTGGGGCGGCTCCGGCTCGTCGAGCCGGGATGGTTCAGGCGGCCGGCGTGCAGGCCGTCGCCAGGTCGCCGCTGGCGCCGTTGCCGGACTCGCCGGTCGGCGGCAGCAGCTCGGGGTTGTCGTCGCCTGCGGTGAAGTCGTACTGCCAGAAGCAGTTGACGACCGGGGCGGGCTGCCCCTCGGTGTAGGTGATGGGCTGAGGCAGCAGACCGTCGAGGGTCTCGTCCTTGATGGCGTAGTAGGACGCGAAGACGCTGTCACGGGTCACCGTCTCGGTGTCGGCTCCGAGGGCCTTCTTGAACAGCTCGAGGCTGGACCAGACGGTCGTGGTGCTCGTGCTGGCGATGTCGGTGTCGGACTCGTACTTGTCCATCGCATCGCGGAAGCGCTCGACCTGCGGGTCGTCGGCCCACCACGGGAAGCCGTTGAGCGTGCCGATCATGTTCATGCCCGGGATCTCGCCGTACTTGGTCGGGCTGAAGCTGGTCGACGAGGTCGCGAAGGCGCCATCGTAGCCCTGCTGGACGCAGTCGGACATCACGCGTACGGCGGTGTCGACCGGGACCAGGACCGCGATGTAGTCCGCGTTCTTCTCGTTGAAGCTCAGGCACTCGGCCGTGTAGTTCGCGGCGGTCGAGGTGATCTTGACGTAGCCGCCGTAGCCCAGACCAGCCGCCTCGGTGCCCGGCCCGAAGACCGCGTCGGCGCCCTCGGCGCAGGTGGCGGACTCGGCACAGACGGCGGCCGCGAACTCACTGGCGCCGGAGGAGACCGCGGCGGTCAGCAGGGACTGGATGACCACGAGGGAGTTCGGCGACTGTGTCAGGAAGCTCGGGAGCTTGTTCCAGACGTCCTGGTTGTAGCCGCCGGACCCGATGACGGGGATGTTCTCGCCCTGGAGGTACTCGCCCACAGCGCCCTCGGCGACGGAGTCGGTGACCATCATCGCCACGATGTCCTCATCCTCGACGAGTTCCTTGGCGGCCGCCTGCGCGGCACTGGCGTTGTTCTTGGTGTCGACCACGACGATCTCGACGGGCCGGCCGTTGATGCCGCCGTCGGCGTTGGTCTGCTGGGCCCAGGCCTGGGCCGCCGGGGCGGACCCGGCGGTGCTCGACGACTGCGGACCAGTCAGCGACACCGCGAACCCAATCTTGATGGGCTCACCGTCCAGCTTGGCCCCCTCGTCGACGGCGTCCGCGCCCTCGCTGTCACCGCAGGCGGCCAGCACCAGCGCGAGGGCGGCGATCGCGACCGTCGCCCTCGTCGTCCTGCGGGTCCGTACCTTGTTCCACTTCATGACGCTCTCCTATGAACATGCCTTCACGACCAGGCGAGATTGAGTGACGCAGAGCACACCATAGAACGCAGTTGTGCTGTAAATCCACTGTTAACAACATTGGGAACATAATTGTCTACACAACCCTGGTAAGAGCCGGCTCACCGCCCTCGGTGGTCGGTGGCTCCCGGCGCGGTGGGGTGGGCATAGGGGTGGTCGGCCGTTCTGGCCTCGCCCTGCTCGGCGCGCAGCTCTGCCGTCACCTGCGCGAACCGGTCCATCAGCCGGTCCTCGGCGGCGTAGTCGAAGGTGTCGACCATGCCCTCGACGACCCGGGGCTCCGGCGGGTGCTCCAGGTACCACTCGACGCTCGCGCGCAGCGCCTCGGCAGCCGGCACCGCCTCGACGTACCCCAGCCGGGTGCAGGCCCGGTGGATGCTCACCAGGCCGTGGTCGGCGTGCGGCACCGGGAAGAGTTCGCGGCCGGGACCAGCGAGGTCGAACGGCAGGGAGACGACGTCCAGCTCGCCGCCGGCGTACCGGGCGACCATCTGGGTCCACTGGCGCAGGCTGTACTGCTGCAGGTCCCCCACGTTGAACACCTGCCCGCCTGCCGCGTCCGGTCGGTCGACCGCCGTGAGCAGGAAGTTGGCGGCGTTCACGGCGGCGCACCGGGTGAGGATCGTCAGCCCGCCGTCAGGCAGGATCACGCGCGTCCGGCCGTCGAGGACCCGCCGGATGATCGACCAGTCGCGCGGGTAGAGCTGACGCGGCCCGTAGATCGAGGGGTAGCGGAAGAGGCTCGCGCGGAACGCTCCCTGATCGTGCAGCGCCAGCACCGACCGCTCGGTGTCGTGGATGGCGCGCGCGAACCGGGCAGCGGCACTCTCTTCCTCTCCGAACGGGCGCTCCTGGGAGGCGTCGCCCTCGGCGGTCGCGATCGGCATACCGCGTGGCCAGCGGGCCTCCGGCTCGTGGTAGCCGGCGTAGACGGGCACCCCGCTGACCCCGACGAACTCGTCGCACCGCCCTCCCACAGCCGCGGCGACACGGCGCAGCCGGCCGTAGGTGCTGACGACGACGTCGAAGCTGCGGACGCCAAGCACCTGCTCCACCGACTCCTGGAAGTGCGGGTCGGCGTGCAGGTGCTCGAGGTCGCCCAGCTCGTCGGTCTCGTGAGTGCCGCGGTGCAGGATGGCCACCTCGTATCCGCGCTCCTGCAGACCGCGCACGATGTGGGGGCCCGTCGGCCCGGTCCCGCCGACCACGAGCGCCGTCGTGCTCATGCGCGGTCCACCCGGGCGAGCAGGTCCTGGGCCGCGGAGGCTACGGCGAGCGGCCGGTCGAGCATCACGTGGTGCCCGGCCCCGTGGACGTCGAGACGCCGGGCCCTCGGCCCGAGCCGGTCGACCAGGTGGTCGGCCATCGCGCTCGACAGCATGCCGTGCTCGGCGCGCAGCACCGTGACGTCGCACTCGATCGGCCCCCAGTCCTCGGGCTCGACGTCGGGTCGGTCGAAGGCCCGGGGGTCGAACCGCCACGACCAGCCTCCGTCGACCGGGCCCACTGACTCCGCGGCGATGTGGTCCCGCACGTAGGGCAGGACGTGCTGGGCCGGTCGCGGCCGCCAGCGGGCGGCGGCATCGGCCGCGGTCGCGTACACCGGAGGTACGGCGGCGGCCAACGCCGCTCGAGCGGCTCGGACCTCGCTGTCGATCTCGCGGACCGGGGGGTCGATGGCGAGCACGCCGGCCACCTCGGCGCGCGGCACCTCCGCCGCCCGCAGGGTCACGAAGGCGCCCATGCTGTGACCGACGAGCACGATCGGTCCCCGGGCCCCGGCGGCGTCGGCCACCGCCGCGACCTCGTGCGCCCACACCTCCAGCGCGTACGCCGGCCGGTGGTCGCTCGCCCCGTGTCCAGACAGGTCGATCGCGACGACTCTGCGCGTGCGGTCCAGGTGCGGCGCGACGTGATCCCACCATCCGCCGTGCGCGGCGCTGCCGTGCACGAGCACCACGCCGGGCGCCCCGACCGGTCCCCAGGCGCGGTAAGCGACGCGGGCCCCGGCCGCCGTGACGGCGTCGTACGCGGGGACGAGCGCGAGCGCGTCGCGGTACCACGCGGGCACCGAGGGCTCCGTCGGGCTGGACGACCCCATCACCACAGCAGCACCAGGGCTCATCGGGTCGGCGGTGCCGGTGACAGCAACACAAGGACGTAGTTATGATGTTTGTACCAGAACATGACCATGGTTATAGCACCGTTGGGCGCGTACTCGCGCCACCTCGGCGACGCGAACGACGAGAAGAGTAGAGATGGCTGACCTGACCGAGACCGAGACGATCGCCGACGGGGGGAGCCGGCTCGACGCGATCGTCGTCGGCGGTGGCATCTCCGGCCTCCACCAGCTCTGGGAGCTTCGCGAGCGCGGCTTCGATGTCCGGCTCCTCGAGGCCGGCAGCGGCCTCGGCGGGGTGTGGTTCTGGAACCGCTACCCCGGGGCCCGGTTCGACTCCGAGAGCTACACCTACGGGTACTTCTTCTCGCAGGAGATCGTCGACGAGTGGTCGTGGACCGAGGAGTACGCCTCGCAGCCCGAGACCGAGGCCTACCTCAACTTCGTGGCCGACCGGCTCGACCTGCGCCGGCACGTGCAGCTGAACGCCCGGGTCGTCTCCGCGCACTGGCACGAGGAGGAGACCGCATGGGTCGTGACCCTGGAGTCGGGCGAGGTCCTCCGCACGCGCTTCCTCGTCACGGCGCTCGGCATCCTGTCCAAGCCCGCCTTCCCCAAGGTCCCCGGTCTCGAGGACTTCCAGGGCGAGTGGCACCACACCGGTCTGTGGCCCGATCGCGACGTCGACGTCGCCGGCAAGCGGGTCGCCGTGATCGGCACCGGTTCGAGCGGCGTGCAGATCATCCCGCTCCTGGCGAAGGAGGCCGAGTCGCTGACCGTCTTCCAGCGCTCCCCCAACTGGTGCACCCCCATCAACAACTTCCCGATCGACGACGTGCGCATGGCGGACATCCGCGAGCGGATCGAGGAGATCTACCAGACCACTCAGCGCACGCCCGGTGGGGGCATCCACGGACCTAAGCCCGAGTCGTCGCTCGAGATGACCGACGAGCAGCGCCGCGCAGTATGGGACGAGCTGTACGAGGCCCCCGGGATGGCCTTCGTGATGGGCAACTTCCGCGACATCTCGGTCAACCGGGAGGCCAACGCCAACGTCACCGCGTATCTCGCCGAGAAGATTCGGGGACGGGTGAACGACCCCGCGATCGCCGACCTGCTCATCCCGACCGATCACGGATTCGGGCAGAAGCGGCCCCCGCTCGAGAACGGCTACTTCGAGACGTACAACGAGCCGAACGTGTCCCTGGTCTCGACCATCGACGAACCGCTCGTCCGGTACACCGCTACCGGCGTCGAGACGTCCGCCCGGCACTACGAGTTCGACCTCGTCGTCATCGCCACGGGGTTCGAGGCGGTGACCGGCTCGTACAACACGATCGACATCCGCGGCGTCGATGGTGAGACGCTCGTCGACCACTGGATCGACGGACCGCGCAGCTACCTGGGCCTGCAGGTCTCGGGCTTCCCGAACCTGTTCATGGTCGGTGGCCCGCAGAGCTCGTCGGGCATCATCCCCCGCCTCACCGAGACCCAGTCGACCTGGGTCGCAGCGTGCCTGGCGCACCTGCGTGATCTCGGCCTGACGCGCATCGCCACGACCGAGACGGCCGAGGACGAGTGGAACGAGCACGTCAACAGCGGCATCGTCGGCACCCTGCAGGAGGATGCCGAGTCGTGGGCCTTCGGCTCGAACGTTGAGGGCCGCCGCCGCGCCTACCTGCTGTACGCCGGCGGGCAGCCGCAGTACCGCGAGCGGATCGCCGAGGCCGCCGAGGCCGGCTACAAGGGCTTCGACCTCGGCTGATCGGTCCCAGCACGACGAGGGGCCCCGCCGATGTCGGCGGGGCCCTCGTCGTGGTCGATCAGGTGTCAGGCGTCGACCTTCTCCACGGTGATGGCCTCCTCGGGGCACGCCATCGCCACGGCCTCCATCGCCGTCAGCCGATCGGCCGGGTGGACGACGTCCTTGGTCAGGCCGTAGCCGACGTCGTCGGACTCGAAGGACTCCGGCGCCAGCGCGTAGCAGCGTCCGTGCCCGGCGCACAGGTCGCGGTCCAGGACGTAGCGCAGGCCGCCGTCCGTGCTGGTGGTCGTCTCGCTCATACCGTCTCCTCTGCTCGTGGGGTTCGTCAGCCGATGTCCAGCGGCAGGCTCGTGAGCTGCTGCATGAACGATCCGTAGCGGTGCTTCGGGGTGAAGCCGTCCTTGATGCGGTACTCGGGGATGCGCTCGTGCCAGACCTTGAGCGCGATCTCCATCTCGACCCGCGCGACGTGCGATCCGAGGCAGCGATGCGCGCCGAGCCCGAACGCCGTGTGCCGGTTGGGGTTGCGATCGAGCTGAACCTCGGGGGCGAAGGCACGGTCGGCGCCGGCCCGGGCGATGAAGATGCGGTCGCCGGCCTCGATCGGGAAGCCGTTGAGCTCCCCGGCCTGGCTGGCGATGCGACCGGCCGGGCCACCGGTGTTGTAGAAGCGGGTCAGCTCCTCGACCGCCTCGTTGGTCAGCTCGGGGCGCTGCACCATGAGCTCACGGTCCTGCGGATTGCGCGCCAGGTGCCACATGATGTAGCCGAGCTGCGTCGACGTCGTGTCCTGCCCCGCGATGAACGCCAGTCGGCCGATGTCGATGCACAGGTCGACGTCGATCGGTTCGCCGTCGACCTCCATGGCCAGCATCGAGCTGGCCAGATCGTCGGCGGGCTCGGCCTTGCGGGCCCGGAACAGGTCGCCGACGATCTCACCGATCTCGTGCTCCACCGCGTCGCGCTTGGCCTGGTCGTCGAACTCGAACGTCGCGCGCTGCGCGAGCTCGTACATGCGCTTGACGTCGGCGTCGCCGAGCCCCAGCCAGCCGAGGAAGAACCGGGCCGGCAGCTGCGACGAGAAGTCGCGGATGTAGTCCGGGTCCGGCTTCGCGAGCAGCTCGTCGATCAGGTCGTGGGTGATCTTCTCGATCTTCGGCTCGAGCGGCGCGAGGACGTTCGGCGCGAACAGCGGGATCAACGCGCGCCGGTACTTGGTGTGGATCGGCGGGTCCATGCTGATCGGCGGCGTGTTCATCAAGACCTGTTCCTTGGTGTACACGATCGTCGTCGGCAGGTTCGACCACGTCTTCCAGTCACGCAGCACCGTCTTGATGGTGTCGAAGTCCGAGGCCACCAGGAACCCGCGGTTGGCCGGGCTGTAGAACAGCGGCGCCACCGAGGTCATCTCGTCCCACACGGCGAACGGGTCGTCGGCCAGGCGGGCGTCGTTCTCCAGGTCGAGCAGGTGGACCGGCAGGCCCGAGCTCTCGGCTCGTTCCAGCATGGACGGCATGTGATTCCTTCTCCTTCGCAGGCTTTCCTGGGCGGGTGGTGCGGGAGGCTCAGCTGACGCCCTCGCCGATGTACTGCTCGAACATGTCGCCCTGCAGCAGCTCCTGGGCGCTGCCGGTGTAGGCGATCTGGCCTCGCCGCAGGACGTAGGCGGTGTCAGCGATGCTGAGGGTCCGCAGCGCGTATTGGTCCACGAGGAGCAGGGCGATGCCCTCGGCCTTGAGCGTCTTGAGGAAGTCGAAGACCAGGTCGACGATGATCGGGGCCAGGCCCAGCGACGGTTCGTCGACCAGGACGATCGTCGGCTTGCGCAGGTACGCCGCCGACAGCGACAGCATCTGCTGCTCCCCGCCGCTGAGCGTGCCGGCCTTCTGCTTGAGCCGGTCGCCCAGGATCGGGAAGGTCGCGGTCGCCTTCTCGATCCCCTCGGCGACCGAGCCGGGCGGCGACATCATCGTCAGGTTCTCCTCGACGGTGAGGTTGCGGTAGACCCCGCGCCCCTCCGGCACATGGCACAGCCCGCGACCCGCCAGGCGGTGCGGCGACCACCCGGTGACCGGCTGACCGTGCAGGAGCACCTCGCCGCTGGTCGGCTTCACCAGGCCCGACGCCACGCGCAGCGAGGTGGTCTTGCCGGCGCCGTTGGGTCCGATGAGCGCCGTGACCGAGCCCGGCGGCACAGCGATCGACACGTCGCGGAGCACCTGCGTCTCGCCGTACGCGCTGCTGACGCCGCGCAGCTCCAGGGCGGGGTGGGCGGTCTCGGTCGACGGGCTGACGGTGTCGGTGACGGTCACGGGACCAGTCCCTTCTCGGTGATGGCCTCGGCGGCGGCCTCGTCCTCGAAGCTGCCGAGGTAGGCGGCCTGGACGACGGGGCTGGTGCGGACCTCGGACGGCGAGCCCGAGAAGAGCAGGCGACCGAAGTCGAGGACGTGGATCTCGGTGCAGATGCGCAGGACCAGCGCCATGTCGTGCTCGACGAGCAGGATTCCGCAACCGCGGTCGGCGACGACGTCGAGCAGCGTCTGGCCGAACCGCTCGGTCTCGTGGGGATCCAGTCCCGACGAGGGCTCGTCGAGCAGCAGGACGTCGAACGGACCGCTCAAGCAACGGGCGAGCTCGACCAGGCGGCGCTGCCCCGTCGAGAGTGCGCCGGCACGGTGGTGGCGCAGGTCGGCGATGCCGCACAGCTCCATCGCGTGCTCGGAGGCCTCGCGGGTCGCGTTCCGCTCGGCACGGGTCGCGAGGAGCTGACCGCGCACGTTCGAGCCGGCCATGCCCGACTCCACCCCGAGGGCCACGTTCTGCGACACGGTCAGGGAGTCGGCCAGTTGCATCAGCTGGAACGTGCGCCCCAGGCCCCGCCGGCCACGAGCAGCCGCGTCGAGCCGGGTGACGTCCTGCCCGTGCAGCCACACGCTGCCGGTCGAGGGCGTGAGCAGCCCGCTGGCGGCGTTGAAGGTCGTGGTCTTCCCGGCGCCGTTGGGGCCGATCAGACCGGTGATCTGGCCGACCGGGGCGGTGAACGAGACCGACTCGACCGCAGTGCGGCCGCCGTACTTGATGGTCAGGTCGCGCACCTCCAGGCCCGAGGCGTGGGCCGGCAGCGTCCAGGGGTCCTCCCCGGACCGGGCGGGCGCCGCGGCGTCCTCAGCCGTGCCGAAGCGGGCCTCGATGAAGCCGCGGATGCGGGCGGGCATCTGGGGCGTGCCGCCCTGCACCGCCGTCACGATGGCGAAGAAGCCGAAGAGCACGTTGAGCCAGCTCGCGGTGTTGTCGCTGTGCAGGTACGCCGGAAGCGCCGCGGCGACCAGCGCCACGACGGCGTACCAGGGCTCCCGGAAGGGCATCAGCGCAAGGGTCGCGACCAGGACCAACGAGTAGTAGGCCGTGTAGGAGGAGTCGCCCAGGACGGCGAAGTTGACCGAGGAGCCGTAGAGGATGCCCGAGACGCCGGCGACGTAGCCGGCGACGCAGAAGACGATCAGCCGGGTCAGGTTGACGTTCAGACCCAAGGTGCGCACGGCGAGCGGAGACTCCGAGAGTCCTTGCAGGATCCGGCCCATCCGGCTGCGGTGGATGACCACCATCGCGACGGAGATGACGACGAAGAAGGCCAGGACCACGTAGTAGTAGGACTCGTCGCTCTCGAAGCCCGAGGGCCGCGGCATCGCGCGGCCGAGGCCGTCCTGGGTGAAGAAGTAGGAGCGTGGGTAGACCAGCTGCTCCAGCATCAGGCCAAACCCGAGGGTCGTCAGCGCGAGGAACAGACCGGACAGCCGGATCGCGGGCAGGGCCAGCAGCGCCGCCACGGGCACTACGACGAGCGCACCGAGCAGGACGGCCGGCAGCCAGGGGAGGCTCCACTCCGACACAAACTGGGCGAACGCGACCGCGCCGACGGCGGCGAACGCGGCATGGCACAGCGACACCAGGCCGGCCGTACGGATCAGTAGGCCGAGCGAGAGCAGCATGATGGCCTGGGTCAGGCCGACGGTGAAGTACGACAGGTTGTTGCCGGCCATCATCGGCACGAGGCCGAGCAGCACCACCACGACGACACCGACGCCGAGGCGCAGGCGCGCCGGACCGTGCCACGGCGACGTCGGCGGCCGCTCGGCCCGGGCGGGCGCGTCGAGCTTGCGCCGTGGCAGGACCAGCAGGGCCACGATGAGGAAGATGAAGGGCAGGCTGGACGGCAGGCCGGCCATCTCCGGCACCTCCAGGACGTACTTGGTCGAGACGCTCGCGGTGATGCCGATGACCAGTGCGCCCACGTAGGTCAGCGGGATGCTGGAGAAGGCGCCGACGGCGGCCGCGCCGAAGGCCTGCACGACGAGGAACGTCAGCGCGACCGACTCCAGGCCGCTGGTGGGCGCGATCATCACGCCGGAGACACCGGCGAAGGTCGCACCGATGATCCAGGCCAGACGCTGGACCCGCTGCGGATTGGTGCCGTGCAGACCCACGAGCTCCGGGTCGTTGACCACGGCGCGCATCGCGAGGCCGGTGCGGGAGAGTCGGAAGAACAGGTAGAGCGCCCCGACGGCGACCAGCGAGATCGCGGTGACCGTGACCTGCGCGTACGTGACGTTGACGCCGCCGACCTCGAAGAACTCGGTGCCCTTCGGCAGGAACTGCGGGACCCGCAGCGTGTTGTAGCCGAACTTGATCGTCGCGAGTCCTTGCACGATGAGGACCAGGCCGATCGTGGCGACGATCTTCATCGCCGCCCGTTGCTCGGCGAGGCGCGCGCTGATGGCGGCCATCAGGAGGCCGAGGAGCGGACAGAGCACACCGACGGCGACCAGCACCGCCCAGCCCCAGGACCACTCGCGCTCGACGTTGAGGTAGTAGAAGAGGTACGCCGAGGCCGCGGCCACGGCGCCGTGCCCGATGTTGAAGATGCCCGAGGTCTTGTAGGTGAGGACCAGCCCGGTGCCGGCGATGCCCAGCACCGCTCCCGTCGCGATCCCCGCGACGATGAACGGCAGCAGCTCATTCAGCATGATGGTGAGTTCCCTTGGTCAGACCCGCGAAGCGGACGGAACGGGCACGGGAGCCGGCGCGACGCCGGCGGCCACGTGGGTTCGGACGAGATGGGTGGAGGGGGTGCTTCCGAGCTCAGATCCGAGCGCCGTTGGCGTAGATGACCTGGCGCTGGGTGTACTCCTCCAGACCGGCCAGGCTGTTCTCGACGCCGATGCCGCTCCAACGGGCACCACCGAACGGCACGTGCGGGCCGTGGTTGATCGCGTGCCCGTTGATGTAGACCGTGCCGACGCGCAGACGACGTCCGACGGCGAGCGCCCGGTCGGGGTCGGAGCTCCACACGGAGCCGCCCAGGCCGTACTTCGACGTGTTCACCTCACGGATCACGCTGTCGAGGTCGGTGTAGGGCACCAGCGGCAGCACCGGGCCGAACTGCTCTTCGTCGATGATGTCGTGACCCTGGGGCACGTCGGTGAGGATCGTCGGCTTCACGAAGTAGCCCGCCTCACCCTGCCGGCTCCCGCCGGCGCGCACGGTGGCGCCGGCCGAGACCGCGCTGTCGAGCAGCGAGGTCACCCGGTCGTACTGCGCGCGATTGTTGATCGGGCCCAGCCGCACGCCTTCCTCGGTGCCTTCGCCGACGGGCGTGGCGTCCGCCACTCGGGCGAGCGCGTCCGCGACTTCGCCGTACAGCGCCTCGGGGACGTAGACCCGCTTCGCGACGCCGCAGACCTGACCGTTGTTGGTGAAGGCCGCCCAGAACAGGTCCTCGGCGATGGCCGCCGCGTCGACGTCGTCGAGCAGGATGGCCGGGTCGTTGCCGCCCAGCTCGAGGGTGACACGCTTCAGGTCGGGGGCGACGGCCGCCTGGACCGCCTTGCCGGCCGCGACCGACCCCGTGAAGCTGACCATGGCGGTCTCGGGGTGCTTGGTCATGGCGACGCCGACCTCGTCCCCGCCGGAGACGATGTTCAGCACTCCTGCGGGCAGCACGCCCTGCAGCAGCTCGCCGAGGCGCAACGTCGCGGCCGGGGTGTACGGCGAGGGCTTGAGCACCACGGTGTTGCCGGCGCGCAGCGCGGGGGCGAACTTCCACGCCGCCTGGATCAGCGGGTAGTTCCACGGGGTGATCGCGGCGACGACGCCGAGCGGGTAGCGGACCTGCGCCACCGCACCTTCGGTGATGATCTCCTGCTCAGCGATGTCGAGGTCGGCGAAGTAGCCGATCCAGGCCGCAGTGCCCTGGGCCTCGCCGGTCGCGTCGGCGAGCGGCTTTCCCTGCTCCTTGACGAGGATCTGGGCGAACTCGTCGACGGAACCCATCACGACCTCGGCGGCCTTGCGCAGGGCGTCGCGCCGCGCGTCGTCGTCGGCGGACCAGGAGTCGAAGGCTCGGGCCGCGGCGGCGAACGCGGCGTCGAGCTCGTCCGTGGTGGCCGCCGGGACCTCGGCCCAGGACTGCTCGGTGGCCGGGTTGACGACCTCGACGGTCGAGGAGCCGACCGACTCCCCGTCGATCGTCATGCTGAAGCGCTGAAGCTCGGTCATGCTGCCCACCTTCGAGGGTCTGCGGGACGGGGCAGACGACTGGATCGACGTCCCCAATGATGTTACTTCATCATAAGGACAACATAGGTGACGCGCAACACAACTGATGAACTAGTGGAGTTCGACGGTCGCCGACCCCGGCGCCAGCACGGCTCCGCCCGCGTCCTCGACCCACACCTCGAGGTCCACCTCCTGTCGCTCCCCGTCGCCACGGACCGCCAGCACCCGCCCGCGCACCGCGAGGGGCTCGTCGCGCAGGCTCGGGCGGCGGAACTCCAGGCTCAACGCGACGATCCGACCGGTGTCGCCGATCCAGCCCCGCAGCATCGTGTGGACGTAGGACCACTGCAATCGGCCCATGCCGATCGCGCGCGGATATCCGGCCCGGCGGCCCTCCTCGTCGTCCATGTGGATCGGGACGAACTCGCAGTTCACCGCCGCGAAGCGGTTCCACTCCGCGAACCCGGGTGTGCGCTTGAGTGCGGGCAGCTCGTCGCCGACCGCGACCGGCCGCGTCATGCGTAGCGGATGGAGGTCTCGCGGATGACCTTCACCCGCTCCCCGTCCTGGTTGGTCCACTCGTCGCGGAGGACCGTGAACAGCATCGGCCCCACGCGACCCTGCTTCTCGCGGTACTCCTCGAGCGTGGTCACGGAGACGATCACGTCGCCCTCGACCATCGGCACGCCGTACTCGACGTCGAGACCTGCCGCCACCTGGAAGGCCAGCCCCGGGCCGTGGACGCCGGCGGTCTTCTCGTAGCGGTCGGCGTCCCGCGACCCGTAGGGGATCAGCGGCTCGATGCGTTCGGCGACCAGCCACGCGAACGGGTTGAACTCGGCCGGGGCAGGCGCGCCAGGAGCCAGGAGCTCCGGCGGTGCGGGGTCGGGATGGTGGACGGCGATGACCCAGCGCCGGATGTCGGAGGCGGCGACGGGGAACGACACCCGGCGATCGACGACCGAGCCGACGATCGAGCGCATCTCGTCGGTGACCAGGGGGGCCGTAGGTGACGACGTCACAAACACGATAGTAGCATCGTAGGCTCCATCACTTGAACCGGAGAGCGTGCCCATGAGCGAGCGGCCCACGTCCGTCTACGACTACATCGTCATCGGCAGCGGTGCTGGCGGCGCTGTCGTCGCCAACCGGCTGAGCGCCGACCCGGCGACGTCCGTGCTGCTGCTCGAGGCGGGCGGCCCCGACCGGAACCCCATGCACCTGGTGCCGAAGGGCTTCTACTTCACGATGAACTCGCCGAGGTCGTCGCAGAAGTACCGGACCGAGCCCTACGGCTCCGGCGTCACCGCCGAGTGGGCCAAGGGCCGGGTCCTCGGCGGCTCGACCACGATCAACGGGATGGTCTGGAACCGTGGCTGGGCGCCGGACTACGACGCCCTGGAGCAGCAGGGGATGATCGGGTGGAACTGGGAGCGGTTCGTCCAGGCGTTCCGGGCGATCGAGGACCACGAGCTGGGTCCCGGGCCGGTGCGCGGCGTCGGCGGACCGGTTCCGGTGTCGATCGCCAGCCCGCCGGAGGAGGCCAGCGACGCGATGATCGAGGCGATGGGCAAGCACGGCATCGGGTTCGTCGAGGATCCCAACGGCACCGACGACGACCGGGTCGGCTACGTCGCCTCGAACATCAAGCGCGGGACCCGGATGAGCGCCGCGCGGGCCTACCTCCGTCCCGCCCGCAAGCGACGCAACCTGACGATCCTCACGCACACCGAGGCCGATCGTCTCGTGCTGGATGGCACCCGGGTCACCGGCGTGGAGGCGCGGACCCGGTCCGGCAGCACCGTCTTCGACGTACGCCGCGAGGTGATCGTCGCCGGTGGCCCGCTGGAGTCGCCCCAGCTGCTCGAGCGTTCCGGCATCGGTCGCCCTGACGTCCTGGACGCCGCAGGCATCCCAGTGGTGGTCGCGAGCCCCCGGGTGGGAGAGAACCTGCGCGAGCACCGCGGGGTCACCCTGCAGGTCTCGCTCTCGGGTGTCGAGGGGTTCAACAAGCAGGCCTCGAGCTTCCGGCGTCAGATGTGGGCGGGCTTCAAGTACCTGTTCACCCGGTCGGGTTTGATCGCGCACGGCGGCTACAACGTGGTCGCGGCGTACCGCTCGGACCCTGCGTCGAGCCGACCCGACACCCACGCGTTCTTCACGCCGATCTCGACGTCGCGGGTCAATCCGATCTCGGGGCGCCTGGTCGTGGACAAGTCCCCCGGCGCGCGGTTCGTCGTCTCGGCGACGTACCCCACCAGCGCCGGCTCGGTACACGTCACCTCGCCCGACCCGACGAAGCCGCCGCGCGTCGTGGCCAGCTTCCTGGAGACCCAGCACGATCGCGACCTCGCGGTGAAGGTGCTGCGCAAGGGTCGCGAGATCCTCGCGACGGAGCCCTTCTCACGCTACGTCACCCAGGAGCTCGAGCCCGGTCCCCAGGTCTCGACCGACGAGGAGATCATCGAGTTCACCCGTGACTCCGGCGTCGCCGGCCTGCACACCCTCGGCACCTGCGCCATGGGACCGGACGACGACGACGTCGTCGACGGGCACCTGCGGGTGCGGGGCGTCGAGGGGCTCCGGGTCGTCGACTCCTCGGTCTTCCCGCAGATGCCCTCGGGCAACTGCTCGGCACCGACCCAGGCGCTGGCCTGGATCGCGAGCGACATCATCATCGCTGACAACGCCGTGCGCTGACGCCCACGCCCGCGGGGGCATCAGGGGCGAAGGACGACCTTGCCGCGGGCGCGCCGCTCGGCGAGATCCGTCAGGGCACGTCCGGCGTCGGCCAGGGCGTACTCCGCCCCGACGACCGGGCGCAGTGCTCCCCGCGCAAGGTGCGGCAGCAGTGCGTGCAGATCGCGCGCCACGTGCCCGGGCCGGCCGAACGCGTAGCCCACCCAAGCCGCGCCGACCACGCTCACGTTGCGCAGCAGCAGGCGGTTCACCCGGACCGTCGGGATGTCGCCGGCGGCGAACCCGACGACGACCAGTCGCCCGTCGGGGCGCAGGCAGCGCAGGGAGTCGGTGAAGCGGTCGCCGCCGACCGGGTCGATGACGAGGTCCACCTCTCCCCCGCGGACCACCGCGTCCTTGAACCCGTCGGCTAGGACGTAGTCGTCGGCCCCGGCTCTCAATGCCAGGGCGCCCTTCTCGTCGGTCGAGGTCACGGCGACCACCCGGCCGGCGCCGAACGCCTTGGCGGTCTGGATCACTGCCGTGCCGAGGCCGCCGGCGGCGCCGTGGACGAGCACCGCCTCGCCGGGCTCGAGCCGGCCGCGCTCCAGGAGGGCGAAGTAGGCCGTGCCGTAGTTGAAGGCGAACGCCGCCCCCTCCGCGAACGAGACGCCGTCGGGCAGCGCGACCGTGCGGTCCACCGGCGCCACGGCGTACTCCGCGAAGCCGCCGAGTAGGCAGACGGCTGCCACGCGGTCCCCAGGAACGAGACCCGATCCGGCGGGTGCGGCGACGACCTCGCCGGCGATCTCGGCGCCGGGGGTGAACGGCAGATCCGGCTGGCGCTGATAGGCGCCGCGCGACATCAGCACCTCCGGGAAGCCGACGCCGGCGGCCCGCACCCGCACGAGAACCTCATCGTCCGCCGGCTCCGGCACCGCGACGTCGCGGACCTCGACAGACCCCGGACCGTCGAGGCGGACGATCTGCACGGCGCGCATGCTCAGACCTCCGCTGCCGGGACGGCCCAGGCCGGCGGGCGGCGCTCGGCGAACGCCCGGTCGCCCTCGGCCCGGTCGGCGGACGCGCGGGTCCGCTCCAGGGCTACGGCCGTGGCCTCCCACCCAGCACCCTCGCCGGCGGCGGCGTAGGCGCGGACGGCGTCGAGCGCGGCCGCGACCGAGCCCGGCGAGCTGCGGCACACGCCGTGCGCCAGCTCCATCGCGTCGTCCAGCAGGCGCTCCGGCTCGCTCAACCGGTTGACCAGTCCCAGGTCGTACGCGCGGTCAGCCGTCAGGCGCCCTCCCGCGACGAGCAGCTCGAGCGCCACGGTGCGGGGCAACCGGTCGAGGGTGCGGAACAGCCCGCCGGCGTTCGGGATCCGGCCGAGCCCCGCCTCGGGCAGCGCGAAGGTCGCCTCCGGGACGGCGACGACCAGGTCGCAGGCCAGGACGAGCTCGAAGCCGCCGCCGAGGGCCGGGCCCTGGACGGCCGCGATCACCGGCTTGGTACGACGCCGCCGCACGACGCCGTACTCGCCCCCGGCGGGGGTGGGCGCGCCCGGCCCGGCGCGCAGGTCGCTGCCCGCGCAGAAGACGGGCCCCCGCGCCATCAGTACGGCGACCCGCAGCGCGTCGTCGTCGGCCAGCTCCTCGAACGCGGCGTCGAGGGCCGCGGTCATCGCGGCGTCGACCGCGTTGCGCTTGGCCGCCCGGTCGAGCGTCACGACGAGCACCGGACCGCGGCGCTCGAGGACGAGCGATCCACCCACGATCAGTCGACCGGGCCGAAGACCGCCACCGTGCCGTGGTCCCCGACCTCCTGGTAGCGGGCCGAGACGCGATCGCCCACCTGCGGGCCGGAGGCGGGGAAGCCGACGAGCCGACTGACCAGTCGCACTCCGCAGGCGAGCTCGACCAACCCGACGGCGTACGGGACGTCCTGCTTCAGTGAGGCGGCGTAGGCGCGGTGGTAGACGACGTGGCTCCAGATGACGCCCGTGCCCTCGACCTGGGCCCAGATCGCGGCGCGCGAGAGGCACTCGGGGCACACGCCGGCCGCGGGCCAGCGGACGAAGCCGCAGTCGTCGCAGCGCTGGAAGGTCAGCCGCCCCTGGGCGGCCCCGTCCCAGAACGGCTGGTCGTCGCCGGTCAGCCCGAAGGGGGCCTCGGCCGTCGCGTCGATCATGAGACCTCCGTCGAGAAGATCGTGCTCGCGGCCTTCATCATCCCGAAGGTCGAGCTGTACTGCGCGGTGCGCAGGCCCTCGATCTGCCGCTCCCCCGCCTCGCCGCGCAGCTGGCGCACCAGCTCGCACAGGTGCAGGAAGCCCCACATGTAGGCCTCCGAGAGCTGGCCGCCGTTGGTGTTGAGCGGCAGCGTGCCGCCGTGGCCGACGGCGCCGGAGCGGAACGCCTCGCCGACGCCACCGGGCTCGACGAAGCCGTACCACTCCAACATCTGCATGACCCACACGCTGGTCGGGTCCTGGATGTAGAGCGCGTCGACCGCCTCGCGGTCGATGCCGGCCGCCGGGTAGATGCGCTCGGCGACCTGCCCGATCCACGGCCGCATCCACTGGTCGGCGTTCTGCCGGTCGCGCAGGCCGGTCTGCTGCGCGATGCCCATGACGTGCACGGGGCGCTCGGTGAGCTCGCGGGCCTTCTCGGCGCTGGCCACGATCAGGCAGGCGCCACCGTCGGAGATCATGCACAGGTCGGCGCGGCGCAGCGGCTCCACGAGGTACGGCGCCGCGAGGTAGTCGTCGATCGACAGCGGCTCGCGGAAGATGGCCAGCGGGTTGTCCTGCGCGTAGCGGCGCTGGGAGACGGCGATCTCGCCGAGGTCGGCCTCGGTGGTGCCGTAGAGCGCCTGGTGCCGCCGGAACGCCATCCCGGCCGGACCCGCAACGTTGAGGAAGCCGTGCCGGGCTGCGTCGTCCTGGCGCCCGAGGGGCAGCGTGAACCGGTTGCCGTCGCTGCGCTGCGTGGTGCCGTAGACGATCGCCACGCAGCTGGCCAGCCCGGCGTCGATCACCGCCGCGGCTAGGTGCAACGAGAAGTTGCAGGTGCCGTAGTCGAGCGTCGCGCTGTACGCCGGGTTGAGCCCGGCCAGCCGACCGATCTCGGTGTCGATGCCGAAACCGCCGTACGACTTGCAGGTGATCAGCCCGTCGATCTCGGCCTTCGCGATGCCCGACGACGCCAGCGTCTGGCGCAGCGCCTCCACCCCCAGCTCGTCGGCGGAGATGCCCGGCACCGTGCCCTGGATCGTGTTGCCGACGGCCACGACGGCTGACCGGCCGCGGATGGCGCCGGGGGCCGTGCCCGTCCTCAGGAGGTCGGCCACTGCGGACCGTCCTCGGGCCGGGCGATGACACCCTCGGCGATCAACGCGTCGACCTCGTCGGGCGAGAGCCCGAGCACCTCGCCGTACACCTCGTGATTGTGCTCGGCGTAGAACGGCGCGCCGCGCCCGACGAGCCCGCCGATGTGCTGCGGGGTGTCGCTGAGCTTCACCGACGGCGCTGCCACCGGCCACCGGCCGAAGCCGGTCGCGTCGAGCTCGGTCAGCCAGTCGAGGTGGCGCAGCTGGGGGTCGCGCTCCCACCGGTCCTGCGCGGTCTGGGCGACGCCAGCCGCGACGCCCGCACCCTGCAGCCGCTCCATGAGCGCGAACGGCTCCTGCTCGCAGGTCCACGACTGCACCAGGGCGTCGAGGTCGTCCCGGTGGGCCTGCCGGTCAGCGAGCGTCGCGAACTCCGCCAGCTCCAGCCACTCGGGGTGCCCGGCCTCCTTGGCCAGCGCTTGCCACTGCTCGTCGGTCTCGCAGGTGATCGCGATCCAGCGGTCGTCGCCCTCGGCGCGGTAGATCCCCTCGGGCGCCGCGGTGCCGTACGGCGAGCGGTTGCCCGCGCGCACGTACTCTCGACCGTTGACCTGGTGGTCGAGCAGCGGCAAGGCCGTGAGGTAGAGCCCGACCTCGCTCTGGGAGGCGTCGATCGCCTGGCCCTCGCCAGTGGTCTCGCGGTGGTAGACCGCCGCCAGGATGGCCAGCGCGAAGCTGTAGGCGCCGTACCAGTCGAGGTAGGAGTAGCCCCAGCCCGCCGGCGGGTAGGGGTCCGGCAGCCCACTCATGTGTGAGAGGCCCGAGAAGGCCTGGGCCACCGGGCCGATGGTGCGGTATCGGCCGTAGACGCCCTTCGTGCCCATTCCGGACTGCTTGGCGTAGATGATCGACGGGTTGATCTCGCGCAGGACGTCGTAGCCCAGGCCCCAGCCCTCCATCACGCCGGGCGAGAAGCCCTCCGCGACGATGGCCGACTCGCGGACCATCCGCTTGGCCAGGGCCAGGCCCTCGGGGTGCTTTACGTTGAGCGAGATGCCGCGCTTGCCGGGGTTCTTGTTGTTGTACTGAGCGCCGACCGGCCCGCCGCCGTCGGCCGGCCAGATCGACGGCACCGGGCCGGTGGCGGCCTCGCGGGCGTCGCGGCCGCCGACCGGGCTGCCGCCGCGGCGGGGGTCGATGTTCTTGTGCCACTCGACCTTGATGACGTCGGCGCCGAGCGCGGCCAGGAAGCGGGTGGCGCCGGCCGAAGCGAGCATCCAGGTGAAGTCGAGCACGCGCAGGCCCTGCAGAGGGAAGGGCCGGCCTGCAGAGGTCAGTCGCTCGGTGCCGGCGTACGGGCGCGCGACGGGAGCGGAGCGCGGCGTCAGGGAGAGGACGGCCGAACGGTCCTCGTCGAGGAGCGGTGCGCGCCGGCCCGACACCCACGTGGAGCCGTCCGCGATCCACTTGCTGGTCGGGTAGCGCAGGGACCGGCCGAGCTCGGGGTGCTCCACCTCGGTGTAGGTGCCGCGTTGTAGCCAGTGCTCGTCGTCGGCGCTCTCGTGCGGCTTGCGCACCGGCACCCACATGAGGCCCGCCTCCTGCGCCTCGCGCCACGGGACGTCGTCGTACATGTAGCGCCGGATGGTCTGCTCGACCACGTCCATGTTGCTGGCGGCGCCGCCCTCCATGCCGGGCAGCACTCGCGAGTCCTTCTCCTGCTCCTCGCTGCCGTCGGAGATGCGCCCGCCGATGCCCCAGGTCTCGAGGAACGGGCCGAGCAGCTTGGCGTTGCGGGTGCTGGCGAGGTACCAGCGGCCGTCCTTGGTGCTGAAGATCGAGCGGTGCCGCGAGACCCCGGGCGCGGAGTGGCGACAGGTCTGACGCAGGAACGGCGTGCGCAGCGCCACCCACGACATCAGGTCGCCCTCGGTGTTCTTGGCGACGGCCTCGTGGATCGCGCAGGACAGGTGCTGGCCGCGGCCGGTGCGCAGGCGGGTGGTCAGCGCCGCGATGACGGTGAAGGCCATCTGCTCGCCGGCGATCGCGTAGGAGTGCCCGAGCTGGCCCGCGACCGGCGGGGTCTCGTACCTCATCCTCGGGTCGGGGTCGTAGCCGCAGTTCATGGCCACGCCGCCCAGCGCGAGGTGCACGAGGTCGGAGGCCAGGTAGTCCTTGAACGGCCCGTCCTCGCCGAACGGCGTGAGCCGGGCGGTGATCAGCTGGGGATTCCGCTCGCGCAGCTGCTCGGCAGAGCCGACGCCGACCGTCTCCAGGTGACCCAGCGGCGTCGAGTCGAGCAGGACGTCGGCGCCCGCGAGGATCGAGCCGAGCTCGGCGACGCCCTCGGGCGTGTCCAGGTCGAGGACGATCGATCGCTTGCCGCGGTTGTAGGCCCAGAAGTGCAGGGATCGCTCGGGGTCGGGGACGTCGTCCACGAACGGCGCGAACCGGCGCGACGCCGACCCCCCGGGCGGCTCCACCTTGATGACGTCGGCGCCGAGGCCGGCGAGGACCAGGCCGCAGTACTCGCCCTGCTGGTCGCCGATCTCGACGACGCGCACCCCCGCGAGCGATCCGGGGCGCTTCTCGGCTTCGTTGGTGGTCAACGCAGGTTCTCCTTCTCGAGGGAGGCGGGCCAGTCGAGCCAGGTCGTCAGCGCGGTGCCGAGGACCAGGGCCCGCTCGTCGTCGCCCAGTCGTGGCAGGTGGTGGCGGAAGACATCGACGAGCTCGCCGTACGGCACCGGGAGGCGAGACAGGTCGGAGCCGAAGAAGACCCGCTCGGGGCCGAAGGCGTCGACCAGGCGGTAGACGGCCTCGGTGATCGACGGGAACGGGTGCGGCTCGTCGACGAAGCAGGGCAGTGCGGACGCCTTGACGGCGATGCCCGGGTGGGCCGCCAGCGCGAGGAGGGGCTCGACGGCCTCGACCAGGGGACCTTCGGCGGCCTCGATCGCGGCGTGGTCGACGGTGATCCTCAGCCCGCGGTGCCGGCGCGCGAGCTCGTCGTAGAGGTCGTAGCGGCCGGGAGCATAGATGCTGAGCGGGACCCCGTGGCGCTCCGCGGCGGCGAAGAACCCGCTGGCGTCGGCCGCGGCCAGCACCCCGGCGACGTCGCCGCGGTTCAGCGAGATCCGGATGCCGCGCATGCCGGCGACCTCGCGCCAGTGGGCCAGCCGCTCGACCTCGGCGGGGTCGCCGGTCGCGAAGCGGCACAGCGCGCCGAACCGTTCGGGATCGGCGCGCGCGGTCTCCAGCACGTAGTCGTTGCGGGAGCCCTCCCAGGTGGGCGCCAGCAGGAGCGCGCCGCTCACCCCGGCCGCCACCATCTCGGCGACGACCTCGGGCACCTCCAGCGGCGCGCGGTGCGGCTCGATCGCGTCGGCCGGCCAGGGTCGGTCGGGGGTGGAGGCCTTCCAGACGTGGATCTGCGCGTCGACGATCCGCGGCTGCGCGCTCATGACACGCGGCGGCGGTCGCCGTCCTCCGACGCCGCCAGCGGATAGGCCTCGAAGTCGGAGAGCCGCAGCTCGGCGTACTGGTCGATGTGCTTCTGGCGGGTGAAGGGCCAGATGACCGGGGTGCCGACGGTCTGGCTGTACCAGTTGTTGCCCTCGGAGTACGTCGTGCCGGGCAGCGCCGCCCGCACCTCGTCGAGGAAATCCCTAGTGGCCGCCTCGGTCGGTGCGTAGGCCTGCCGGTGGCGCTCGACCTCGCGCAGCAGGCGCATCAGGTAGTCCACCTCGTGCGCGAGCGTCGTCGGGATCGAGATCGAGTTGACGGGCGCGAACGGACCGCAGAGCAGGAAGAAGTTGGGGAAGTGCGGGACGCCGATGGCCTTGAACGCCTCGACCCCACCGCTCCACGCCTCCTCGATGGTGAGCCCGCCGACGCCGGTGACGCTCATCGGGCGCATGTAGGCGTGGGCGTCGAAGCCGGTCGCCCAGACGATCACGTCGAGCTCGTGCTTCACGCCGTGCTCGTCGACGATCCCGTCAACGACGACCTCGCGGATGCCGCCGAAGACGGGCGTGACGTTGTCCTGCTGGACCACGCGGTAGTAGCTCGGCGTCTTGGCGATGCGCTTGACGCCCAGGGTCTCCCGGGGCGTGAACTTCGCACGGAGCTCGGGGTCGGGGATCTCGCGCTCCAGCATCGCGCGGAAGCGGCGATTCATCTCCTCGCGGTCCGGCCCCGGTACGAGACGCCAGGTCTCGTTGCCGTCGGTGCGGACGCGGAGCTCCGCCATCTTCTGGTCGTAGCGCCGGGCCAGGGCGGGGACGCGCAGCACGAGCTTCTCCCACCAGGCGTACGGCGGGTTCTCCTTCACCTGCATCCACTGTGGGCTGCGGATGAACTGGGTGACGTCGTGGCCCATCTCGCCGAGAGCGGTGGTGATCTGCACGCCGCTGGAGCCGGTGCCGACGACTGCGAAACGCTGGCCCTTGCGGTGCAGGTCGATCGAGTGGTCCCACTGCGACGAGTGGAACTGCTTACCCCCGAAGCTCTCGACGCCGGGCACCTTCGGCAGCGACGGCATGCGCAGGAAGCCAGTCGCGGAGACGAGCACGTCGACCCGGTCGGAGGTCCCGTCGGACAGCGTGATCGTCCACCGGTCATCCTCCCAGACGCCGCTGATCACCTCGGTCTCGAAGATGGCGTGGTCCAGCAGCCCCTGCGTGCGCGCGAAGTCCGCGAGGTACTGCCGCACCTCGCTGCCGGGCGCGTAGCGCTTGGTCCAGTGGAAGCTGCGGGCGAACGGGAACTCGTAGTTGCGGGTCAGCACGTCGACGTGCAGGCCGGGGTAGGTATTGGCGTCCCAGGTGCCGCCGACGGCGGCGCGCTTCTCGTAGATCGTGAAGTCGTAGCCCGCCTGCTTCAGGTGATAGCCGAGGAAGAGGCCCGACATCCCAGCACCGATGACGGCTGCCTTGAGCGGCTGCTCCACGAGATCTGCTCCTGTCCCGCGGTGGACCGTCCACCACTACTGACGAAGAACAACTCTAACACAGTTAGAACACCACTAGACTCCGGTCGACTACTGAAGCGCGAGCCCTGCCCACCGGTCGCGGGTCCGGGCGTGCGGGTCGAGGACCACCTCCGAGGCGCGCCCGTCGCCGGCGTCGAAGCGCAGGACGCCGAGGTCCGGGGCGTACGCCGGCCACCCGGGGTCGCCGGTCGTCACGAACGAGACCCACGCGCGATGCATCTCGTCGGCCAGCCGCTGAGGCGCATCGACACCACGCAGGTCCTGGCCCCACGGGTCCGCCAGAGTGTCGAAGACGAAGGGGATCTCGAGGGTGTGGCAGGCGCCGAGCCGCCCGCCGTACGTCGGGGGGTTCCACGCCAGCTGGTAGACGTGCGTCCGTCCGGTCGCGGCCCGTCGGGCCTCCAGCAGGCGCAACATCGGTACGACGAAGAACCAGTCGGCCTGCACGTCGCGGAAGAGCCGCTCCGGACTGGCCCCCGGGGCGTCCTCGCGGTACGACGGCAGCAGCGCCGCGACGTCGTCGCCGAGCCGGCCGACCAGGCCCGCCAGCATCTCCTCGTCGAGCCGGGCGGCCAGGCCCGTCGCCTCGACGAAGAGCCCGTACTCGTCGGTGTTGGTGCCGATCAGGAGGTCGACGTCGGCGCCAGCGCCCGCGCCGATCGCCTCGACGGGTCGCGCCGGCAGGACGTCACCGTCGACGACGGGCTGCACACCGAGGCGTCGGATCCGCCGCCCCCGCGGGTCCTCGCTGGCCGTCGCCGACCCGAGGACCCGGTTGAGCGCCTGATGGAGATCGTCGACCGGTATCGCGGCCACCGCGTCGCAGGAGAGCTCGACCCCGAGGTCCGCAGCGAACAGCTCGGCGACGAACGCCGCCTCGTCCGCGGAGTGCACGTGGTGACCGGCTCCGCTCTGGGCGATGGCGCGGCGGAACAGCCCTCGCGCCCGCGGCATCGAGAGCAAGGTCGAGACCGCCATCGCGCCGGCCGACTCCCCTGCCACCGTGACCAGGTCCGGATCGCCACCGAAGGCCGCGATGTGGTCGCGCACCCACTCCAGGGCCGCAACCTGGTCCAGGAGACCGCGGTTGGCGACCGCGCCCGGGAGGGCGACGAAGCCCTCGACCGCGAGCCGGTAGTTGATCGTGACCACCACGACGCCGTCGCGCGCGAACGCCGACCCGTCGAACACCTCCGTGGAGCCGGCTCCGGTGACGAACCCGCCCCCGTGGATCCAGACCAGGACCGGCAGTCGTGCCGACACGTCGGGCGTCCAGATGTTGAGGTTGAGGGGCTGGTCGCCCGGGCGGACCGGGTCAGGCAGCAAGGCGTCGATCTCGGGCGAGCGCTGCGGCGGCGTCGACACGGTCGCGCCGTATGACGTCGCGTCAACGACCGCGACCCGGGGCGGCGACTGGGGGGCCGCGAAGCGCAGAGCGCCGACCGGCGCGGCGGCGTATGGGATGCCCCGGAAGGAGCAGATCCCCGCCTCTTCGAGGCCGCGGATGGTCCCCTGCGCCAGCTCGACCAGCCGGATCCCTGTCATGGACGCCGTCCTCAATCGTGTTGTACTCATGTGACAATGCTGTCGCAGCATAGTTGACCCGAGAGAGGTGCGGACCTGTGACGACGGACGACGACCGCTTGGCGGCGCTCACCCGGGCCGACGGCCCCTTCCCCCTGGTGGAGCGCACCATCGGCGGAGTGCAGCTGCAGGTCTTCGACCGCGAGCCCCGGACCCTCCGCGATGCGTTCCTGGCCACGGCCGACCTCGGGGATCGCGACGCGGTCGTCTACCGCGACGAGCGCTGGACGTACGACGAGCAGTGGTCGACCGTGGTCGCGCTGGCCCACGCGCTGCGCGACGACCTCGGGGTAGCCCAGGGAGACCGCGTCGCGATCGCGATGCGCAACTATCCCGAGTGGATCTTCACCTTCTGGGCGCTGCAGCTCCTCGGCGCCGTCGTGGTGCCGCTCAACGCCTGGCTGCGCGCGGGCGAGCTCGGCGAGCTGCTCGCCGACGCTCGCCCGTCGGTCGTCGTGGCGGACGCGGAGCGGCTCGCGCTGCTGCGGGAGCTGGACACGGCGGCCCTTGGCGTACGCCACCTCGTCGCGGTGCGGTGCCCCGACGTGCCCGACGCCGTGGTGCCCTACGAGGCCCTGCTGGCGCGCCTGGGCGACGACCTCGCGCCGCCCGAGTGCGAGATCTCCCCCGACGACCCGGCCACGATCCTGTTCACCTCGGGCACCACCGGGCGGCCCAAGGGCGCCCTTGGCACCCACCGCAACCACAGCGCGTCGCTGCTCAACAAGATCATTCGCTCGGTGCCGGTGCCTGAGCGGTTCGACCCCGACGGGCCGCCGCTGCGGCCGGCCCCCTCGGCGCGGCTGGTGACCTTCCCGTTCTTCCACATCGCTGGCATCAACAACCTCTACACGCTGGCCTACTCGGGCCACCGCATGGTGCTCATGCACAAGTGGGACGCGCAGGAGGCCGCCCGCCTTGTGGAGGCGGAGGGCATCACCGACCTCGCCGGGCCGCCGTTCGTGATCCAGACGTTCCTCGACGCCGTCGAGGCCGGCACGCGCGACGTGTCCTCGCTGAAGCGGCTCGGCATGGGCGGCTCGTCCGCCCCGCTCCACCTGATCGCCCGCGTCCACGCGACCTTCGAGGGCCGGGTCGCGCCGAGCACCGGCTACGGACTGACAGAGACGACGTCCGGGGTCGTGGCGATCGGCGGCCAAGAGTGGATCGCGCGGCCCGACAGCGTCGGCCGCCCGCTGCCGACCGTCGAGGTGCGGATCCTCGACGAGGCCGGCCGAGCGCTCCCGGTCGGCGAGGTGGGCGAGATCGCGATCCGCGGGCCGCAGGTGATCACCCACTACGAGCACGGGGAGTCCCCCGACAGCTTCGTCGACGGTTGGTTCCGCACCGGCGACCAGGGCCGGCTCGACGAGGAGGGCTACCTCTCGTTGTCGGGCCGCCTGAAGGACGTCGTCATCCGCGGCGGGGAGAACATCAACGCCGCGGAGGTGGAGGACTGCCTGTCGAGCCACCCAGCCGTGCTCGAGGTGGCGGTCTTCGGCCTCCCCCACGAGTCCCTGGGCGAGGAGCTGGCCGCCGTCGTACGCCTGGGCGCGGGGACAACGATCGGCCCCGAGGACCTGCAGGCGTACGTCGCCGAGCGGCTGGCCGCCTTCAAGGTGCCGGCCCGGATCGCGGTGGTCGGGCAGTCCCTGCCCCGCACGGCCAGCGGCAAGATCGTCAAGCGCGACATCGTCGACGTGATGGACCTGCGTGGCGCGCTCGCGGCCCCTGCGCCGGCCACCCGTTGACCGATCCTTCTTATGTTGTTCAAGTTGTTGTTTTTCATAACTAGAAGGTAGTATCGGCCCATGTTGTCGGACACGTCCTCGTCCCTACCCCTCGCCGGCATCAGGGTCCTCGACCTGGCGCGCGTCGTGTCCGGTCCGTTCGGGACCCTGCTGCTCTCCGACCTCGGCGCCGAGGTCGTCCGCGTCGAGGCCACCCCCGCGACCGGGCCCGAGCCCGAGCACGGCCCCGGGCCGCTCAGCGAGGACGAGGCCTTCACCTGGGGCCTGAGCCGCAACAAGCACTCCGTGAGCGTCGACCTGAAGTCGACCGAGGGCCGCGCGCTGTTCTACCAGCTGGTCGCCGAGACCGACGTGGTCTTCGACAACTTCCGGCCCGGGGTCATGGAGCGGCTGGGCCTGGACCACGAGACGCTCCGCGCCCACAACCCAGCGATCATCACTTGCTCCCTGACCGGGTTCGGCGCTGACGGCCCGTGGGCGCGGATGCCGGCGTACGACCCGATCGTGCAGGCCATGTGCGGCACGCTGAACTACACGCGGCTGCGGTCCGACCACCCGCCCGTGAGGTGGGGCATCCCGATCGGTGACCTGTACGCCGGCATCGTTGCCGCGATCGCCGTCGTCGGCGCGACCCTGCACCGCGACCGCACCGGTGCCGGCCAGCACGTCGATGTCTCGATGCTCGACGTGATGCTCGCGCTCAACACCTACCGCGTGCCGCAGGCGCTGACCTTCGGCCAGGAGCCCGAGCCTTCGCCCTTCGAGGGCGGCCAGGGCACGGTGCCGTTCGGCAACTTCGAGTGCCGTGAGGGCTGGATCTCGCTGTGCTTCAGCCAGCGCATGTGGCCCGCGGCCTGCGAGATCATGGGCCGTCCCGACCTGGTCACCGACCCTCGCTTCAGCAGCGGGCTCGCCCGGCACGCCCACCGCGACGAGGTCGTGGCCGAGCTCCAGCGGATCCTGCTGACCCGCACCGCCGACGAGTGGCAGGATGCGTTCATGCCGGCCGGCGTCGTCGCCGGCAAGGTCACTGACATCGCCGAGGTGTTCGATCACCCGCAGGTCCGGGCCCGCGGCATGTCGGTCGACATCACCGACGACCTCGGGCGTACGGCGACCGTCGCTGGTGACCCGCTCGGCTTCAGCGACCCGGCCACGTGGCGCGCGCCACGGCCGCTCGGCGCCGACACGGCCCAGGTGCTCTCGACCGTCCTCGGTCTCTCGGACGACGAGATCGAGACCCTCGCGGCCGCCGGCACGATCCACTGCGCCCGCCACCCGTACCTGAGCGACTTCCCTCTGCGGCCCCGCGCCGCGCAGCCGGTCCCGACCGACCCCACCGCCAGCCCCCGAGACCGCGCTCTCGCCGGCACCGTCATCCTCGAGCTCAACGGCGACGAGCCCAGCAAGGGCTTCGCCGCTCAGCTGCTTGCCGACCTCGGCGCCCGGGTCATCCGGGTCGACCGGCCGGTCGGCCAGGTCATCGAGCCCTACCCGGACGAGGAGCGCGAGTCGGCGTTCCGCTGCGGGCTCAACCGCGGCAAGGAGAGCGTCACCGCAGACCTGAAGACGCCCGAGGGCCGCGCCTTCCTGCTGTCCCTGACCGAGCACGCCGACGTCGTCCTCGACAACTACCGGCCCGGCGTCCTCGCGCGCCTCGGCATCGACCACGCCTCGCTGCAGCACACCAACGACGACCTGATCACCTGCTCGATCACCGGGTTCGGCCACGAGGGCCCGTGGCGCTCCTACCCCGCCTTCGACAACGCCATCCAGGCTCTCGGCGGCGGCATGAGCATCACCGTCGATCACACGACGCCGAACGACACCCCCATCCGCTGGGGCAACCCCATCGGCGGGCTCACCGGCGCCATGTTCTCGGTGCTCGGGATCCTAGGCGCCGTACGTCGGCGCAACCGGGCCGGCGAGGGCGCGCGACTCGACGTCAGCCTGCTCGACTCGCAGGTCTCGCTGCTGTCCTACCGGGTTCCCCAAGCCGTGACGGTCGGCAAGAAGTTCCTGCCCGAGCCGCGTCGCGGCGGCAGCGGCTCACTGCCGTTCGGGGTCTTCCGCACCGCCGACGACCAGTGGTTCACGATCTGCATCACCCAGCAGTTCTGGCACTCGTTCTGCGTCGCAGCGGGCGAGCCCGACTGGGAGCACGACCCGCGCTTCGCCACCGAGCCGCTACGCCGCGAGCACGAGGACGCCCTCTACGCCCTGGTCGAGCCGAAGTTCCTGGAACGCACGGCCGAGGAGTGGCAGGCGCTCTACTACGAGCTCAAGCTGCCCGGAGCCACCGTGCTCACGCTCAGCGAGGCCTTCGCGCACCCCCAGGCCGTCGCGCGCCAGATGCGCACCACCCTGGCCGACGGCCGGCACGGCCACGTCGACGTCGCGAGCTCCCCGCTGCGCTTCTCGACCTCCGCGCCGGTCCCGCCCGCCCCCGCCCCGCTCCCCGGGGCCGACACCGTCCGGATCGCCGCCGAGCTCGGCATCCGCCTGCCGACGCCGGAGGTCGCCGCCGCGACCGCCGACGTCTCGTAGCCGACCGACCCGCGCCAGACAGAGGACCCCATGGACCAGACCACCGATCAGGCCGACACCGCGACGTACGACGTCATCGTCATCGGCGCCGGCGTCTCCGGCATGCGCCAGCTCATGCTGCTGCGCGAGAAGAACCTGTCCGTCCGGGTGCTCGAAGGCGGTGGCGACATCGGCGGCACCTGGTACTGGAACCGCTACCCCGGGGCGCGGCTGGACTCCGAGAGCTACACCTACCAGTACGCCTTCGACGAGGAGCTGCTGGCGGAGTGGGACTGGTCCGAGCTGTTCGCCGGCCAACCCGAGCTGCTCGCGTACTTCAACCGAGTTGCCGACAAGTACGACCTGCGTCGCGACATCGACTTCAACACGACTGTCGAGCAGCTGCACTTCGACGAGGAGCGCAACCTCTGGACCGTCAAGGCCCGCGGCGGGAGGACCTACACGACGCGGTTCGTCATCGCGGCCACCGGCGTCCTGTCGGCGCTGAACTTCCCCGACATCCCGGGGCTCGGCACCTTCGAGGGCGAGTGGCACCACACCGGCGCCTGGCCGCACGAGCCGGTCGACACGACCGGCAAGAAGGTCATCGTCATCGGCACCGGCGCGACTGGGATCCAGGTGATCACCGAGGTCGCGAAGACGGCCGGCCACCTGACCGTCTTCCAGCGCACCCCCAACTGGGCGATCCCGCTGCGCAACCGGCCGCTGTCCGCCGACGACATGGCCGAGATCCGCGGCACCTACCCGACCCTGTTCCAGCACCTGCAGACCACCTCGAGCGGATTCATCCACCAGGCCGACCCGACCACGTCGACCGACGTACCGCGCGATGAGCGCCTGGCCCACTACGAGGAGCTCTACCAGCAGCCCGGGTTCGCCAAGTGGGTCGGCGTCTACCACGACATCGCCACCGACGCCGAGGCCAACAAGGAGTACGGCGCGTTCATCGAGCAGAAGATTCGGGAGCGGGTCCACGACCAGGCGGTCGCTGATCTGCTGGTGCCGACCGACCACCTGTTCGGGACCAAGCGGGTGCCGTGCGAGACCAACTACTACGAGACCTACAACCGCGACAACGTCCGGCTGGTGTCGCTGAAGGAAAGCCCGATCCTGTCGTACACGCCGAAGGGCGTGCTGACGCAGGACGGCGAGGTCGAGGCCGACATCATCATCATCGCCACCGGATTCGAGGCGTTTACCGGCGCGCTCAACCGCATCGACATCCGCGGCAAGGGCGGGCTGTCGCTGAAGGAGAAGTGGCAGTTCGGCCCGCTCACGTACCTGGGCATCCAGGTCGCCGACTTCCCCAACCTGTTCATCATGGGCGGGCCGCACGGCAAGGGCGGGCACGGCAACTCGCCGCGCTGCAGCGAGAAGCCACTGGAGTGGATGGCCGACTTCGCCTCCTACCTCGTGGCCAACGACGTCCAGCGCGTCGAGGCGGACCCCACCGCCGAGAAGGAGTGGAGCGAGTGGGTCTACGAGGTCGCCTCGAAGCTGCTCCAGGCCGGCGCCAACACCTACGTGTACGGCGACAACATCCCCGGCCGCCCGCGCGCCTACCTGGCCTACGCCGGCACGCTGCCCGACTTCGTGCAGAAGCTCGACGACAGCGCTGCGAGGGGCTACGAGGGCTTCGTCCTCACTCGCTGACCACGAGTCTTCCGCCGCGTCGCGGCCCGGACGTGTCGAAGCCCCTGTCCCGAATGGGGACAGGGGCTTCGTCGTTTGCTCCTGGCTCGGGACCGGAGGTCGCTCAGGTGGAGGCGCCGGCCGCGGAGCGGGCGACGGACGCGGCCTGCGGGTCGCCGAGCAGCTCGTCGAGCTTCTCACGTGCCTCGGCGAGACGCCGGAGGTAGTCGTCTCGCTCGGCGGCCAGACGAGCGGCGTCGTCATCCTCGGGAGCCTCGGCCTCGACTGCCTGCCCGCCCGCGACACTGAGGAACTCGCGCACGAGGGCCCGGGCGAGCCGGTCGTAGTCGATCTCCACGACGGCGGAACCGCCGTCGGCGGTGACGGCCTCCACCCGCGCCGTGGCCGGGGCGTACGCCGGGGCGCCGATCCCGACGGCCGAGCGACCTGTGCCGGAGATGCGGTACGTACGCTTTCCCCGGATCTCGCGCTCGATCTCCCCGTCGCGGTCCATGGCCGCGATCAGCTGGATGAACGCCACCGACGACCCCTGGTAGTCGATCGCCTCCTTCAGCGCCGTGGTGGCGTGCCCCGAGGGCTCATCGAGCGGCCCCGCAGTGGCGAGGTACTGCCGGATGCGGCTTCGTGCCGTGCGGTCTCGCGCCACGATGTCCACCTGCCTGTCGGTCGGCTCCGTCTCGGACTACGGGATGCGATCGTCGAACACAACACGTAGCACGCCTATTGAGCACCATACGACCATCATTGTCAAGGCAGCACTGATGGACCCGTCCCGGAGTGGGACCGGAGAGGCGGCGAAGAAACGGGACGACGCCCGGCGGGACCGAGCGGGATCAGGCCAAGCGGGTGCCCACCGTTCGGCGTACGCGCCGGGCGCCGCAGTCGTGCGCCGGCCGGTGCTCGGCCAGCCGCTCCGCGGTCCGTCCGGGCCCGGCGATCCCGGCCAGCTCGAGCAGCTCCTGCGCCGTGACCTTCGCGCCGGGGGTCGTGGAAGCGCCGACCGTCGAGGGCGCGAGACCCGGCCCAGCGATCTCGCCGAGCCGCGCCGCGGTCGACCACACGAGCTCGCGCCACGACAGATAGGAGTCCACGTCCCCGTCGCGCGGCGGTGCGGGAAGCAGGTCCGCCGCTTGCTGCGCCAGTGCTGTTACGTGGTCGATCTGCACGCGAACCCTCCTCCTCGCCGACGTGTGGCCCGTCACACGAGAGTAGGACCGACCGGCATCGGCGTCAAGCGCTGCCATTGACAAAGATTTTCGTTGTCAATGATGGTGCGTCACCGGCGCTCCATGTTTGTAGACTCCACGATCGTGGACGGACCGGACCGCAGGATCTCCGACGCCCTCGAGCACCTGGCCCTGACGCTCGGCGAGAGCGGCGCCGTCCCGATGCCCGAGCTCGTCCGGGCTCTCGAGCGCGCGGCCGAGCGGCTGCGCACGCGCTCCGCCCCGGTGGAGGCGCCCCACGACCTGGTCACCCAGTCCGAGGCCTCGCGCACCATCGGCGTCAGCCGACAGGCCGTCAACCAGTGGGTGCGCAAGGGCACGCTGCGGTCGTACGTCGGCACCGACGCCGCCGGACGACAGGTGCCACAGGTGTCGCTCTCCGAGGTGGCCGTCGCCGCGAACCGCAAGGCACCCGCCCCGCTTTCGTCGTCGCGACGTCGCGAGCTGGTGCGGTTCCTCGACCTGATCGCCGAAGGGAGCCTGCGCCACGTCGCCGAGGACATCCGGTTCTCCCTCGACGACGAGTGGCCCACTGAGCACTACGCCGACGAGTCCCGGGTGCTCCGCGAGTTCGTCACGGCGGCCATGGACTCCGGTGACCGGCAGCGGGAGTTCACCGCCGAGGGCGTGCGCTTGCTCGCCGACCTGAACCCGAAGTTCGAGATCGACCCCTCGGCCGGGTTCGGCCGGCTCGCCGACAGGCTCGGGCTCCTCATCACCTCGTCGAACGGCCTGATGGGCTTCGACTCGCCGTCGACGGCGATCCTCGGGCTGCTGGGCGTCGCCACCGTCGGAACGCAGTACGCCGGGCCGGACACCGAGGTCGCCGAGACGCTCGCCCGAGCGGCGGAGGAGGTGTGGGGCACGGACTGGACACTGCGGCTGTTCGACGCCGCGTTCCACATGGGCGAGCTCCGGCCCTCGCCGCTGACGCGCTACACCGCCTCGCTCGTCTACCTCGACAACAACCGGTTCCTGCGGCAGGCCCAGGCCTCGGGGATCAGCATCGCGTACTCCCGAGGGCCGGGGCCGGTCCTGCCCCAGCGCTTCTACGGCGGCGCGATCTTCCACGACATCCTGCACGGGACCTACCGCGGCGACCCGGTCTGGAGCTTCACGCCCGAGGCCGCGGCCGCCGTCGGCCCGCCGTCGGTGGACGCGAGCTCGATCAACCCGTTCCGTGTCTTCAACTACGAGTACGGCCTCCTCGACGCGGCGATCCACGGGATCCGTCGGTACTGCTACTCCGTGCCCGACGTGCGCGCCGGACTGCAGACCGCACTCGGATCGCTCTCGGCCACCGAGCGGGAGACGTACCTGCGGACGGCGGTCGAGACCATGGCGCGCACGGTAGCGCTGCCTCACGTCGAGCTCGTCGCCATCGGCGAGCCGTCCGACTTCGACTGGTGGAAGGACCACGTCATCCGCTCGTCCGAGCGCGAGATCCTGATCGGGCTGCGCGACGACCGCGCCCGCCGGATCGCCCACGCGCTGCTGGTCCAGACGAGCATGCTCCCCGACGTGGTCGAGGCTGCCGATTCCGACGGCTCTCTGCGCGACCGGCTGCGAATCTACGTCAAGAACCTGGAGTTCGACGTGGTCGAGGCCCGCTACCGCGACGACCTCCGGCGTGGCGTCATGCGCATCCTCAAGCCTGGCGGTCGCTCGCTCACGGTCGCCGAGAGCCGCGAGCTCGCCGAGCGGGAGATCGCCTCCTACCTCGCGTGAGTGATCAGGGCGTCGGGCTGTCGACGTTGTAGAGGATCATGTTGCCCCCGTCGACGGTGAGCGTCTGACCCGTCACGTGCGACGACAGCCGCCCCGCGAGGAACAGGATCGGGCCGGCGATGTCGGCCGGATAGGCGAGCTTGCGCAGCGGGGTCTTGGCGACGTTGGCGGCCAGTAGGTCGGGGGTCCACCTGGGGTTGGCCTGCGCGCGGGGGGTCCGGACGATGCCCGGTGCGACGGCGTTGACGCGGATCCCATCGGGCCCCAGCTCGACGGCCGCGGTGCGGACCAACGAGAGCAGCGCCGCCTTGTGCGCGCCGTACGCCGCCACCATCGGCGCGCTCTCGAGGCCGGTGACGGACGCGACGAACGTCATCGTCCCTCCGGTGCCGGTGGCGCGCCAGTGCTTCGCGGCGTACTCGATCGCGAGGTAGGCGTGGCGCAGCACGATGTCGTGGTGGAAGGTCCAGTCCTCGTCGGTGAGGTCGATCAGCGGCTTGTAGCGCGCACCGCCGACGATGTCGACCACCCCGTCGAGGCGCCCCAGTTCAGCCCCGACGAACGCGAAGAGGGCCTCGACGTCCGCGCGCTGTGTCAGGTCGCCCGACCACGCGACACCGGCGACCTCGGCGGCGACCGTGCGCGCCCGATCGGGGTCGACGTCCACGCAGACCACCCGCGCGCCCACCGCCCCCAGAGCGTGGGCGGCCTGCCGGCCGATGCCCATCCCCGCGCCGAGCACGACGTGCACCGTGTCGTCGAGGCGCAGCCCCGTGGCGTAGTCGGGGATCTCGTCGGCGTCCTGCTCGGTGGTCATCGGCTCGCTCTCGCTTCGGTGGTGGGGCGGGTTGCTGGGGACGGCCGACTAGGAGCCGAGGCGCCAGGTCTCGGCGCCGTCCTCTGCGGTGGCCCGGTCGCCCCCCTCGCCGTGGATCTCGGCCCAGTGGGCGTGGTTGAGCTGGTGGAGGGAGAAGGCCGCCTGCAGCGCGTTGTAGAAGCCCTGGTTGTCCTGCGCCTGGTTGACCGCCTCCTTGATCAGGAGCGCGGCCATCGTGGGCCGCCGGGCGATCGTGCGGGCGTAGTCGAGCGTCCGATCGGCCAACTCGTCGGCCGGGAAGATCTTGCTGACCATGCCGACGCGGTGCGCCTCCTCGATGCCCACCGCCTCACCGGTCAGCAGGATCTCCTTGGCCCGGCGGGTGCCGAACTCCCACGGGTGCGCGAAGTACTCCACGCCGCACATCCCGAGGGTCACCGCGACCGGGTCGGCGAACTTGGTGTCCTCGGCACCGACGATGAGGTCGCACGCCCACATCAGCGACAGGCCGGCGGCGACGACCGACCCCTGCACCTGCGCGATGGTGACCTTGCGCAGGTTCCGCCACCGCCAGGCGTTCTGGTAGAAGTAGTGCCACTCCTGGACCATCTTCTTCTCGGCGCTGCGGCGGGTCGCCCCGTTGATCGTGTACGTCGGGTGGAAGTCCGGGGAGTCCGGGTCCCGCTCGGCCGTACGCTCCGCCGAGCCGGTGTCGTGACCCGACGAGAACGTCGGTCCGGCTCCCGCGAGGATCACCACACGGACGTCGTCGTCGGCCTCGGCCCGCAGGAACGCCTGGTCCAGCTCCACGAGCAGTCCGCGGTGCTGGGCGTTGCGCTGGCGGGGCCGATCGAGCGTGATGCGCACGATCGCGCCGTCGTCCAGCTGCTCGTAGGTAAGGGAGCGGTACTCGGACATGCGAGACCTTTCAGTCGGCGAAGACGGTGAACACCACTGCGAACACCATTGCAGGACAATACAACTACTTGACGGCGATCGGATTGACCGGCGAGCCGACAGAGCCGGTGATGGTCAGCGGCTGGCAGGTCAGCAGGAACTCGTGGACGCCGTCGCGGGCGCAGTCCTCGGCCAGCGCGTCGAGGTCCCAGATCTCCCCGATCCGGATGCCCACGTTGACCATGAGCAGGACGTGCACCGGGTGCGAGATCTCCGCGCACTCCGACGGCAGCACCTCGGTCCCCCAGGTGTCCGAGGCGACCGCCGCGACCCGTTGCTCGGCCAGCCAAACCGCGGCGCTCAGACCGAGGCCGGGCGCACTGCCGGCGACGTAGTCGCCCCACCCGGGCTCCTCGCGGCGCCTGGCCAGGTGGCCGGTGCGCACAAGCACGAAGTCGCCGGGGCGCACCTCGAGACCCTGGGCGGCCAGGCAGCGCTCGACATCGGTGTCCTGGATCGCGTGGCCCGGTTCCAGCCACGGCACGCCGAGCAAGCGCGGCAGGTCGAGTAGCACGCCCCGCCCCACGGCGCGGTCGGCGATGGTGGTGATGCTGTTGAAGTGCGCCCCGGCGCTGGTCACCGACTCGGGCCCGCGGTCGTTGTAGGCCCGGCCGTCGAAGAAGATGTGGCACAGCGCGTCCCACTGCGTCGATGACTGCAGCGGCATGTAGACCGCATCGTCGGTCGACCGCATCCCGTGCAGCGCGGAGTCACCGTCCGCGAGCATGTCGCCGCCGTGCCGGAGCATGACGTGCTGAGGGTTGACCCGCGCCGTGCGACCCGACTGCGGGCCGGTGCGGTCCATCGGGATCGCCAGCGAGAACGTGGCGCCGCGGTGCACGAGGCCGGCGGCGTGACGCACCGCGTCCTCTGTGATCCAGTTGGCAGCACCGAGCTCGTCGTCGGGACCCCAGTGGCCCCAGGTGCGGTGCTGCAGGGCAAGACGGCGTACGTCGGCGGCGGAGTAGGAGCGTCGCTCCCCCGGGTGCTGGGCGATGAGGAGCCTCCGTCCACGCGTGGGTCTAAGTCGTGTTCTACTTCTGTTAGAGTGATGATAGGGGTGATCGGCTCGCATCGCCACGCTGCCGACAGCAAAGGACTGCTCATGACGACGGACAGCTCGACGCTCGACGCGACCGCGGTCGCGTCGCTGGCTCGCCAGGTCGTTGAGGCCCACCCGCCTGGTCAGGTGCCGCTCGTCGAGCTGATGGGCGCGTGGTACGACGCCGGCCTGGCGTGGGTCCACTTCCCGGTCGGCCGCGGCGGCCTCGACGCGCCGCGGGCGCTGCAGCCGGTGGCGAACCGCGTCATGCGCGACGCCGGCGGCCCCGAGCCGCGCACGGTCAACACCATTGGCTACGGCATCGTCGCCGGCACCATCGTCCGCCACGTCCCGCCAGTCACCGCGAACCGGCTGCTGCGCCCGCTCGCGACCGGCGAGGAGCTCTGGTGCCAGCTGTTCAGCGAGCCGGGCGCCGGGTCCGACCTGGCCGGCCTCGCGACCCGAGCCGTCCGCGACGGCGAGGGCTGGCGCGTCAACGGGCAGAAGGTGTGGACCAGCCTCGCGCACAAGTCCGCCTGGGCGGTCCTGCTGGCCCGCACCGACCCCGACGTCCCCAAGCACCAGGGCCTCACCTACTTCATCGTCGAGATGACCACCCCCGGCATCGAGGTGCGCCCGCTGCGCCAGATCACCGGGCGCGCGTCGTTCAACGAGGTGTTCCTCGACGAGGTCTACGTCCCCGACACTCAGCGCCTCGGCGACGTCGGCGCCGGCTGGTTCGTGGCCAACAGCACCCTCGGCGACGAGCGCACGTCCCTGGGCGACCGCGTGGCGGCCCGCAGCAGCGGCACGATCGCCGACGCCCTCGAGCTGTGGACCGCCCGACCGGAGCGCCACACTCCCGTCCTGCGCGACCGCCTGGCCCGCCTGTGGTTGCGCGCCGAGTCTCAGCGCCTCACCGCGGATCGGGCCCGGGTCTCCGCCGTGCGCGGCAATCCTGGCCCCGAGAGCGCGATCATCAAGCTGGTCGGCTCCGAGCTCGCCCAGTCCGTCTACGAGTTCTGCCTGGACCTGCTGGGCCCGGAGGCCGCGCTGGTCGACACCTACTCCCCGGACGCGCCCGACGACGTGAGCGGGCCGACCGCGCTGCAGCGCAAGTTCCTGCGCTCGCGGGCCACCACCCTGGAGGGCGGGACCTCCGAGATCATGCGCAACGTCATCGGCGAGCGGGTGCTGAAACTTCCGCAGGAGATCCGCAACGACAAGGGCAAGCCGTGGAAGGAGATCCCGCGATGAGCGAGGGGGTCGGCCAGGAGTTCGCGTTCGACGAGGACCTGCTGGAGCTGCGCCGGATGGTGCGCGAGTTCTGCCAGGAGGTCTCCCCCGAGGACGTCGTACGCACCACGATGGAGACGGAGTCCGGCTGGGATCCCGTCCTGTGGAAGCGCCTCGGCTCCGAGCTCGGGGTGCTGGGCCTCGCGGTCCCCGAGTCCCTCGGCGGCGACGGCGTCGGGCTGGTGGCGTCCGCGATCGTGCTGGAGGAGCTGGGCGCCGCGCTCGTGTGCGGGCCGGTCGTCGGTACGCTCGCGCTCGCCCTCCCGGCCCTCAGCGTCCTGCCCGACCACGAGACGGCCGGCGAGCTGATGGCCGACGCGGTCGTCGGCGAGCGGGTCCTGACCCTGGTCGCCCCCCTGGCCGGCGGCACCTTCGACGCGGACGCCCTGAGTGTCTCCGCCACGTCGTCGGGGTCGGCGGGTGCGGGGTGGACGCTGCACGGCGTGGCCGACCACGTGCCCGACGGCGCGATCGCCGACACCCTCCTCGTGGTCGCCCGCACCTCGGACGGCGCCGCGCTGTTCCTCGTCGACGCGGCGGCCATGGGGCTGACGGCGACGCCGCTCACCACCATGGACCTGACCCGTCGTCAGGCCCGGCTCGAGCTGGACGACGTCCCCGCGCGCCTGCTGGCGGACGAGTTGGCCACGCCCGGGATCTGCGAGCACGCCGCCCAGGTCGGCGCCGTGCTGCTGGCGGCGGCCCAGGTCGGCGGCGCCCAGGCGATGCTCGACCGGACCGTCGAGCACGCCCGCACCCGCCTGCAGTTCGGCCAGGCCATCGGCGCCTTCCAGGCCGTCAAGCACAAGTGCGCCGACATGCTGATGGCGGTCGAGCAGGCGCGATCGCTCGCCTACCACGGTGCCTGGGCTCTGCAGGACGGCACCGACGACCCCGCGCTCGCCGCGGCGCTGGCCCGCGCGGTCGTCTCTGAGACCTACTTCCGGGTGTCGGCGACGGCTATGCAGCTGCACGGCGGCTCGGGCTTCACCTGGGAGCTGCCCATCCACCTGCACCTGAAGCGGGCCGTCTCGGACGGCATCGCCCTGGGATCCAGCGAGGACGCCGTCGAGCGGGTCGCTCGCCTCGTGCTCGACGCCTGAGACGACGAGCCGAAACGAAAGGGGCTGCCATGTTGCCGCTGGAAGGCATCACCGTCGTCAGTCTGGAACAGGCTGTCGCGGCTCCGTTCGCGAGCCGTCAGCTCGCCGACCTCGGGGCCCGGGTGATCAAGATCGAGCGCCCTGGAGTCGGCGACTTCGCCCGCGGCTACGACGAGACTGTGTACGGCGAGTCGAGCTACTTCGTCTGGCTCAACCGCTCCAAGGAGTCGCTGACGCTCGACGTCAAGACGCCCGAGGGTGCGGTCATCCTGCGCGAGTTGCTGTCCGGGGCCGACGTCTTCCTGAACAACCTGGGTCCGGGCGCCATCGCCCGGATGGGCCTGGACGCCGCCTCGCTCGCCGAGACGTGTCCGCGCCTCGTGCACGCGACGATCTCCGGCTACGGCACGACCGGCGACTGGGCCGACCGCAAGGCCTACGACCTGTTGGTGCAGTCCGAGGCAGGGCTGGTTTCGATCACTGGCGAGCCTGACAGTGTCGCCCGGGTCGGCATCTCGGTCGCTGACATCGCGGCGGGCATGTACGCCTACTCGGGCATCCTTACTGCCCTCCTGCACCGCGCCACGACCGGCGTGGCGGTCCCCGTCGAGGTCTCGCTGTTCGAGGCCCTCGCTGAGTGGATGGGCAACCCCGCCTACTACACGATGTACGGCGGGACGCCGCCCCCGCGCGTCGGAGCACAGCACGCGAGCATCGCGCCGTACGGACCCTTCACGAGCGCTCAAGGCGACATCATCATGCTTTCGGTGCAGAACCCGCGTGAGTGGCAGACCTTCTGCGCGGTCGTCATGGACGACGCGTCCCTCGCCGACCACGAAGCGTTCGCCACCAATCCCGCTCGCGTCCGCAACCGCACCGACCTCAACGCCGCCATCGGGAAGCGGTTCGCCGAGCTCGAGACGGCCGAAGCCCTCGCCCTGCTGGACAGCGCCAAGGTCGCCAACGCCCGGGTGAACACCATCGCGGAGTTCGTCGAACATCCCGCCCTCGCCTCGCGCGGGCGGTGGGTCCCGGTCGACAGCCCCGGCGGTGTGATCCGGGCCCTCAAGCCGCCGGCGTCCCTGGGCGGCCTCGAGCCGCGCATGGAGGCCGTGCCAGCACTCGGCGCGCACACCGACGCCATCTTGACCTCACTCGGCCGCTCGCCGGCGACCATCGCGTCGCTCCGCACGGCCGGGACCGTCTGACCCATCACGGAAAGTGTGACCATGCCCCCGTTGTCCAGCGAAGAGCAGGCCGTCGTCGAGATCGTGCGGGAGTGGGTGGACCGGCAGGTCAAGCCCGTCGTGCAGGAACTGGAGCACGCCAACACCTACCCCGAGGACCTCATCGAGCAGATGAAGGAGCTGGGCATCTACGGTCTGGCGATCCCGGAGCCGTACGGCGAGGCGCCGGTGTCCATGCCCTGCTACGTCGAGGTAACCGAACAGTTGGCGCGAGGCTGGATGAGCCTCGCCGGAGCGATGGGCGGCCACACCGTGGTCGCTAAGCTTCTGGTGCAGTTCGGCACCGAGGAGCAGAAGGACCGCTATCTGCCGCGGATGGCGACGGGCGAGGTCCGCGCGACCATGGCGTTGACCGAGCCCGGCGGCGGCTCGGACCTGCAGGCGATGACCACGACCGCCCGCCGCGACGGCGACGACTACGTCATCTCCGGGTCGAAGACCTGGATCTCGAACGCCCGACGCTCCCAGCTCATCGCGCTGCTGTGCAAGACCGACCCCCAGGCCGAGCCTCGACACCAGGGCATCTCGGTCCTACTAGTCGAGCACGGCCCCGGGCTCACCGTCTCCCGGGACCTGCCCAAGCTGGGCTACAAGGGCGTGGAGTCCTGCGAGCTGTCCTTCGACGGCTACCGCACTCCCATGTCCTCGGTCCTCGGCGGCGTCGAGGGACGCGGCTTCGCGCAGATGATGAAGGGCCTGGAGACGGGTCGCATCCAGGTCGCCGCGCGCGCTCTTGGAGTCGCCCGCGCCGCGCTCGACGACGCCCTCGCCTACGCGCAGGACCGCGAGTCGTTCGGCAAGCCGATCTGGAAGCACCAGTCCGTCGGTAACTACCTGGCCGACATGGCCACGAAGCTGATGGCGGCCCGCCAGCTGACACTCCACGCCGCCGAGCTCTACGACGCAGGCCAGCGCGTCGACATGGAGGCCGGCATGGCCAAGCTGTTCGCCTCCGAGATCGGCATGGAGATCGCACTCAATGCAGTGCGCATCCATGGCGGCTACGGCTATTCGACCGAGTACGACGTCGAACGCTACTTCCGCGATGCCCCCCTCATGATCGTTGGCGAGGGCACCAACGAGATCCAGCGCAACGTCATCGCGGCCCAGCTCGTGGCGCGGAGCAAGCGGCGCTGACCCATGTCCCACACTCCTCCCGCTCCCGAACTCACTTGTGCCGTCCGAGGGCCCTACTTCGACGAGCTGTCGGTCGGCCAGGTCTTCGACGACTCGCCCGCCGTGACCCTCACCGAGGGCCGGCAGGCCGCCCATCACGCCATCGTCGGCAACCGGCTTCGCCTCGTCCTCGACGACACCCTGGCCACCGAGGTGACGGGGCGTGGCGGGCTGGCCTCCCCCGCCTTCGTGTGGGACACGGTGATCGGGCAGTCGACGTCGGTGACGCAGCACGTCAAGGCCAACCTCTTCTACCGCGGCCTCTGCTTCCGGCGCCTCCCGGTCCTCGGCGACACGCTGCGCACCGTGACGACCGTCGACGGTCTGAAGCGGAACTCACCTCGTCCCGGACGTCCCGGCACCGGACTGGCCGCGCTCCACATCGTGACGACCGACCAGGACGACCGGCCGGTGCTCGACTTCTGGCGCTGCGCGATGCTGCCCCTCTCGGCCGACGACGCCCCGGGCGACGCGCGCAACGACCTCTCGGGCCTGGGCCGCGCCCCGGAGCCGGCCGAGCTAGGGGCCGCCGTCGCAGGCTGGGACCTTGCCCGGTTCCGCGAGCGGGTTCCCGGTCCGCACTTCGCCGACCTGCGCGTCGGGCAGCGGTGGCAGGTCGAGGGCGCCGACGTCGTCTCCAGCGCCCCTGAGCTCGCCCGCCTCACCGGCAACATCGCCGCCGTCCACCACGACGCGGGCGCCGCCAGCGGCCGCCGGCTGGTGTACGGCGGCCACACGATCGGCCTGGCCCTGCACCAGCTCGCCCGTGCCTTGCCGGCGATCGTAACGGTGGCCGGCTGGCAGGGCTGCGACCACGTAGGGCCCGTGCACGAGGACGACACTCTGCTCTCGACGGTCGTGCTCGACGACCTCGACCCGCTGCCCTCCGGAGGCGGACTCGCCCACGTGCGCGTGCTGGTCGACGCGCGGCCCTCCGCGTCGCACGACGACGTCGCCACGCGGGTCCTGGACTGGCGACTGAGCGTGGTGCTGGCATGAGCCTCCCCGCACGCGAGGCGCGCAGCCTGCTGTTCGTGCCTGGCGACCGTCCCGAGCGCTTCGCCAAGGCGGCCGCGAGCGGCGCCGACGCGATCATCATCGACCTGGAGGACGCGGTCCCCCGCGATCGCAAACCGGAGGCCCTGCAGCACGCCCTGGCATGGCTGGCCGCCGGCGAAGAGGCGGTGGTTCGGATCAACGGCGACGGCACGCCCTGGCACGACGCGGAGGTCGCCGCCCTGGCGTCGACCACGGCCGTCTTGATGGCGCCCAAGGCCCACGACGCGGACCGGCTCGGCGTGCTCCACCGCGCGGTCGGCGACCGTATCGTCGCCCTGATCGAGACGGCGGTCGGGATACGCGACGCCGACCTCGTCGCCTCTGCCCCGGGGGTCGTGCGCCTCGCGCTCGGCAACGTCGACCTGGCGGCCGAGCTGAACGTCGACCCCGCCTCGCACCGAGCCCTCGCCTACGCCCGGGGCCGGCTCGTCGCCGCCTCGGCGGCGGCAGCGATCGCCCCGCCGGTCGACGGTGTGACGACCGCGCTGGACGCGCCCGAGCTCCTCGCCGCCGACCTGGCCGTCACCACCGAGCTGGGCTTCGGCGCGAAGCTCTGCATCCACCCGCGCCAGGTCGAGCCGGTGAACGCCGCTCTGCGCCCGAGCGAGGACGAGCTCCGCTGGGCACGACGCGTGCTCGACTCCGCGACCGCAGAAGGCGTGCACGTCGTCGACGGCGTGATGATCGACCGCCCGGTCGTCGTCCGGGCCAAGAGGATCGTCGCCCGTGGAGGCGGCTGAGGAGGGCCGGTCTCGCGGTGGCCATGCCCCTTCCACCACTGTTACAGTAGTAGTAACACAACTTGTTCACCAAAGGAGGTGGGATGACGGACGCACCGCGGCCCGGGTTGCACTGGGGCATCAAGACCAGTTTCCTGGAGTACATCTCGCGGATGCCGGACGGTCGGGCCTCCATCACCGATGGGGCGACGTTCCTCGAGGGCAACGTCGCGGCCTTCGAGCCGCTCCCCGACGCCGTACCGGCCGATGCCTCCCCCGGGGAGCGCACCTGGGCGTTCCGCGGCGACGTCCGTTTCGCGGGCCACCACGGGATGCTCTACGTCCGCATCGCCGACCCGCGGGTCACCGTGCGCGAGGGTCGGGCCGTGCTGACGGTGCTCGACCCGGAGGAGCCGGACACCCGACCGCGCCTGCCACTGGTCCAGTTCACCCTTGTGCAGCAGGACCTCGACGCGGACCTCGACGCATGGCTCGCCACCGATGTCGCCCTGACCCCTGAGGGAACCGGTCTGTTCAACGACGTCTACGAGGCGGGCGAGATGTTCGAGCCGCTCGCGATCTTCCTCCCCACCACCACCCAGGCAGCCTGAGGATCCGTGACCGACCTGCGCACGGTCGCCGACCACCTCGGCATCCAGGCCGCGATCAACACCTACGCCTACGGGCTCGACGAGCGCCGGTGGGAGGCGTGGGACGAGGTCTTCACCGCCGACGCCGTCATCGACTTCCGCCCGATGGGCGGGAGGCTCGAGACCCCGGCCGAGATGAGCGGTCGACTCTCCGCGCCCGACCCTGCGTGGCTGTTCGCCCAGCATCCGGTCGTCAACGTCGTGATCCGGCTCGACGGCGACACGGCGACGGCGTACTCCGACTATCTCGTCGAGACCGGACGCCGCAGCGACACCCCGGGCGAGCTGGTGCGGGTCTCCGGGGGCGGCAGCTACGAGGACACCCTGGTGCGCACCGAGGCCGGCTGGCGCATCAGTGTGCGGCTGGTCCACATGAAGTGGAAGCAGACCCGCCGAGTGCACGACGAGATCGCGCGCTGAGACCGACCTGACTCGAGGAGTTCACCATGCATGACATCTTCATCGACGGCGCCTGGGGCCCTGGCACCGGCGGCGAGTTCGACGTCACCGACCCGGCGACCGGCGCGGTCATCGCGTCGGTCTCCCACGGGACGCCAGCCGAGGCGACCCTGGCCGTCGACGCCGCGGAGCGTGCGCTGGTCGAGTGGCGCCGGGTGGCCCCGCGCGAGCGCGCCGAGCTGCTACGGCGTACCTACGAGCTGATGATCCGCGACCGCGACGAGCTGGCCGCGCTCATCGCGTCCGAGAACGGCAAGTCCCTGAGCGACGCGACGGGCGAAGTGACCTACTCGGCCGACTTCTTCCGGTGGTTCGCCGAGGAGGCCGTCCGCACCGGCGGCGACTACGGACCGAGCCCCGCCGGAGGCACCCGCACCCTGGTGACCCACCATCCGGTCGGCGTGGCCGCCCTGGTGACGCCGTGGAACTTCCCCGCCGCGATGGCGGCACGCAAGATCGCCCCCGCACTCGCCGCCGGCTGCACCGTCGTGCTGAAGCCCGCCTCAGAGACGCCGCTGACCGCCCTCGCGCTCGGACGGTTGCTGGTCGAGGCAGGGCTGCCCGCCGGCGTCGTCAACATCGTGCCGTCGCGATCGGCCTCCAGCATCGTCGGCACCTGGATGACGGACCCGCGCGTCCGCAAGATCTCGTTCACCGGATCGACCGAGATCGGCCAGGTCCTGCTCCGCCAGGCGGCCGACCGCGTCCTGAACGCCTCGATGGAGCTGGGCGGGAACGCCCCCTTCATCGTCACCGAGGACGCCGACCTCGAGGCGGCCGTCGCCGGCGCGATGATCGCCAAGTTCCGTGGCGGCGGCCAGGCCTGCACCGCCGCCAACCGCTTCTACGTCCACGCCGATGTCGCCGACGAGTTCACCGAGCGCCTGGGGGCGGCCGTGGAGAAGCTGCGCGTCGGACCCGCGACCGACGGTTGCGACATCGGCCCGCTGATCAACGCCCGCGCCGTCACGGACACCGAGGCCCTGCTCGCGGGCGCCCTCGCCGCCGGCGCACGGATCACGCACCAGGCACCGGCGCCCGAGGGCGACGGCTTCTGGTTCGCACCGACGGTGCTGCGCGACGTGTCGGCCGACGCCGAGATCGTGCGGACCGAGATCTTCGGCCCGGTGGCACCTATCGTCACCTGGACCACCGACGCCGAGGTCGTCGCGGCGGCCAACGACACCGAGATGGGCCTCGCGGCCTACGTGTACGCCGGCGACCTGCAGCGCGCGCTGCGTATCGGAGAGTCCCTGGAGGCCGGCATGGTCGGCATCAACCGAGGACTGGTCTCGGACCCGTCAGCGCCCTTCGGGGGCATGAAGCAGAGCGGCGTCGGCCGAGAGGGCGCGCGGATCGGCCTGGAGGAGTTCACCGAGACGCAGTACCTCAGCGTGGCCTGGGCCGACGCCTGACGCCTACCACTGGGACCGGGCGAGACCCTTCCGGTCCGAGGCGAAGAGGGCGGCGATCTGGCTGCGCGACGTGAACCCCAGCTTGGTCAGGACGTTCTGCACATGGGTGTCGACCGTGCGGGGCGAGATGACCAGCTGCGCGGCGATCTCCCTGTTGGTGTCACCGCGCGCGACGAGGGTGGAGATCTCGTGCTCGCGGGCGGTGAGCGGCAGTTGCTTCGGCGCACCGTCGGCCGTGCCCGACACCGCGGGGGCTTCGTCCAGCGCGAGCGAGATCAGCTCGTCGAGCGAGAACTTGGCCCCCCGCCTGGCGGCCTCCGCGAAGGCCGTTGCGCCGATCGCCTCGCGGGCTCGGGCGACGGCCTCGTCGTGCCACGTGACCATGCCCGGGAAGCCGTGGAAGGGCGGCCCGAAGTCGGTGGCTCGCGCGTCGCAGTAGCCGAGCAGGGTGGCGGCTCGGGTGCCGTCACCGGCGCGGACCGCCGCCGAGGCCAGGATCTCCACGGCCCAGGTGACACCTTGGTTGTTGCCGACCGAGCGCTTGAGGGACAGGCCGTCCCGGGCCAGGGAGACGGCTTCGGGCAGTCGCCCCTCGCGCAGGTGGGTGAGCCCCAGGAAGATCAGCGTCCACGACAACAGCAGCTGCTCGCGGCTCGCCTCGCACAACGTCCGCGCCTCCTCCAGAACAAGCCGGGCCTCGGGTAGGCGGTCCGCCGCCGACAGTGCGAGGCCGAGGTTGATCAGGCTGTCGACGAGGTACGGCGCGTTCTCGCCGATCTGGCGTTCGAGAAGCGTCCCGCGCGTCAGCTTCTCCACCGCGTCCTCCAGCTGCCCGTCGAAGAGCGCAGCGACCCCCAGGGTGCTGATCGCGTGCGCGGTCGTGGCGTGGTCCCCGACCTGGGCCGCGACCACCAGGCACTCGTCGAGGTGAGCGCGGGCGGCCGCGACGTCACCGTCGACGGCTGCGAGGAAGCCGCTGACGCACAGGGCGCGCGCTCGCTCGTCCGCGGCGAGGCCGTCGAGAGCGAGCAGGCGACCGAGCCAGTGCCGGCCCTCGGCGGGCGACCCCGTACCGATCCAGAAGGCCCAAAGCTCGCGCGCGACCCGCACCCCGAGCGCCGCCCATCGGGGCGCCTCCAAGGAGAGCTCGAGGGCCGCACGGAAGTTGGCGTGGTCCGCGTGACTCTGCGTGAGCAGGGCCTGCTGGTCGGGCCCGAACCACCCCTCACTCAACCGCTCGGCGCGCAGGGCGAAGAACCGCAGGTGTGCGAGATTCACGGCCGCCTGGTCCGCGGGGTCCCCCGCCAGGTGCGCGGCCCCGAACTGCCGGATCGTCTCGAGCATTCGGTAGTGGTCCCCCTCACGCGTGACGACTGACTTGTCGACCAACTCGAAGAGCGCCGACGGCACCGAGCCCCGCAGCGGGTCGGGACGGATGGCGTCGGAGACACCGTCGGGCCCGGCCGTCAGGCAGACTGCCTCGACGGCCTCGAGATCGGCGCCGCCGCGGAAGACGGAGAACCGCGCCCACAACGTCCGGGCCGCCGGCGAGCAGAGGTCGTAGCTGTAGCCGAGACTGGCCCGCAGCGACTGGTGCCGGTCGGGCGCCGACCGCAGGCCCGACGGCGGGCCGTCCAGCGGGTCCCCAGCGCGCTCGACGAGCGAGTCGAGCGACAGCCAGCGCGTGCTGGACGCCGCCAGCTCGATCGCCAGCGGCAGACCATCGAGCCGCTGGCACAGGTCGGCGACCATCCGCTCGCCATCAGGGCCCAACTCGAAGTGCGGATCGATCGCTCGCGCGCGTTCCACGAAGAGCGCCACAGAGTCGAAACGCTGAGCCTCTCCCGGCTTCAGTGCTCCGGGGCCGGGCAGCGCGAGGGGCGGTACGACGTACAAAGCCTCGCCGGCGACCCGCAAGGCCTCGCGGCTGGTCGTGAGCACCCGCAGTTCGGGGCACGACGCGAGCAGATGGGTCACCAGGGCTGCCACGGCGTCCGTGAGGTGCTCGCAGTTGTCCAGCACGAGCAGAAGTTGCTGGTCGCCGATCGCGCCAGCGAGGTCCTCGACGCGCGTCCCGGTCAGTCCGTCCAGTTCGAGACGGGCGAGCACGGTCGCGGCCAGCAGGTCGGCTTGCTCCAGCTCGGCCACGGGAACCATCCAGATACCATCCGCGAACGCGGATCGGACTGAGTGCGCCAACCGCAGCGCCAACCGGGTCTTGCCCACGCCTCCCGGGCCGGTCAGGGTCACGACCCGCGCCCGCGCGAGCATCTGCTTCACGTCGGCCGCTTCGGCCTTGCGCCCGATTAGGGCGGTGACCTCGGCGGGAACGCTGCCGGTCACCCCTCTCCTGCCTCGCGGCATCGGAACCCCCTCCCTGTCTCGGTCGAGCGTAGGCGCTCCCGGCGCATCGCGCTCAGGCGTCAGGCCGACGCAACCAGCCGCTCCCTTCGTGACCACGGTCACGTACGTAGGTGATCTCAGTATCTTCGCGGACGCCTGAGTGGCGCCGTCGAGACAGTGTTGCCCGTCACAGCGACGAACGAGGAGAGCATTCATGAGATGTGCGTGGCAGGCCCGACGGATGACGGCACGTGGTCGGTCGGCCCAAGCCCGCTCGTGCCGGCCGTTCTTGCCGTACGGCGCCGTCTCGCCGGTGGTCGTGGGGCTGCCTCCCGAGCGGCTGCGCCGCCTGGCGATGGAGGCCGCCGCGTCGATTCCCCTGCCTGGCCAGGCCCTCCTCCAGGACGAGGTGGCCTTGTTGGCGCTTGAGTCGTTGGTGATCAACGTGGGTCGCCAGCTGGCGCGGGCGGCGGACCACGACGAGACCACGCTGCGCCTCGCCCTTGACGATCCCACGGACGGCTTGTGGCGCGCATTGTTGGTGGCTGCTCTTTCGGAGGAGCGAGTTGCTCGCTCGACATGCCACCGCCGTCCCTGGACCGGCGCACGATGATCTTCGAGCTGTGCGAGGCACTGTCCCCAGCTCAGGAGTCCGGTGATCGCGCCTCCGGTCATTGACTGCTCGCACTTTGCTCGGGAGCGCCAAGACGCCACGGCATGACAGGAATCCGATCACCACGTGACGCGCGGTCGTCGAGGAAGGCGAACCGCGCGAGGTTGGTCGGCCGACCCGGCTGGTCGAAGATCGGGGCGTAGAGCGCCCGTCCCAGCTCGTTGATGGCCAGGACGTCCAGCCGCTCCTCAGCCGTGCACCAAGTGCAGCCGCGGTCGCGGCTGCTGCTCGACGGCAGTCTCCAGCCGCTGCAACCGCTGCAGCCGCATGGGATGACCCTGAAACCGGAGCAGGCCGGCCAACACGGAGCCCAGGCCGAGGGAGACCACATCTGGTCGGCCGCGGCCGCCGAGTGGGCCTCGATCCGCCGGGTGGCCGCCGGCACCAGGTAGGTCAGGGCGATCGCTGCGCCGCCCAGAATCCCCGGAGTGTCGGTCCTCAGCGATCGACTGCACGATGCAGATCACCCCGACGACACCCCGCAGCGCCCACGCCAGCCGCATGAACGGAAGCCAGGCGAAGGCTCGGCCCACGCCGCGGAACGTCGCGACCTGCGCGACGCCGTCAAGACCTGGGATGCCGACCCGTGAAAGGCGGCGCTGTACGAGCTCCACAAGAGCAGCGAGGTTCGCGCCCGGCTCGTTGCCGCGGCCGAGAAGACTCCCGCCGAGCGGTGGGCTCCCATGGCTCGCAAGCGCGACCCTCGTCTGCTCGAGCAGGGCGACTGGCCGGCCACCGCCGCGATGCTGCAGCAGGCCCACGTACAGGCCCGGCCCGCGACCTGCGCTACCGGATCGTGTCCCGCCTCAAGATCCCGATCGACGCCGGCGAAGGCATCGCGGGGCGGATCCCGTCGCAGGATGCGGCTCGTGACCGGCAGGAAGCCAACCGTCCCCGGCCGCCCCGCCGAGGAACTCCGCGCCGCTGACGCCTCCAAGGAATTGATAAGGGGGCGGCCGAGGCGATGCCCTCGAGCGCAAGCTGCGACACGACGACACGCTCGGCATCACCTAGGCCTTAGGGATTACGGGTTGGGGTGACACCCGGTGAGCCTGCGCGTAGGGGTGGGCCACGGAAGACAGTCTCTGGATTGCTGAAGATCTAGAGAACGAGGAGTCATTCCGTGACCCACGAGGACATTGTGTACGACAGGCGTGTTCGGTTGATCGAGTACGCCGCGAAGATCGGGAACGTGAGCGAGGCCTGTCGGGTCTTCGGCGTCTCGCGTAAGACCTACTACGAGTGGATCAAGAAGGCCGAGCAGTACGGCCTCTCGGCACTGCTGCCGCGTGATCGATGCAGGCCCCACCAGCCGAACGCGATGACCTCCGAGGAGGTCGCGGTCATTCTGTCCGAGGCGATCGCCAGGCCGACGTTGGGTCCGAAGTCGTTGCTGCGACACCTCAAGAAGCGAGGGTGAACCGCTCGGCGTCCGGTGTCGCGACGGTCTTGCGGCGTCACAACCTGGGCACCGCCAGGCAGCGTGTCATCGCGTTGGCCAGCCTGACTGCGACCGAGACCGGTCAGCTCACCGAGGCCGCCCTCGAGGGCCCGTTCGGGTTCTGCCAGTACGCCAGCCATCCGGGCCAGGTCGTGGCCCTGGACGCCTTCTACGTCGGGCGTCTCCAGCTACGTCGGGCGTCTCCAGGGTGTCGGTGCGGTGTGGCAGCTGACCGCGGTCGACATCGCGACCCGTGTCGCGGTCGTCCAACTCGTCGTGGGCGACAAGACCGCGGCGGTGGCGGCGCTGCTCCTGGACCAGCTGAAGAAGACGCTCCGCAAGCACGGCATCACTCTCGAGGGGGTCCTGACCGACAACGGCCCAGAGTTCGTCGGCAAGGCGTTCAAGACCCGCGTGAGCGAGCTGGGGCTGCACCACTATCGGATCCCGCCGAGGTCGCCGAACTACAACTCGGTCTGTGAACGGTTCCACGGCACCGTTCTCCAGGAGTTCTACCGCGCGCACTTCCACCGCGGCCGCGTCGAGGACCTCGCACTTCTCGACAAGGCATTGCAGGCCTGGGCCGTGGACTACAACAACGACCGCCCGAACAACGGCGACTACATGGCCGGCCGCACACCCCTGCAGGTCAAGAAGCAACTCAAGCGCCGTATCCGACAGACTGCTGCCTGACCGACCGGTCAAGCAGCCAGAGACGTCGACCTGTCACCCCAACCCGTGCTCCGGAAGCGCTAGGTGCTGGATGAACGCCTTCTCGTGATCGGTGAGGGCTTCCTGGTCGAGGTGTCGCCAGCCGCGTTCGTAGAGGTTGAGTGCCTCTGTCTCGGTGATGGTGGTGCCGGCGTCGGTCTGCCAGGCCAGCGTGCGTAGGCCTGGGTAGTCGCCGACCGTGATCGTCTCCGGCTCCGCTGCTGGATCGTCGAGGATCGGGACAACGAGGTGGAGCCCGAGTGCGGCTGCGACGTTGCTGTAGGCGCCGATCGTGACCGAGGGGTTGCCGGCCTCGATCCTGTGCAGGGTCACGCGCGACACGCCAGCGGCTTCGGCACAGGCGACTACGGTGACACCGAGGGCTTTCCGGCGTTCGCGTAGGCGGGCGCCGAGGCGTTCGAGGTCCGCCTGTTGCTCCGGGCTCGTGTACGGACTGGATGCCGGCATGTTTCTCACTTTGATCATTGAGCCAGTCCCGGCTGTTCCTTGGAGCAGGCATCAGTGGTGTTCAGGTTCTGAACAGACATCGCAACGACCGCTCCTGCCGGCCACGCCTACGCGACCGAGAGGTGCTGACGAACAGCCTCCGTCACGTCTACGAGTCAGCTGGGTCACTCAAGACCGCCGGGCCCAGCCACCGACAGGCGATCAGCGCGAGCTCGAGGTCAAGCCGCTCCTCGTCCACCGGCCTGCCGCGCTTCTCGGCTGCGCGCTTCAGGCGATACTTGACCGAGTTCTTGTGCAGATGAAGACGCTGGGCGGTCGTCGTGTGACTTCCCTTCATTTCCAGGAATACCAGCGCCGTTTGTCGAAGACGTTCAGCAGATACCGTGTCTTCAGCAAGGCCACCGAGGGCGCCGCCGACGAACCGCCTCGCCGCTTCGAGGTCGTCCACCAGCAGCGACGTGAATCGCACGCCCGAATCGCCATAGGAAACGATCCGCGGCGCTCGGCCCCCGGCCACGAGCGCTACCTGCTGAGCGCGGCGAGCTTCCAGGTGAGTCGCACGGAAGCCTTCCAGCCCAACTGCAGGGGTCCCCAGAGCAACGCGCACGTGCGGCTCGGTCTCCATCAAGGCGGTATCAAACTGGGCCAGGTCAGGAAGCTCTTCGTCGCTATCGACCACCAACCAGGCCCAGCCGGTAACTCGGTCTTTGGGCCAAAAAAGCACCGCACCGGAACCGTTCATCGAGCGATTCAGTCTGGCAACGGCTCGCTCCAGCCGCGCGGGATCAAGTACCTCAGGGGTGGGAGCGTCGGTCCATACCAGAACCCCGAGGTGCGTCTGGCGGAGGCCATGATCGAGAACCACTTCGGCCTTGTCCACGTCCACCGGGTGGCCAGCAAGTAACTGATCGAGGATCTCGGCAACGACGTTGCTTCGGTGAGCGATCCATCTCTCGTGTTCGCGCTGATACTCGGCAACGACCTGTTCGGATATCGAGTCGACATAGCGATAGATCAGGCCGGAGAACGCGTGGTAAGAGGCTAACGCAACGTCGGGATCCACCGTTTCGTCGAGTTTTGAGAAGCTCCAGTCCATGAGGATTCGCTGCCCGAGGCGGTAGGCCCGCAGCAGCGCGATGAGCGACACGCCGCGCTGGGCTAACCGCTCTGCGTATTCTCGTGCGCCAATCGGCGCCACCACGGACTCCACGTCGACCACATTCCGCAGAACCTGGGCGATCGTCTCGAGGTTGCTACGGATGCTGGTCCCCAGCATCTCGACCACCACAGAGTCCACGGCGAGTTCCGGGATCTGCTCAAGCATCGAGGACTGCAGCTTGTGAGCCAGCTTAGGAAACTCATCGGCCATCTTCTCGCCAAGCAGCATCCGTTGCGCCGTGACCGCCGCCTCATCCATGTGTTCTCCTACCACGCGATCCTTGAGGGTCGCTCAAACCGAGCTAGCCCGCCCAGCTTCAGTCCTAAACGCGAGGACTGGCAGAGTCCCGCGGGGTGGTGGGCTTTGAGGTGATCCTCGGTGCCTACTCGCCGCTGTTGATGGCGGCGATGTCTCCAGTATCGCTGTCGGGGTAGAGCGGAGCCATGGATCCTTCGGAGAGGTAGCGACGATCACCGGCTTGCCACTCGTCGTGCATATCGGCCGGGACCGCGCCGACGAGCCGGATGACGGCGGCGGGGCTTGGGCGTCGGGTTGGGCGAAGATCGTGCGGAAGACGTCGGCGACCATGTCGGCGTGGGACTTCGGCACGTGGGCGAGCAGGTTGCGGCGAAGTGGACCCGCCATCGCTGGTGCCCGGCACTTTGGAAGGACCACTTCAGACCCGAGTGGTGGTCGCTGATCACGAGCTTGACGCCGTGCACGCCGCGTGGCTTGAGGTTGGTCAGGAGCCCGCGCCAGAACGTCTCGTCCTCGCTGTCGCAGACGTCCAGCCCGAGGACCTCCCAGGAACTGTCCGCGGCGATCCCGGTTGCGACCACCACGGCCATCGAGACCACCTGGGAGGTGGTGTTACGGACGTTGAGGTACGTCGCATCGAGGTAGACGTAGGGAAACTCGGTGTGGTCGAGGTCCAGGGTCCGGAGCGCACCGACGGTCTCGTCGAGGCCGGCGCAGATCCGCGAGACCCCGGACTTGCTGATCCCAGCCTCGACGCCCATCGCTTCGACCAGTTCGTCCACGGCGCGAGTCGAGACGCCATGAACGTAGGCCGGCCTCCATCACCCCCGCGTACAGCGCCTGGCCGATCCGCCGCCGGGGCTCGAGGATGACCGGGAGGAACGAGCCCTTGCTGAGCTTGGGAATCCGCAGCTCGACGTCGCCGGCCTTGGTCGACAACGACCTCGAGCAGTAACCACTGCGTTCGGTGACACGGGAATCAGTGCGTTCATACGGTGCGGCGCCGATCCGCTCGGATGCCTCGAGCAACTCGGACAAGGCAGACTTTGGACAAGGCCATCGGTGGTTCTCCTTCAGTGGGTGACTTGGTCGTTTCACACCGAAGATCCCGACGATGGCCGCCTACTTCACGCCGACCCGCCGGACCTCAAACCCCACCACTCCCCTGGACTCTCCTCAAGGACTCGTCACCGCGCCAAAACACTCGCAATCTCTTGGCTCCCCAGGACAGTGACGCACGGCGCGCAGCTGTCTAGCTTGGGAGTCTCGAGTCATCGCTTGCCTCGACAAGCACAACATACGACGCACATCGGCGCGGCCGCTGAGGTGCAAGGAGGAATCACATGACAGCCACCGTTAGCGCGGGTCGCCTGTTTCAGGGAACCGTGGATCCGAGCAAGAATGAATGGCAGCCGTTCCAGTGGGATGAGCCTGCTCAGGCAACTCAAACTCATGGGGAGGTCGCCCTCTTCCGGCCGGAGGGAACGAGCGGCACCCTGACAGCCGGTCTCTGGCGCCACCACGCGGGAGCGCCGGGAGCGAACGCAGACGGCTCCGGTAAGTTCGTGTGGTCGTCGCCGCTGGGAGACGAGTGTGCTGTAGTGCTCGACGGCTCGGCCATCTTGACAGTTGTGGAAAGTGGCAGGCAGCACACAGTTGGACCGGGCTCGATCGTGTACCAGCCCAAGGGACTGCGGGTGGAGTGGGAATGCCAGGCTCCATACTTCAAGAAGTTCTGGACGACCTGGGACGGAAGTCAGTCGACAGGCGTGCACCATGATGACGTGACCATCGCCAACATCAGTGACAACCCTGCGGTATGGACGCAGAATGACTTCACGGAGCCCGTTGAAGGGGACCTTACCAAGGGCGAGTATGTCGTCTTCTTCGCGGAGGGCACGACGGGCACCTTGATGTCGGGCCTTTGGCGTACGGGTATCGGCCTTCCTGGGTGCGAGGTCGACGGCGGCCTGACGACTCCCTACACGGGCGTCCGCGGTGACGAGACGATCCTGATGCTCGAAGGCGAGGCGCACCTCCGAAACGACGAAACGGGTGAGGAGTTTGACTTCCGAGCCGGCGACCTGATCGCCATCCCGTCCGGCGTCCACGTGACGTGGACCTCGAAGGGTCCGTTCCACAAGAAGTTCTGGGTCATCAGCAAGGATGCCCTGCCTGAGTAACGGCACCCGCGCTCGGCGTCCTCCCGCGACGGACCCTTCGAAGGGTTCCGAATAGATGGGGAGGAGCGACGGGGATGGAAGTGATACACGACCGGTGTGCCGGGCTGGACATCTGAAAGAAGGATGCCAAGGTCTGCGTCCGAGTCGCAGGGGCCGGTCGACGCAAAGCAGACGAGACAGTCACGACGTGGTCATCGATGACGTCGCAGATCCTGGCGCTGCGGGAGTACTTGGCCGCCGAGCAGGTCACGTGCGTGGTGATGGAAGCGACCGGCGACTACTGGAAGTGGTTCTACTACCTGCTCGAAGACCTCCCCGGGCCGAGGTGGTTTTGGTCAACGCCCGGCACGTGAAGAACCTGCCCGGCCGCAGGACCGACGTCGCTGACGCCACCTGGCTGGCCCAGCTCGGGGCACGGGTTGGTGCGCGGCTCGTTCGTGCCGCCCGAGCCGGTCCGGCAGCTGCGTGACCTGACCCGGACCCGGACCCACCCGGGAATGCTCCCGGGGGATCCAGCGGCTGGAGAAACTGCGCGAGGACGCTGGGATCAAGCTCTCCTCGGTCGCCACCGACATCGTCGGGGTCTCAGGACGAGCGATGATCGAGGCACTGATCGTTGGTGAGCGTGACGCGGCTCGGATGACTGACCTGGCCCGGCGCCGGGTGCGGGTCAAGATCCCGCAGCTCAGCGAAGCACTGGTCGGCCGGTTCAACGATCACCACGCGTTCCTCGCCCGAGTCCACCTCGACCTGATCGATCAGCACACCGCGGTGATCGATCAGCTGACTGAACGGATCGAGGCGATGAAGGAGCCCTTTCGTGGCTTCCACGACCTGATCTGCACCATCCTCGGGATCAGCACCCGCACAGCCGACGTCGTCGTGGCCGAGACCGGCGCCGACATGTGCCGCTTCCCAACCGCGGAGCACCTCGCCTCCTGGGCCGGGACGACCCCGGGCACAACGAGTCTGCGGGCCGGGTGAAGTCCAGCCGGACCCGTCCAGGCAACCCCTACCTTCAGGGTGTGCTCGGGGCGTCAGCGATGTCGATCGCCCGAACACCGGGCACCTACCTCAACGCCAAATACAGGCGGACCGCAACCCGCCGCGGACCCCAGAAGGCCAACGTCGCCGTCCAGCACGCGCTTCTCGTCGCGATCTGGCACATCGGAACCACTGGCACCCTCTACGGCGATCCCGGAGCCGACTACTACACCCGACTTCGACCAGAGCGAGCCAGGCAGCCGGCCATCGGTCAGCTTGAAGCGATGGGCTATCGCGTCACGCTCGACGAAGCCTCGCAGCCCTCACGGCTGCATCCTCGCCGTCGGTGAATCTTCGCGTCAGGGTGTAGTCCGGGCGGCTGGAGCGTCGGCGCGTCGGTGTCTGGATAGGGGTCGAGGTCTCCGTGAGGATGAAGGTTCCCACGCCTGACATCTGGAAGACCTCGACGTGTCTGACGCTACCTGTCGGGCGGGCTGCGCTCGTCCGGACCTGACCACGTTCTGCCGACTCGATGAGCTCGATCTCGTCGTGACCGGTCAGCGCCTCGAGCCCGATCGGGCCGTGCTCGCCTGTAGGGTCCTCACCCCGGATGAGTGGTGTCGTCGTTGCGGCTGTGAGGGCGCTCCTCGGGACACGGTCATCCGCCGGCTCGCGCATGAGCCCCTCGGGTGGCGACCCACGGTCCTGGAGGTCGCGGTGCGTCGCTACCGCTGCACCGGCTGCGGGCATGTGTGGCGCCAAGACACAGTCTGGCGGCTGAGCCTCGGGCCAAGCTCTCGCGTCGTGGACTGCGGTAGGCGCTGGAAGGGATCGTGGTCGGTCACCTGACCGTGGCCCGCGTCGCTGAACGACTCGCGGCCGCGTGGAACACCGCGATCGGGGTCGACGAGCACGCCTGGAGCCACACTCGGCGCGGTGACAAGTACGTCACCGCGATCATCGACCTCACCCCGATCCGTGACGCCACCGGACCCGCCTGGTTGCTCGACATGGTCGAGGGCCGCTCCAAGCAGGTGTTCAAGATCTGGCCGACCGAACGCCCGCAGGCGTGGCGCGACGGTATCGAGGTCGTGGTGATGGACGGGTTCACCGGGTTCAAGACCGCTACCACCGAGGAGTTGCCCGACGCGGTCGCGGTGATGGATCCCTTTCACGTGGTGCGGGTGCGCCATGAGGCGCTGTGTGTACGGATGGGGGTGAGAGATCTCCATCGCCTGGTCGTCGCAGCGGCCGGGTGAAGTTGAGGGCAGCCTGATCCAGGAGGTGCTGGTGAGGGTGGGAAGCAGCCCTGACAAGCCGGGACGTCCAGTACTGCCAGATCGGGTCGGGTCCGGCGAACGACGGGAAGGTGTCACGAGAGTGAACCAGTGGATGAACCTCCGTAATCGCGGAACCGGCTCCAATCTGGCGGATCTGGGCCGGGACGCAGTGCACGCCGACTACACGGGTGAGGAGGCGACTCCCGAGACGGCTATTGACGCCGGTTCGGAAGGCTACGAGGAAGGCCTGCGGCGTACTCGTAGCGATGCTGCCGGAGCAGAGCTGGGCACCGACCCCGCCGACCGTCACACAGTGAACATGGGAACCCTGCTGGGTCCGCCCTACCCGATCCGCAGCCCGCGGACCGGTGGGCAGGGCCACCGTCGCCCGATGGGTCCTGCAGGGGGCAGAGCCGCCGTAGTAGTCCGAGGACAGGAAAGCCGTCTACATGGCGAAGGGCGGCAGCGAGATCGCAACTGCCCACATCGATGTCGCAGATGGGCAGGTCGTGCAATGCCAGGAGGCCACCGGTGAATATCGACGCGCCGTGGCCGAGCCTCGTTGAGGCGCGGGAATGGGTACTGGGGATGCAGACCAAGTTGCACCGATGGTCGAACGGGGACCCCACGGCCCGGTTCGATGACTTGTTCAACCTCGTGGTGGACCCCGCCTTCCTACGCGTTGCGTGGGAGCAGGTTGCCGGTAACACCGGGGCACGCTCGGCCGGGATCGACGGACTCACCGTCCGTACGATCGAGGCCCGGGACGGCCGAGCGGACTTCCTAGCCGACCTTCGATGGTCGGTGAAGTCGGGACAGTTCTCTCCTTCGCCGGTCAAGCAGCGCAAGATCCCCAAGTCGCCGGGCAAGTTCCGGACGCTCGGGATCCCCACCGTTGCTGACCGGGTCATCCAGGCGAGCCTGGTGCTGGTGTTGGGGCCGATCTTCGAGGCCGACATCGAGGCCTGCTTCGACGAGATCGACCACACCGCCCTGATGGGCAGGGTGCGACGTCGCGTCGGAGACAAGCGAGTCTTGGCTCTGGTCAAGGCGTTCCTCAAGGCCGGAGCCCTCAGCGAGGACCAGGTCTTGAGGCACACCGACACCGGGACACCACAAGGCGGGATTCTCTCCCCGCCCGGGTCTGGGAATCCACCAGCGCGACCCGGGTCGATCGTTCACGGCGCCGCCGACACGGTCAGCCCGGTCTACCGGCTGGTCCGTTGCGCCGACGACTTCCGCATCCAGAGGCACCGCGAGCCGGGCACGTCGAAGTCGTTCGTCTATACCTTCCCGGCCCGCAAGTCGGTGGCTGCTGTGCGTCGGAAGGTCAAGGCGATCACCCAGCAAGGCACGAACCAGCCCCTCAGCGAGTTGCTGCGGCAACTGAACATGCTGTTACGGGGCTGGACCCGGTACTTCCAGCACGGGGTGCCCAAGCGGGCCTTCGGCGACCTACGCCACTACACGTGGTCGCGGGCCGTCGGCTGGCTCCGCAACAAGCGCCGCAAGACCGGCTGGAAGGCCCTGCGTCGCCGCTACTCCGTCCAGGGGTGGTGGCCCAACACGCAGGGGTCGTCCTGCTCGACCCCGCAGCGGTGGCGGTCACCCGTTACCGCTACCGGGGCAACATCGCGACACCGTGAGCCGAGCCCGCACCTGCCCGACTATCGGCACGACCTCGTGCAGAGCCGGATGCGGTGAAAGTCGCACGTCCGGTTCGGGAGGCGGCCCGGGGAAACGGACCAGCCGAAACGCTGGCACCGCGCCCCGGGCCGACCTCACCTCGCCGGCGACGCCCTCGACAACTGCCGACGCCGCGTGCAACTCGCGATCCACGGTCACCGCGGGTCCAAGGACGACCCGCTCTACAAGTCGCCGCGGATCCTGCACACCGGCGCCGACCGAGGCAATCAACGGCAGGCTCGAACACCTCCGCGGCTCAGCACTCGGTTCCGCAGTCTGACCAACTACATCGCCAGGAGCCTGCTCGAGGCTGGCGGGTTCAGGCCACGACTACACCCTGGATTGTGAAGAGCCGCTATGCCACCGGAAGTGGGCGTCCGGCCATGAAACCGCCGTCGACGTCAATTACCGTCCCTGTGATGAACGTCGTGGCCGGGTCCGCCAAGAAGAGGGTGGCTCGCGCGACCTCGTCCGATTCGCCGAAGCGATGAACCGGTTGGCCTTGCACAAGTATCTCGCAGAAGTCCGGGGAGAGGTCAGCGGTCCCAGGCGTCGCAATTAATCCTGGCGCCACGCCGTTGACAGCGATCCCGAGGTCTGCGAACTCCAGCGCCGCGACCTTCGTCAACATCTCCAGACCGGCCTTCGACGCACAGTAGTGGCCAGCCCCGGCGCGGCCCGTGCGGGCCGCCCCGGACGATATGTTGATCACCCGACGGTTCAAGTTCGATCGGTCGACAGCATGGTCGCCAGATACAGCCCTGGCCAGCCACCGCATCGTGAGGAACGGCCCCCGCAGGTTGACGTTCAGCACGTCCGACCAATTCTCATCCTCCATCGTCACGAGAGTGTGGGACGGATAGATCCCTGCAGCGTTGACCAGCACGTCAGGGATGCCCGCGGCGCTGCGGACGTGCTCCAGCGCTTTCAAAACGGATTCCGGGTCCGAGACGTCCGTTGCGATCTGCACAATCGATGATCCCGAGTTGTTCAGATCGTCTGATGGGTGCCGCAAGTCACGGTCGAGGTTGAAGACCGTCGCGCCCCTTTCCGCGAACTGACGGACGACCTGAGCGCCAATGCCGGACGAGCCTCCTGTCACAACCACCGTCTTTCCCAACCAATCCTGGCTACGGCCTGCCATCGTCCCAGTTCTCATTTCACTCATCGCAGATGCTCCTCATTGTTTGTCGTCATGACTTCCGAAGTTAAGCTGGGGGACCTGGCGGAAGGGTGGCGAGGAAAACTATTGCACGCGAGCTCTGACTGGACTGGCTCGCGTGAATCGAAGGTGGACCGCCAGCGGTCATCGGCGCCCCTTTGCCGAATTGCCGATCATGACCATGCCGCTGTCACCGCGCCCCACACCACCGGCAACCAAGTGCCCAACGACCTGCTCGGACCGCGAAACAAGGTCGTCACTGAGAATGCCGCTTAACGTCCATCTTCCTCAACGACGACAAGTCCCGGTTGATAGTTGCCTCGAGCGCACGAGTCAAAACCAGTCGTGCACGAAACTAATCGTGCGCCTACATCGGGCCACTCAGATTGGTCAACTGCCGTCTCGTAGGTGAGTTGTCTGGTCCTCAGCAGGTCCCGAGCCCACACGCAGAACCTCTGTAGGAGTCCGTGTAACCAGGGAGATCACATTGGTCATTGTCCAGATCCTTCGTAGTCATGCTGCCCCGCACTCCTAAGACCTTCTTCGCCCGAACGGGAGACGGGCCCCGGTTGCCCATCGCCGTCGGGGGCCGTGCCAGTGTCGGCATCGTGGACGACGTCGACGAGGTCCCGTCCGGGGCTCGCAGGACCTCTCCGCACGAGACGGCCCATTGAGTCGTTGATCGCAATGCCAACAAGCAAAGCCGCTCCAATGAAGAACTGCTGCAGGAACTGTGACGTACCCACAACGACGAGCCCGTTCTGCAGTACTCCAACAAAAAGAAGTCCGGCGATCACCCCGGTCATGCGGCCCGCTCCACCTGCAAAAGCAACACCTCCGAGAAGGACGACCGTCAAGGCCTGGATTTCCACCCCGCGCCCAGCCTGCGGTGCGGCCGCCCCTAGTTTGACGGCGAGCAGCATACCCGCGATAGCGGATGTAAGGCCAACCGCGACGAACATGGCCAATCGCACGCGCTTCACCGAGACACCCATGAGGAAGGCGGCTCGCTCATTTCCGCCGATAGAATAGAGATACTTGCCGAACCGCGAGGCGTGCAAGATCCACCAGCTGACGCCAATGACAACCACCGCAACAAGAAGAGCGACGGGGAAGATTCCGAACAGTCGGTAGGATCCCAAACTCTCGAAGCTCCCGGGGAATTCGAACAGGGTCGCACCTTCTGTTAAGTACATCGCGATTCCGCCCCACACGGCTAGAAATCCGAGGGTTACGACGATGGGGTTGAGACCAGCATATGCGACCAAGCCGCCATTGATAGCCCCGGCCACAACTCCGAAGCCCAGACCTGCGAGAATGCCGAGGGTCAATGACCCAGTGTCACTCATGACCATACCCATGGTCACGCCGCCGACGCTAGCGATAGAGCCTACCGACAAGTCGACCGAACCCGAGATGACCAAGAGCGCCAACGGAGCCGTCAAAATGGCCAACTCTGTGACTGAGAGAACAATATTCTCTGCGTTCGCTGAAGTCAGAAAGCGACTGTTGAGCGAACCAAACACAATGATGAGGATGACGAGCCCGATGAACGTACTGTTGGTTGCTGCAAGGGAGCGAACTACGCGCATTTTCTAATCCTCTGGGTTCGAAGCTCTTGGCGCTCACGCCAAAAGTGCGGCGAGCAACTGCTCTTGGAAGTCGCGCACGCCTCGCGGGACAGGACGCCACTCTTCGGAGCGACAGACGTACGCTGAATCGCAAAGGAGGTCGATCTCGTCCGATTCAGCCGAGGCGACCACGACGGTGACGCCGGCGGACGCAGCGGCGCGCACCGCTGTGGCAATTTCCTGTCGGGCGCTCACGTCGACTCCCTGGGTGGGTTGCGCGAGCAGGAGTAGCCGCGGACGGGAAACCAACATCCAGCGTGCGATTACCACCTTCTGGCGGTTGCCGCCGCTGAAGGAGCTGATGTTGTCTATATCGCGCGCACCCCGAATGCTCAACTCGTCCCGGCTAGCGTCGTACGTACGGCGAACACGCCGGTTCGATATCACACCGAATCGCGAGAATTGCTTCAACCACGGCAGCAGGAGGTTGTCGCGAGCGGACATACCGTCGATCAAAGAGTCCCGTTCCCGGTCGGCACTGACGTAATGCACCCCGGCCCGAACGGCCGCCCTCGGACCAGACGGGGCGAACCTGGCGTCACCCAGGGTGGCATCAACACCACGACTCAGGCCGTAGAGAGACTCCAAAAGATCGAACTGTCGATCTCCTGCCATGCCGAAGAGTCCAGTGACCTTCCCAGGCTCGAACCCGAGGGTCTGATGCGGGGTGTTGACCATCAGCTTCGCGGCATCGTCGATGGCTCCCAGTTCGCCGGCTCGGTGCGTCGCGCCTGGCGTGGCGCTCGATGGTGACAGGGCAGCTGTCAACGCTGCCGCCGTGATGCCGACGTTCTCCTGATCCATCACGATGCGACCTTCGCGCAGAATGACGATGCGGGTACAAAGCTCAAGGACGTCCTTGAGTCGATGCGATACGTAGACAACTCCCTTACCGCTCTGGGCAAGCTCGACCAGCAACCCGTGGAGAGCAGTTGTCTCCTTCTTCCCCAACGCTGCAGTTGGTTCGTCTAGGAAGATCACGCGCAAGTCAGTGGCGTGTGCGCGAGCGATGTCCACCAGTTGACGTTGGCCGAAGCTGAGGTCGCCGACCGGGGCCTTCAGGCTGATCGAACCAGCTCCTACGCTCGCTAGAGCGTCTGCCGCGACACGCTTACGCTCCCGCTTCGGCCGGCGCTCGAGGGGCGTGGCAAGGCAGATGTTCTCCCCCACGCGAAGGTTGGTAGCCAAGGAAGGCTCCTGGTGGATGACCTTGATGCCGGCGGCCTCGAGGGCCTTCGGCCGACCACGCAGCGGCATATTGTGGCCGTCGACGGTCATCACTCCGCGGTCGGGAGCCACCGCCCCAGTGGCTACGTTCACCAGCGTTGACTTACCAGCACCGTTGTGACCGAGCAACCCGATGATCTCGCCCGGATAGATGTGAAGCGACTCGTCTACGAGTGCGCGGGTGGCTCCGAACGTGACACTGACATTCTCGAGCGAGACGATCGGGGTCGACATGGTTGTCCTTACTCCGGAAACGACGCCAGGTCACTTGGTGTAGAATTGGTCAGCGGTCTCCGCAGTGACCGGGCTGTTGGAGGCATAGAGGTCCTCCACCTTCTCGCCCGCCGCAGCAGCCAGCAGCAGTTTCACACAGACCTCGGCGACATCCTCGGGCCGGTAGACATAGGCAGATCGCAGGATGCTGTCTTTCACCTTGAGAAGGTCCAGCGACTCATTGGTGACGTCGAGTGCCCCGAGGAAGTAGTCGGGATCGTCGGCGGCGACGCCGTCCTCTTTCAGTGCCTTGTACGCACCGAGAACGGCCTCGTTATCACCGATCCAGACCTTGGTGTCGGGGTGGGCCGTAAGAACGCGCTTGACACCCTCGTACCCGACCTCTCTGGAAATCCCGTTCACGTGGTGAATTTGAACGTTCGGCAGCGCCGCTTCGAGGGCCTCCTTTTCGCCTGCAAGCCGGTCGCGACCAATTTGAGCGTCACTGGTGTGGAAGATCCCGACATCCACGGCAGCGTCAGCACCATACTTCTCAGTGATCCACTTCGCGACGTCGTCGCCCATCGCGACGCCCTCCTTGTGTGCGTCTGTCAAGAACGAGGCGTCCACGCCATCCCACGTCGCGGCGTAGCCCAGCACCGGGATGTTCTTGTCATTGATCCTCTTGGTCACAGGACCGAGCGCGTTCGCCTCGATGGGCCAACCCATGATGGCCTTCACGTCACCCCGGGTCGCCCACGTGTCCCAGTCGGAGGCTTGCTTCGCAACGTCCCACTGAGGATCGTCGGTGAGAAACTCGTAGCCGGAGGCCTCGATGTCTTTTCGCATGATGTCGAGAATCTGGTTCCAGATGTACACATCTGATCCGCCGAAGCTCATGGCAATAGCGCCTTTATCCTTTTCACCCCCGCTTCCGTTATCTTCGGAACCGCATCCCGAAAGGCCAGTGAGCAGAAGGCCGAGGAGCGCTAGCAAGATGACGGCTGCGCGTCCGTTGCGCGCCGTTTGCAACCTTGTTGTCATTGTCTTCTCTTCTCCTAGTGGTTGAGTGGTCACTGTCGCGCTACTCCTGAGGGCCCGAGCTGGGCCCCGGCGCCGCAAGCCGATGAAGTCTGGGGTGCTACATCGCATTGACCGCTTCACCTCAATCGACCGACGCCGAAGAACAGCCGGGTCCGGACCCCGAGCTCCCCGTGATGACGGCGGAAGCTCTACCTGCCTCGGCTACCGTCGTTTGGTACTCAAAGTGGCCTCGCTGGGCAGTGCTGTCCGTGCTGACGGTGATGACCGATCCGTCGGATTGGTGGACAGTTGCGCTAACGGTGCACTCCACAACAGCGTCGGATGGGGCTAGGCGGCTGACACGGGAGACCGTAGATACGTCCATCTCGTAGCGAGCCCGGCCGGGCAGGTGGAGAGTCTGCGTGAATCCATACCTGTGCGTGATCATCTCCTCCAAAGGAGAGACGGCGACGTCCCAGGACGCGGCTCCGTCGTGCACCCACGGCAGCCTGGGGCCCGGCACGTGGGAACCTGGACGGTCGTCCTGCCTTGGCTCGACAGACTTGATGGTCAGGGCTGAGTGGTGCTCGGGTCCGCGATGAACAAGAATCCTCTTGTTCTCGGGCATAGGAAACAGGTAGGGGAAGTCAGCCATAGCCAGACTGACTTGCAGGCGATGCCCGGTCTGTAGCCGATAGCACGTGTCATTGAAGTCGATCGTGACGTGATCCTCGAGGCTGGAGGAACTGCCGTCCCGCTTGACGTGACGATAGCCGGCAGCGATGAAGGTTGTACGCCCGTCGGGGCTCACGTCATGGAGCTTCGCTGTCAAGTCGAAGTCTCCCCCGTCAACGCATTCGACGAAGAGATCCATCGCGGCCCGCCCGACAATGTCGAGGTCGCTCGACGCCGGCGCGGCCAGGTAGGTCAATGACCTCGATGCATCCCGTTCCTGCGACAACGGATATCCGATGCCAAGCGCCATCGGATCCATGAGGGGCCCGTCGGCACCGACCGTCGGGTCAGCGACGTAAGCATCGACCCCCTTGCGAGACGGAGTGGCGTCCGTCAATGAATGCCCATCGCCGAGAAACAACTGCGTCGTCGATGCGCCATCTGGAGGCCAGTGCGCATCGGCCCGCCACACTCCCGCACCACCGACGTAGGTCCGGACCCCGTCTTCGACAACCAACTCCGAGGTCTCCTCCTCCTTCATGAGCGGGTCGAGCCAGCGGAGAACGTCTCCCTGCCAGTCCCAGTTTTCGATCGCAGCGTTGTCAGGAAGCCCATGGACCCATGGGCCCATCACCGCCAGCTTGGGTGCACGGATCTCACGAAAGTCGTCCATACAGTTCGGGAACACGTCCGCCCATCCGCCGATCAGGAATGTGGGCGTCTCAATGGCAGATACATCAATGTCACACGAATCCCACGCTTCGTCGCGATAGGGATGCTGCAGCCAGTTGACCGGGGGTACGTCGGCCGACCGGAAGGTGTCTAGGTGTTGGGCCCAAACGTCACGCCACTCATCGGCCGGCTCATGATCGATTGATGGCGAGGCCGTCAGCGTCAAGATAAAGGTTGCCCACACGTGCCTCCCCAAGGCATTGGGGATCCCGCCAGGCGCGAGAAATTCGGGATATATGTTGCGAGTCCCGTTGATGGGCACGATGGCTCGCAGACCTGCCGGCTTGCGAGAGGCCACCTTCAGCGCACTGATGGCTCCGTAGGAGCCCCCCATCACGGCCACCCTTCCGTTGCACCAGGGCTGCGTGCTCAGCCATTCGACTACCTCGACCTCGTCGTCACCCTCCTCTTTGTGGAAGGCCTGGATCACTTCACCTCTGGAGCGTCCTGTCCCACGGAAGTCAACGAGCACCGTGGAGTACCCGTGTTCCGCGAAACGGCGCCGCGTGTACTCCCAGATGGAGCCAATGAGGGCGTCCTTGTGGTAAGGATAGAAGCCGACGACCACCGGGGCTGGCTCATCACCTGCTCGGTACACGTTGCACGCAAGCGGCGTCCCGTCCGAGAGCACAATCTTGACGTTTTCGGTGCGATCAGACCCACCGGTGTCCACGTGCGCCATCGGCTCCTCCTCCGGTCGTGGTGTGGTTCGTGCGATGTTCGGACAGTTCGAGTTCGCGAGCGGCGACCTCGCGTGGCGGAGACTCTGCTGCTGATATGAGTCGGACCACCACCCCCCGAAGTGGGCGCTTCTAGGCCGTAGCGCCTGGCAATTGCCTCTGCGTCCGGTCGCCAGCAGATGCCAACCGCGTCTACCGAGGCGACGACACGCTCAACGTGCCCTCGGGGCGGTGCAGCAGGAACGTTGTTGAAGTGCTGTACTGGAACAAGACATCAAGTGTATGCTGACAAAGATCACACCGGCGACGAGAAGGACCGCGGCATGAGGCAAGGTCTCGGCGCGACACGATCCCCCGCGGACGTTTGGGAGTCGGCCGTCGTCCAGCTTCGAGTTACCTCCGGGGTTGACCTCGCCTTCGCAGGAGACATCTCTGACGGACGCCTCGTTCTCAAGAACTTCTCGGGAGGCCATTCCGGGCGCCTCTCCAATCTGGCCGTCGCCCGAGGGGCGGGCGCTGGAGGACTCGCGTGGCGCCAAGCCCGAGTCGTCTCCATCGACGACTACCGCCGCGCCCGGAAAATTACTCACGAGTACGACACCCCCGTGCTCGCGGAAGGCATCGTCGGGCTGGTCGCGGCACCGGTAATCGTCGGCCCACGTGTTCGTGGCGTGCTCTACGGAGCCGTTCGTCAGGGCAGTGCGAGAGGCGATCGCATGCAGGCCGCTGTTGAAGCCGACGCGAGACGGTTAGCCCACCGGCTCGCGGTCTGCGACGAGGTGGAACATCAGGTAGTGAGTCAAACGACTCTTCTCTCCCAGACAAGCCAGCGAAACGAAGAGGCGTTACGCAGGGTGTACGCCCGGCTACGGGAGATGCGGTCGACCACGACGGATCCGAAGACTTTCGAGCAGCTTGAGAACCTTTTGGAGACCATCAACAATATCGACGACGTTCAACCATCGCTCACCGAGCGGCAGCTGGATGTCCTCTCCCTCGTCGCAACGGGCGATAGTTATGCCGCAGTGGCCGAGAGGCTCTGCATCAGCCCCCAGACCGTCAAGAGCTACATGCGGGACTTGATGGCTCAATTCAGCGTCCACAGCAGACACGAGATGGTAGTAGCCTGCCGCCGCCTCGGGATCTTGCCTTAACGGGCTCTTCTTACCTGAGGTGGGGGCTGGTCGGTCCGCTGCCAATGAGGAGCATCCGTAGCCGATAGTTGTCGCGGTTGCGGAACCCGCGAGCGACAGGCGGTGAAGCTCGGTCAGACTGTTGATCGCTCGGTTCCGCCGTTGGAGGAGCGGCCGGTGTCGAAGTAGGTCAGGAACGCGGACCGCCATTGCTTCAGCGTCCGCTGCTGGGCACACGACCAGGCGAGCCAGACCTCGAGGTGGCGTACGTCGGCGCCGATCGCGGCATGGAGCCGTGCTCGTTGGCGGTCGGTGAGCTTCTCGGCGCCGGCTCGGAGCATCGTGCGGATCCCGTAGAGCGGGTCGCCCTTGCGGCCGCGGTGACCGAGGGTGTCTTGCTGGACACGGCGGCGACACTCATCGACCGCCGCGGAGCCGAGCTTCACCACATGGAAGGCACCAAGGACCGCGACGGCATCTTCGAGCTGGCCATCGATTGCGTTCTTGTAGCCGTGGAACGGGTCCAGGGTCGCGACCTTCACGCCCTTCTTGAACGCTTCACATCGCGCGGCGAGCCAGTCGGAGTAGGCCGCACCTGAGCGGCCCGCGACGAGGTCGAGCAGTCGGGCGTGGACGCGTCCTTGCTGGTCACGGGTCAGATCGACCATCCCGGTCAGCTCCTTCGGGCCACGGCCGCCGGCCTCGATCGGCTTGGTCGAGACGTGGTGCCAGCTGCGCTCGTCCATGCCGAGCGCAGTAACCTCGACGAACCGGGTCTCGTCGTCGGCCGTCGCCTGCAGCAGGGGTTGGACGGAGCCCCACACCGTCGTCCAGGTGGTCCCGAGCTGACGCGCGACTCCGGCGACAAAGGCATGCTCATCACGGATCTGGCTGATCGCCCACCAGCACGCCCGCGTCGTCAGCAGCGCCCGCGGCGCGGCGACGTCGTGGTGTTGTTCGGTCCAGATCCGGTGGCACACATGGGCTCGGCGCAGCACCAGGCTCGCAGCGCCAGGTTCGCTTGCGCCAGACCACTGGACCGGGCGTCCGAAGCAGGGCACATCGACCAGGACGACGTCGCGGCGGCCGTGGCTGTACGCGACGACACCGCATGCTCGGCAGGCCGTCACCATGGGTGCGGACTCGATCACGACCTCGAGGTGGCGCCGCCGGTCGACGCCCACAACGTGGAACCCATCGAGTCCGACGAGGACGTCGCAGCGGTCACAGCGAGTCGGATCTGGGCAGGTGCGCACGTGGTCGCTCACCGTAGGCTCGGACACCGTCGAGGCCTTCCGGGTTGAGCGGCTTGTCACTGCCGATCCTGGAAGGTCTCGACCCATTCCGGGATCAGCCGATCAGCGCGTGTCGCTCATCCCCACCGCAAGTACGACGAGCCGCTTTGACCAAGACCCCGTCTGGCACCGACGGAGCAAGCCCGAAGAACTGACCGTCATGGGGTGCTTCCGAGGGTCCTTTCCATGCAGCCGCTCGCCTTTGGTCACCCCCCGTGGACCGATTCTCGGGGGGCGGCCGCAGCCGCCGCCGCCGCAGCGGGGAGGGCATCGGCGATCGCTGAGAAGGCCGTCTCGTCAAGTGCCGAGGATACGAACCATGCTTCGAAAGGACTCGGCGGTGGATAGACCCCCTGCTCGAGAAGAGCGTGGAAGAACGGTGCGTAGCGCCACGTATCACTGGACTTGACCTCCTCGTAGTTGGCCGGACCTGCGCGTTCTGTGAACGCCACACTGAACAGGCTCCCCGCGCGCTGGATGGTGTGCGGCACCCCGGCGGCGCCGAGGGACTCGTGAATCAGACGCATCAGACGCTTGGAGTTCTCGTCAACAGCTGTGTAGACCTGCGCGTCCGCGCAGCGAAGTGTGGCCAATCCGGCCGCAACAGCCACGGGGTTCCCCGACAACGTGCCCGCTTGGTAGACGGGGCCAGCCGGGGCCAGGCGGTCCATCACGTCCGCGCGGCCCCCGAACGCGGCTGCGGGAAGTCCTCCACTCATGACCTTGCCGAAGGTGTACAGGTCGCCCGGCACCCCTTCGATCCCGAACCAGCCGGACTCACTCACCCGGAACCCAGTCAGTACTTCGTCGATGATGAGAAGCGCGCGGTACTCCGAACTCAGGCGGCGAAGTTCCGCATTGAACCCGGCCGCAGGCGGCACGACGCCCATGTTGCACGGCACGGCCTCGGTGATGACGGCGGCGATTTCCGAGCCTGCTTCGTCGAACAACGCCCTGACGGCTGCAACGTCGTTGTACGGCAGCACGATGGTGTCGTGCGCAGCCGCACCTGTCACCCCAGGCGAGTCGGGCAGGCTCAGGGTCGCGACTCCTGATCCCGCCGCCACCAGCAAGCCATCGCTATGACCGTGGTAACAGCCAGCAAACTTGACGATCTTCGAACGTCCGGTGAAACCTCGTGCAAGGCGGATAGCGGACATCGTCGCCTCGGTCCCAGAGTTGACCAGACGGACCTTTGCGACCGGTTCGACTCGTCGGATGATCTCCTCGGCCAATTCGAGCTCCACCTCAGTGGGGGCTCCGAACGACAAGCCGCCGCCGGCTGATTCGCGAACTGCTTCGACAACCGCTGGGTGAGCATGCCCGAGGAGCATGGGACCCCAGGAGTTGACGAGGTCGACGTAATCGTTTCCGTCGGCGTCCGTCAGCCAGCACCCGCGCGCTGAGGCGATGAACCTCGGTACGCCGCCCACGGCAGTGAATGCCCGGACCGGAGAGTTCACCCCGCCCGGCACGGAGCGATTCGCGCGGTCGAACAGGGCGACAGAGGCGCTGGTGCGGGACGGAGACCGATACTGCATGCGAGATAGCTCCAATTCTCAACCCAGCCGTCGCACGGCTGGGCGCCATCCGCTACTGTAGCAGTACATGTGCTTATCTGTGCCGACACATTAGGATAAGTTAGTGGCGAACAACACAACGGTTCTGGTCCTGCAGCACATCGACTGCGAGCCTCCGGCCACGTACGAAGACTTGGTCCTCGACAGCGGACTCGCCATCCACCGGGTCGAACTCGACGAGGGTGAACCGCTTCCCGGACACGTCGACTTCGCGGCCATGGTCGTCATGGGAGGGCCTATGGGCGCCATGGACGACTCCAGGCATCGATGGCTCCAAGAGGAGCGGTCGTTCATCAACCGCGCAGTCATGGCTGGCGTTCCGTACTGGGGAGTGTGCCTCGGCGCGCAACTGCTTGCTGCTTCTCTCGGGGGAACGGTCTACACGGGACCTACCCCGGAAATCGGCGCGTTTCGCATCTCAAGGACGAGCGAGTCGAACGACGACCCAGTATTCGGTCGCCTTCCCGCTGAGTTCGACGTCTTTCAGTGGCACAGCGACACCTTCACACTTCCCGATGGGGCTGTCCGACTCGCTGGGTCCGCTACTTACGAGAATCAGGCGTTCTGTTTGGGTTCGGCCTACGGCGTCCAGTTCCACGTCGAGGTGAATGCGACTCTCGCGGCCAGATGGGCAGGAGTCGAGGCATACCAGCAGTCGCTGCGACAGGTGCATGGCGAAGATGGTGCGGAGCGAGTCATGAAAGAGCTTGTCAACGGCGAGCGGAACAACCGCGCCATCGCGACTACGATCTTCGGGGAGTGGCTGGGCAGGTTTGTGCTGCATGGATGAGCCCTCAGGCCCGATAGCCACCCAGGCGAGCTGAGGGATGCAGTAGGCGACGAACGTGAGCAGATCACTAGCAAGCTCGGGACGGTAAGAGCGCGGATCGATCGCGCGGCCCGAGATTCGGGTCGAGACCCACGTTCGATACGTCTGCTGCCGGTCACCAAGACCGTCGCCGCCGATCGAGTTCGGTACGCGATCGAGGCGGCGTGCGGTCTCCTCGGCGAGAACCGCGTGCAAGAGGCGAAGGACGTCGCGGCCTTGCCTCTGAGTTTCAGGCGCTCGACAGACTGGCGGTTTGCTGAGGGTTCTGGACCGTCTGCAGGCGGCGGCCGCTCGATTGATGTTCACGTCCAAGTGAACACCAGCGCCGAGCCGCAGAAGTACGGCCTGCTGCCTAGCGAGGCCGAAGCATTCCTGCGCCGAGTCCGCGACTTTCAGTCGCTCAGGGTGCGCGGCTTGATGACTCTCGCCATCTTCTCGCCAGCCCAGGCGCTGGTGCGCGCATGGTTCCGACGCCTCGCGCAGCTGCTTGACAGGTTTGCGTTGCTCGGATCCCGAGCTCATCGGCGACGGCGAACTGTCCATGGGGATGTCAGGAGACTTTGCTCTCGCTATCGCAGAGGGCTCAGCCTGTGTACGCATCGGTCAGGCGATCTCTAGCACGCGTTCGACTCCCGACAACTTCTACTGGCCCGGGATGACACCGCCCGGGCAATTGCCTACGGCCAGTCCTGCCTAGCCCATCCGGCGGCGGCTAACGGGTCTCAGGATGGAGACCAGATCATCGGCAAACTGCGCCGACTGCTCGGCGGTCAACGTCGAAGTGGTTACCCGGATGCCTGGCCGGGCGTTGATGCGGTACGGCTCTCCTGCCCGGACGGCCCACCCCCGGTCGAGAAGCGCCTTGACGACCGCGTCCTCCTCCGGAACGGGGATCCATACATTGAAGCCGGTGCTGCCCATGGACTTGACGCCGCCCTGGGCTAGCGCCACGACCAGAGCGTCCCGCCGAACCTGATACGCACTCGAAGCCGTGGCGATCAGCTTCTGGGTGCTCGGGTCGTTGAGCAGGTGGAGGGCAAGGTGCTGCAGCACAGTGCTCACCCAGCCGTAGCCGACGCTCTGCCGCCCCTCAACCCGACCGATGGTCTCCTCGTCCCCCGTCACGCAGGCCACTCGGAGGTCCGGCCCGTAGGACTTATTCATCGAGGTGACCAGCGCCCAGTTCTTCTGGGTGGAGATGGTGGTGTAGCGCTCCGCGGAGCTGACCCCGCCAGCGGCGTGGTCGTCCTCGACGACAAGGCGATCAGGGAACGATGCCAGGACTTCCCGCAACTCCTCGGCTCGACGCGCGTCGATCGTGACCCCGGTAGGGTTCTGGGCGCGTGGCGTGATGACGACGGCCGCACACCCCGAGACCAGTGCCTGCTGGAGCTCATCGGGGTCCGGGCCGTCATTATCGATGGCCACCGGCCTAGCGACCATCCCCAGGGAGCGGATCAGGTCCCGGGTGCCTGCGTAGCAGGGGTCCTCCACGGCGACCTCGTCGCCGGGTCGAAGGTGAGCGTTGAGTACTCGTTCGATCCCGTCCAGGCCACCGGCCACCACAACCGTCTGATGCTCATTGAGCCGCCGGTCGTGGAACTCGCGCATCATGGCTCGGGTCAGCTCTGGCAGTGATGCGGCCTCGCCGTAGAGCCGCGGCGCCGGCTCGATGGCGTGCAGGCCCTCGACCAGAGACGGCAGTAGTTGAGGGTCTGGGTTACCGCTTCCGACATCGACGACGTCGTGCGGCACGTACAAGGCGCCCCCCAGCCCACCAAGCACTGGCCTCTCACTTACCCGAACGCCACTGCGCTTTCGCGTCACGATCAAAGCCCGTTCGCGCAGGGTTCGATAGGCCGACGCGGTCGTCGTCGGGCTAACCCCGAGGGTCCCAGCGAGCTCTCGCACGGAAGGCAGCGGGTCACCCGGGGCCAGCACCTCGCGACGGATGGCACCCTCGATACTGGCGGCAATCTCGCGCGCGGAACTACCCGCGATAACTCCGTCGACTGTCACAACTTGACCCTATCAATCTGGGGATGATCTCAGGCGTCCGACAGGGCGGGCTCTCCACAAGTGAGGGCCCCGCGACTACCTCTTCCGCATGCCAGCGAAGGGATGAGGACGCTCGCGCTCGATGAACTCTGTGAGTGTCGCTGAAGGCTGAATGTGATCGGGGAGAGCAGGGTCGGGAACGGGCGGGTAGAAGGTCAACCCGACAGGAACGACCCCGGCCCAGGTATCGTCCTCGAAGTGCTCGGGCTCATCGGCCGGCGGTGCGTTGCGGACCTTCATCACAGCCTCGAGCAGCTCGACCTTGAGGATCTCCGTCGCCTTCAGCTCCTGGGTGGTCGGCGCCCGCACTTCGGACCACCGTTCGTCGACGACGGCATCAGTGAACTGCTTGAGAGCAAGCAGCTTCTCGTCCGGATCGGTGACGGATTCCGCCTCTCCGAAGACAACGACCGATCGGTAGTTGATCGAGTGGTTGAAGGCGGTCCGCGCCAGCACGAGCCCGTCGATGATAGTGGCGGTCACGCAAACGCGAGGCGCCGCGTTCATGTTTCGAAGGCTTCGACTCGCGGCGGATCCGTGCAGATACAAAGCGTCGCCGACCCGGACGCAGAGGGTTGGGATGACGTAGGGCTGATCCTCGACTTGGTAGCCCATGTGGCAGACCAGCGCTTCGTCCAGCACCGCATAGACCTCGTCGCGGTCGTAGTTCGCGCGGTCAGGGAAACGTCGAAGCTTCGTGCGCTCGCTTCGTTCGAACTGACCAGTGGGGTGTGACGTCGTTGTCATTTCGTGCTCCATTCTGATGTTGTGCAGGCGTGTCGCCCGGTCTGATGAGCAGGCCGGACGAGCCTGGTCCCCGCGAGCGGGTGGATCTGGTTCAGCCGTGACCTGCTTCAGTCACGGGGACGAGCTCCCTCAACCCGGCAGTGGGCGGTCAGTTGACGCGTTGCGAGCCGTCGTAGGAAAAGTGATGCAGTGCCTTGGCATCGCATCTGAGAGCCACGTTGTCGCCCTCGCGGACCGAAGTCGTCGCGGGCGCAAGCACCCGGAAGTCCTTCTCCCCGACTTTGAGATGCACCAGCGTCTGGCGTCCCAGAGACTCGACCAGATGCACCTTGTTCGGCCCGCCCTCTTCGAGCGAAACGCTTTCCGGGCGGATCCCGACCATTGCCATGCCCTGCGCGTCGGCGCTCATCATCGCCGTGACTCCATAGACGGCGATCGTTGCTCCATCCTCCGTGAGCAGATGGTCACCCTTCAACGTCCCCGTGAGAGTGTTCATCGGGGTGGCCCCGACGAACGACGCGACGAACGCATTGGCCGGCCGCTCGTACAGCTCTTGCGGGGTCCCCACCTGCACAATTCGCCCTTCGTCCAGCACGACGACTCGGTCAGCCAGAGCCAACGCCTCGACCTGGTCAGGGGTGACATACAGGGTGGTGATGCCGAGCTCGCGAGAGATCCGCTTGAACTCGGTACGAAGTCTGAGTCGAACCAGCGCGTCGAGGTTGGAGAGCGGTTCGTCGAACGCGAACACCGAAGCGCGGCGAGCGATGACCCGACCGATCGCTACACGCTGCTGCTCACCACCGCTGTACGTCTTCGGGTGCCGGTCAAGTAGATGGCTCACGCCCAACAGGTCTGCGACCTCGTCGACACGCGCCCGCACAGCGCTCGAATCCGCACCTCGGCGCATGAGGGACGCGGCGATGTTCTGGCGACCTGTCTTGTTCGGGTAGAGGGCGTAGTTCTGGAAGAACATGCCGACATCGCGATGGCGGGGCTCGACAAGACTCATGTCCTTGCCGTCGAACTCGATCCGCCCGCCGTCCAACGGCTCGAGGCCGGCGACCATCCTGAGGATGGTTGATTTACCCGAACGCGACGGGCCCAGGAACACGATGAACTCGCCGTCATCGACCTCGAGGTCGAAGGGATGCACGACGGTTCGACCTTCGTAGCGCTTGGTGACTCCGCTGAATCTGACTCTGGCCATCAGTGGGCCACCGCCCCTTCCTGAGCTCGCGTGTCGGCTGCGAAGTCGCGCGGGCCGTCGGGGTGGAACCAGTGCAGGTGCGACGCGTCCACAACGACCGACACGCTTGCGTCCTCGGTGAGATCGGCGCGGTCCGCCTCGTCCAGGAGGGCGGCGACCTGCCATCCCTTGCCGGCCACGGTGACTGTCACCTCCGCGCCCATCGGCTCGATCGCGACCACCTGTCCACGGGCCACCTCGTTATGGTCCGGCGCGAGGCTTAGTCGCGTGTGCTCTGGCCGGAAACCCAACTGCCAACGAGCGTCGCCCCGGCGTAGCCCCTGCGGAATCGGGACGCTCAGTGAGCCCGCATACGCACGCCCCTCCGTCGCCTCCACGTCGAGCAGGTTCATCGGCGGCGTCCCGATGAAGCCTGCAACGAAAGCGTCAGCAGGGCGGTCATAGAGCTCCCGGGGAGCCCCGAACTGCACCAGCCGCCCCCGGTTCATGACCGCTACCCGATCGGCGAGAGCCATCGCCTCGGTCTGGTCGTGGGTCACGTAGACCGCCGTCTGCCCGAACGCCTTGTGCAGGGTCCGGAGCTCGGCGCGCATGCGGGTCCGCATCCCCGCCTCGACATTTGACAGCGGCTCGTCGAACAGCATGATGGCCGGACGTGCGGCGAGCGCGCGACCAATGGAGACCCGCTGGAGCTCGCTCGGGTTCAGCGATCGTGGCTTCTTCTTGAGAAGGGCCGTGAGCTCGAGCGCCGCCGCGAGCTCCTTAACGACTTCTTGCTGTTCGGCGGGACTGTCTCCACGCATCTTCAGGGCAAACCCGAGGTTCTCGCTCACCGTCAAGTGCGGAAAGATCGCGTAGTCCTGGAACACGAGACCAGCGCCGCGCTCGCCGGGCCCGAGAGCGGACACATCTCGCGCGTCAAACAGAACCGAACCCGAACTAGGAGTCTCGAGGCCGACGATCATGCGGAGCATGGTCGTCTTACCGCACCCGGACGGACCCAACAGTGCGACCAACGAGCCAGGCTTGACAACGAACGACACATCCTGGACTGCCACGAAGTCCCCGAATGCTTTGGTGACACCGACGAGCTCGAGCGTCGCGCCAGAGGTCATGGCCGACTCTGCAGGTGTCGGATCATTGATGGTCACCGCTTCACCGCTCCAAACGTCAGTCCGCGCGCTAGGTACTTCTGGATGCTGAGCCCGAGGACGATCGCCGGCAGCGCCGCGATAAGTCCGAGCGCAGCCTGTGGTCCGTAGAGCTGACCCTGGGTCGCACTAGTGAGGGACGCGATGCGTACCGACACCGCTTCCACGTTCGTGCCGCCGAGGGTGAAGGCGATGACGAAGTCGGACCAGATCACGATGAAGACGAAGAGGGCTGTCGTCGCCACACTGCCGGCGATCAAGGGCAACGTCACCTTCGTCAGGGCTCCTAGCCTGGTGTTGCCATCAAGCATCGAAGCTTCTTCGAGCTCTCGGGGGAGATCGTCGATGAAGCTCTTGGTGAGCCACACCGCATACGGGGCCGTCAGGCCGCCGTACACCAGGATCAGTGCGACATAGCTGTCGACCAGTTGCACTGTTGAGAACATGACCATGAGCGGGATGATCGCGGCGATCGGAGGGAACATCCGCACGGACAGAATGTTGAACGGCAAGAGGGAGCCGCCGAACCGATATCGGGAGATGGCATAAGCAGCCGCGGTGCCGAGAATGACAGCCAGCAAGGTCCCGCCGACAGAGATAACGAGACTGTCCTTGAGCGGACCTAGGGCATCCTTGATTGGTGTCTCGATGAACGACAGGCCGTCATCGCCGTAGCCTGGGATGAGCACCTCGGCGAAGTTTGACCATTCGAGCTTCGAGGGGAACCAGGTCGTCCCGGTCCACTCGCTCTTCGGCTTGAGGGCCATCGTGATGGTCCAGTAGAGCGGGAACGCGATGAGGAGCGTCCACGTGATCAGAAAAGCCACCCGGGCTGTTTGCAGTAGACGTGACTGAGGCCTACTCATCGACAGTCTCCTCCTTCTGGGACTTGACGCGACCCTCGACCTGCTCCACAGCCCGCATCCCGACGATCGAGAGCAGAATGAGGACGACAAGCGCCAGTGCGGCGGCATATCCGAGTCTGAAGTCGTTGAAGGCGACCTTGTACAGGTACACCGAAATGGTTTCGGTCGAAGTGCCGGGGCCGCCACCGGTCAGGATGAACACCGGGTCGAAGAGCTTGAACGCCTCGATGGCCCGGATGATGAGTGCGATCACAATGACCGGTCGCATCAAGGGGAGAACGACGTACCGAAACTCTTGCCAGCGGCTGGCACCTAGCACCGTTGCGGCGCTGCGCAGATTGGGCGGCACCGCGTTGTATCCAGCGAGCATGATCAGAAACATCAGCGGCGTCCACTGATAGATGTCCGAGAGCGCCACTACGAACAACGCCGACCAAGGGTCGTTGAGCCAGGCCTTGTCCGTGCGCAGAATGTCGTTCACCGGGCCGTCGGACTGGAACAGCATGAAGAAGATGAAGCCGTTGACAACCGGCAGGATCATCATCGGGACGATGGTGACTCCCATCAGCAGGGCCCGACCTCGGAACTTCTCCGCAAAGCAGAGCGCGAGGACGAGTCCGATCCCTCCTTCGACCAGGACGCACACGAGGGTGACGAGGCTCGTGCGCAGCAGGGAGCCCCACAGGCGGCTGTCGGTCAAGGCGTCCTGGTAGTTGTCCAGGCCAATCCAGGGGGCTTTCCACCAGTCACCCTGGTTGATCTGCCAGCCCGTGAGAGAGACCCAGATGTTGAACACGAAGGGGAACACGAGGAGGAGCAGGAGCACCACGATGAGTGGCCCTGACGTCAGCCAGCTCAGTCGCCGACGCTCTCGCGCCTGGCGCCGCGCGGCGCCGCCCGCGGTCTCACCCGACCGAGACTGAGCCTCGGGTCGGCGCTCTCGCATGTCTACCGTCATCATGGACTATCCCTGCGGGTAGGTGCTCTTGAGAGACTGCCAGGCGGCCTTCTGCTCGTCGCGGCCCAGGCGCGAGGTGATGTCGTTCCACGCAGACTCGACGTTGGCCATTGCCTCGGCGGCCGAGATCTGCCCGGCAAACGCTCGGGTGATGTTCTCGTCGAGGACGTTCGAGTACTCGTTGGATCCCTTGATCATGATCTCGGGCACGGACGTCTCGGCCACCCTGATGTAGTCGGCCATCACGTCGGCCGAGTAGATCTCTGCCAGCTGTTCGCTGCCCATGTCGCTGATGCGGAACGGGTCAGCGAAGCCGGCCTCGGCGGTCATTCGACCACTGATCTCTGGGCTGGAGATCCACTGCGCGAAGAGGTACGCGGCCTCGGAGGCCTTCGAGTAGTTCCAGACCACCAACGATCCGCCGTAGGCGTAGATGTGGCGGGATACGACCTCGCCGTCGATCTCGGTGCCAGGCATGGGCGCAGTCGCCCACTTGTCCTTGACCGCCGAGTCGTCGGAGTTGAGATACTTGGCGAGGGAGGTCCAGGCCGTCTCCTGGACGACCTCGCCCTTGCCCATGGCGGCGTAGGACTCGGTGTAACCCCAGGACGGGATGTCCTTCGGCATGAAGTCCTTGAGATTGATCAGGTCTTCGAGCGCGGCGATCCCTTCTGGGGTGTTAACGAGAGGGTTCATGTCGTCGTCGAAGTAGTACGCCTGTGGCTTCGCCCTCGAGGCGTATCGGAGCTCCCAGAACCAAAACGACCATCCGGAGGAGACGAGGTCGGCGGCGCCGTAGACGCCGTCGCCCGTGAAGAACTCAGCGATGTCGCGGTACTGCGCCCACGTGGTAGCGGGCGCCAGGTCGTAGCCGTACTCCGACTTGAAGGCTGCCTGGTTGTCCGCGTCATCGAGGAGGTCCTTGCGGTATGCATAGATCCAGTTGTCACCGTCCACCGGGATCGCGTACGCCTTGCCCTCGTACCTGGATGCGTACTCTCGTTGCAGCGGCAGAAATCCGTGGTCCGCGTCGTCGATGTCCGGCTGGTGCTTGTCGACGTATTCGGTGAGCTCCGCTATGGCGTTGGCGCCGATCAGGTCGCCCATGAGCCGTGGCTGAATGGCGATCAGGTCCCACGCGTCGGTCTTGGCGGTGGCGCTGGAGAAGAGCTTGTCTGTGAACTGGCCGATCGGCAGCTCGAGGGACTGCATCTTGATTCCGGTGCGCGAAGCCCACTCGTCGTAGAAGGGTTCGAAGTTGCCGACGTTGCCCGAAGGGGCGACGAGGGTCAGAGGACCGGAAATTCCGAGTGCCTTGGCCGCGTCAACAGCTCGGTCTGCAACACCGGTGCCGCCGTACTTCTCCCCCTTGGCCGGCGCGTTGGGGTCGCTCTTGCCGTCGGAGTCCGAGCACGACGACAGGAGTGCGGATACGGCGGGAACTGTCAGACCCAGGACGAGGCCCCCTCGCTTGAGCGTCGCTCGTCGCGTCAGGGTGAATCGAGGGGCCGGGAGGTTGTGCTCGTCTGCGACCATGTCGACTTCCTTCGATGTGCTGGTACAGATGCCACACTGTAGTGGCTTCGTGTGCGGCTACCTTCCTACCTCGCTCGCGCCCTCGTCAAGAGCTCCGGTCAGCAGAGACGCGATGTTCACGATCCCGAAACATCTCGGCGCTCACTGATCGCCGTACATCAGTGCGCGCAACAAAGACGCGTCACGTCGGCGACGGGGCTGCGGAGAAACAGTTGAGGTCCTACTACTTCACGACACGGTCGAGGATGGCCGGCAGGCACGACACGAACCGTTGGACGTCGTCGCTCGTCACTATGAGCGGCGGCGCCAGTCGGACAACGTTGGGGGTTGCCGCATTGAGGAGATACCCGCTGTCGCGCGCGAGCTGCACGACCTTTCCTGCAGTGGCCGAGCTGAGTTCCAGGCCAATGAGCAGCCCAGCCCCTCTCACCGATGCCACCATTGGGTGCTGAAGGTGCTCGATGCTCGTCCGCAGCATTCGTCCGATCTGTGCTGCGTGATCTACCAGACCTGCCGAGTCAATCTCGTCAAGCACAGCGTGAGCCGCAGCGACGCTGACGGCGTTCCCACCGAACGTGGCTCCGTGATCCCCTGGCTGGAGCAGGTCTGCCGCTCCCTCCGTTGCTAGGCACACGCCAATGGGGAGTCCTCCCGCAAGACCTTTGGCCAAAGTGACGACGTCAGGGTCAATCCCCTCCCTCTCGTGCGCGAAGAAGGATCCCGTTCTCGCGACGCCGGTCTGTACCTCGTCGAGTACGAGCAGTGACCCGTACTCGCGAGTGATCCGCCTCGCCTGCGACAAATAGCCCGCCGGCGGTACGACGATGCCCCCCTCGCCGAGGATTGGCTCGAGGACCACCGCGGCGGTGCGGTCGTCGACGGCTCTCTCCAACGCTGCACTGTCCCCGTAGGGCACGAACTGCACGTCGGGCAAGAGTGGAGTGAACGGGTCCTGCTTTGCGGGTTGGCCCGTGACGGACAGGGCTCCTAGAGTCCGCCCGTGAAATCCTCCTTCGGCCGCCACGATCTTGGGCCGCCCGGTTCGACGAGAGATCTTGAGCGCGGCCTCGTTCGCCTCCGTTCCAGAGTTGCAGAAGAACGCCTTGGCGGGTTGAGCGAGGTGGGCAGTCAACCTCTCGGCCAGTTCAACGACGCCAGGCGTCATGAACAGATTGGACGTGTGACAGAGTCGGCCCACTTGCTCTGAGACTGCCCGGATGATCGCCGGGTGGCGATGCCCGAGCGTGTTGACGGCGATACCGCCCGTGAAGTCGACGAAGCGGCGTCCCTCAGTATCGAAGACATTGATGCCTTCGCCATACACGAGAGCCAGGCTCGGCGTGCCATAGGTGTTCATGACCGAGGACTGCCAGCGGCGCTGCCAGTCGACGGTCAGTTCTGAAGACATCGCGGCTCTCCGGCCCGTCTGTTCTGGCGAGGGAGCAGGAGGTTGTGCGCTCACGTAAGGGCCACGTACTTCGTCGCCAGGTACTCCTCGATGCCCTCGGCCCCGCCCTCACGTCCGAGCCCTGACTGCTTGATGCCACCAAATGGGGCAGCGACATCGGAAATGATCCCGCGGTTCACCCCCACCATGCCGGCCTGGAGGTTGCCGGCGACGCGCATGCAGCGCTCGTGGTCGGTGCTAAAGAAGTAGGCGGCGAGCCCGTACTCCGTCGCATTCGCGGCCGCCAGTGCGTCGGCCTCGTCTGTGAATCGACTGACGAGAGCGACGGGGCCGAACACCTCCTCGCGCGTGCATTGGGCATCCAAGGGAACCCGGTCGATGAGCGTTGGAGGGAAGAAGTAGCCCGGACCCTCCAGCAGATGGCCGCCCATGCGAAGTTGTGCGCCCTCAGCGAGGGCACTATCGACGATCTGGGCGACCTTGGCCTGCTGACCACGGCTCACCAGCGGCCCGAGGGTGACGCCGTCATCGCACCCAGGCCCCAATCGGAGAAGGTCGAGTCCCTTCGAGAACTTCTCGACAAATTCGTCCGCGACGCGCTCGTGCACTAGGAACCGGTTAGCGGCCGTACACGCTTGACCACCGTTGCGCAGCTTGGCTGCCAGTGCCCCGACGACAGCCTGGTCGAGATCGGCATCGTCGAACACGATGAAAGGTGCGCATCCACCGAGTTCCATCGAGGTGCGAAGGACCGTCGAAGCTGCTTGACGCAGAATCTCGCGCCCGACCGGGGTCGAACCCGTGAAGCTGACCTTTCGCAGTCGGTCATCTTGCATGAGCGCACTTACGACCTCAGCGGGCCGCGTCGTTGGAACGATCGCCAGGGCCCCCGGCGGAAGGCCTGCTTCGGACAGCAGCGCGGCTAGCGCCAGCATGGTGAGAGGGGTCTCCGCAGCGGGTTTCACGATAATCGTGTTGCCAGCGGCGAGTGCCGGCGCGATCTTGCGCGTGCCCATGGCCAATGGGAAGTTCCACGGTGTGATGGCCAGACACGGCCCTACCGGCTCCTTAGCGACCAGGATTCGCCCGGAGCCTCCCGGGGACTCCATGAATCGGCCGCTGATCCGCACGGCCTCTTCGGCGAACCACCTGAGGAACTCGGCGCCGTAAGCAAGCTCTGCGTAGCTGTCTGGCAGGGCTCGACCCAGCTCAAGGCTCATCAAGGCCGCCAGCTCGCTGCGACGTTCGAGCACCAGCCGATGGGCGTTCATCAAGACCGTGGAGCGATCGCGGGCCGACGTGGAAGCCCATTCCCGGCTGGCCTGCACGGCACTGTCGAGAGCCCGGGAGGCGTCTTGCGGCCCCGCGTCGGCAACTTGGGCGATGGGCAACTGTGTGGCCGGGTCCTCAACGTCGAAGGTGGCGCCGGCGGACGCGTCTCGACTAGCGCCGTTGATCCACAGACCCTTCGGGACATGGGTCAGGTAGGACTGCGCCAGCTCTGCGGCGGACGGGTGATGCGTCATGACTCGCTCCTCGCGAGGTTGCGCCTCGGCGCAGCACGAGGGATGACCTGCGCGATGCCGAGAGGGAGGACTTGGCTCTGTCGCCGCAGTGTTCAGGCGCGCCGGACCAGCGGGCGGGGAGTGTGTTCAGCGGCTGGGCCGAGCAGCGGCGCCGTGTCTGGCGCCGCTGCTCGGCCCAGCGTCAGCGTCAGTACATCTCGAAGTACTCGCGGTGCTCCCACTCGGTGACCTCGCCCATGAAGCGGTCCATCTCAAATTCCTTCATCGAGGCGTAGTAGTCCACGAAGCCGTCGCCGAACGCCCGTCGATAGAGGTCGCTGTTCTTGAGCGCCTCGACCGCTTGGTAGAGGTTGCGCGGCAGCGGCGGCTTGCCGGAAGCGTACGGGTCGCCGGTCGACGCCGGCCCCGGGTCGACCTTGCGGTCGACACCGTCAAGACCCGCGACGATCTGCGAGGCCATGTAGAGGTAAGGGTTGGCCATGGGTTCGCCGGCCCGGTTCTCGATGTGCGTGTGCTTGTCGCCGGGCTGGCCGATCACTCGGATGAGGGCACCGCGGTTTTCCGAGGTCCAACTGGCGTTCGTGGGAGCCAGCGAATGCGGCTTGTACCGCTTGTAGCCATTGACCGAGGGCGTCGCGAAGATGCTCGCCTCGTTGGCATGCTCGAGCACGCCACCGACGAAGTGCTGACCGAGTTCGGACAGGTAGTCACTGCCTTCCGAGACGAAAGTGTTCTCACCGGTCTCGACGTCAGTCAGCGACTCGTGCAGGTGCCATCCCGAGGAGAAGAAGTTCGGCAGTCCGGGCCTCGCCATGAACGTGGCGTGGTACCCCATTCGCCGGCAGACCTGCTTGATGGCGGTGCGGAAGTACACCATGTTGTCGGCGGCTTCGAGCCCCTGCGCGATGTCGAAGACGAACTCGCACTGACCCGGGCCCCACTCGTCCTCCATGCTGTTGAGCGGAAGCCCGAGCCCGAGGATCGCGTCTTGCAGCGGAAGCAGGATGTGCTCGATCTCGTCGTTGCGGCTGTCGGTGAGGTACTGAAAACCGTGCGCAATCGCCTCGACCTCAGGCGGCTCGGGCGGCCAGCCCGACGACTCCGGCGAGAGCTTCGGGTCCAGCAGCTTGGTGATGTAGAACTCGACCTCGAGGCCGGCGGTGTAGGTGTAGCCGCGACGGGCCAGCTCGTCGACCTGCTTGCGCATGATGCTGCGGGTGCAGAGGCTGGAGGGGCGCCCGTTGGTGTAGTACATGTCCGAGAGAATCCAGCCGCTCCCAGCTGACCACGGGACGAGCTTGAACGTCAGCGGATCCGGCACGATGACGGTGTCCGACATGCCCTCGATCTCCTCGATCCCGAGGCCACCTCCGTCAGCGAAGAAGGGCTTGACCGGGTTGTTGGTCGTGTCCATGAGCAGCAAAGCGCCCTGGAGGTCACGGCCGTCGACAAGACTTCTGAGGAAGTCCGGCACGAGCAGAGTCTTTCCACGGATGAGCCCGTGCTGGTCGACCCAACCGATGCGGATACGGCTGATGCCTTCCTTCTCGATGCGTACACGCAGGTCCTCGGCAGCGGCTCGCTGCTCGTCGGACCAGAGACCGTGCTTCTCGATAAACCCGACGTTGCCGCGGGACGATTCGTTGCTCATGAGTCTCTGCTCTCCTTAGTCCTGCACCTGAGAACCGGCTGGGGCACCGTAGCCGCCCCCGCCAGCGCTCTCAAACGAGATGGTTTCGCCCTGCTTGATGCGCAGATAGCCCTTGGGAGGCATGACCTCCCAGGTGCCATCGGCGCGCTGGAGCCGAACCCGAGCCGGCTTGCCGTTGTGACCGCCCTGCGCTCCCTGAGCGACGTTGATCGGGAGGCTCTGCTCGATGTAGTACGGGCCTTCTGCTTCACCAGTCAGCAACTTGTAGTCCCGGCGGATGCCCATCCCGCCTGGCTGGTTTCCGGTCCCACCCGATCCGTCGATCAACTCTGTGCGCTCGATCCGCCACGGGTACTCCAGTTCGGCCACCTCGACCGGCAGGAGCGCGCAGTTGCCGAGGTAGCTGTCGACGCCGTTTTCACCAGGCGCCTGTCGAGTCGCGCCGCCACCACCGCCGATGACGTCTGCCATCATTACTAGCCTGCCGGTGTACGGGTCCTTCGCTTGGAAGTTGAACGTCGGGAACGACACATGGCTCGAAGCCGCCGCTCGGTCAGGAACCAGTTGTCCGATGGCGAGGCAGAGAACATCTGCGAACCTCTGCGCTGTGGCGTGCCTACCGCCGACGCCGGCGGGGTGGCGCGGATTCAGAATCGAACCCTCACGTGCCTGCACCCGGACTTGCTGCATCATGCCGTCGTTCATCCGTAGATCGGGTCCGAGGTGTGATCGAAGGGCGAAGTACGCAGCGCAGCAGGTGCTGGACCATGGGACGTTGATCGAGCCCTTCACCTCGTCGGAACTCTCGCTCGCGTCGACGACGAGCATGCCGTCTTCGACCCGCACGGTGACCGCGACACGAACAGGCGTGTCAATGTCGTAGACGTCGAAGTCGAGGTAGCCGACTGCGCTTGCCTCTCCAGTTGGCCAGGAGCTCAGCTCGGCGACGACCCGCTCTCGGGTGTCGTTGAGGAGCGCGCTCATGGCATTGGCGACTAGGGCACCACCGTGGTGATCACACAGCTCGACGAGGCGTTCTGCCGCGCGGCGACAGGCAGCGATCTGCGCTTCGAGGTCGCCGAGCGTGGACTGCGGCGCCCTGACGTTGGCTGCGATGACGTCGAACAGTGCCTGGTTGCGCACACCGCGCTGAACGAGAAGCACGCCAGGGAGGACGAGCCCTTCCTGGAAGAGGGACGTGCAGTCTGCACTGTCACCTGACTGGGCACCGCCAACATCGATGTGGTGCGTGACCGAGCCGGCGTAGCCGCGCAGCTTCCCTTGGTGGTAGATCGGCATAAAGATCTCGACGTCCGGTGTGTGCGTGCCACCCCGGTACGGGTCGTTGACGATCAGCACGTCGCCCTCGTCGAGAGTGCCGAACTTGGTCAGCGCGACCTGGAGTCCGAACTGCATGACCCCGAGGTGCGCGGGAATCGCCTCCGCGTGGGCGATCATTTGCGCGTCGGCGTCGAACAGCCCGCACGAGTAGTCCTCCATCTCTCGGATGATCGGAGAGAACGACGCGCGGTACTGGACCGCCGCCATCTCCTCAGCGATCGCGACGAAGGCGCTGGAGAGGATTTCCTGGGTGACCGGGTCGAGTGGATCCGCGACCGCGACAGGGTTGGTCATCGTGCGACCTCTTCCTTGGTGAGGATGACGGTTTCGAACTCGCCCCTGCTGGCCGTCCAGCCGGGCGGCACGTGGATGGTGGTGTCGTCTTCCTGCAGAACGAGCGGGCCTGACTCCGGCTTGTCGGACGCGATCGCAGCCCGGCTCAGGATCCGGTGTGGCAGCCGCTGTCCCACCCCACCGATGTCGCGGGTTCCCATCTCGGCCGTCGGAGCTGCCGAGGCCACCCGCGCGAGCTGGCTCACCGAGTTCGCGACGGGGCCGATGGCGCGCCCCCGAAGGTTCACCACCTCGAGGTCGAGATGGCGCAAGTCGTGGCCATAGGTGTCCTTGTGGACCGAATGGAAGCGCTCGGTCACCGCGAGCATGGCGTCGTCGTCGACGCCCTCGGTGACCGGGATGGAGAGCTCGTAGGCCTGGCCGAGGTAGCGGATGTCCACGGACAGCTCGACGCGCGACGCCTCGTCTGCGAAGCCCGCCTCTTGGAGACGTCGTTCCCCCTCCTTCTTGACCGTTTCAAGGCCAGGCCCCACGAGGTCTGCGCGTAGCGAACGATCCCGCTTGGTCCAGGGCTGCGTGATGTCGTACTGGACGTCGCTCAGGAGGAGCCCCAGGGCGCACGCCGCGCCGGGGGCCGGAGGGATGAGCACGGTCGTCATGTCCAGCTCGTCCGCCAATGCCGCGGCGTGCATAGGCCCCGCGCCGCCGAAGGCGACAAGCGTCAGCTCTCGTGGGTCGTGACCTCGCGAGACCGAGGCGACTCGGAGCGCGGTGGCCATCTTGGCGTTGGCGACCCGCATGATGCCCTCGGCCGCCTCGTAGACACCGATGCCTAGCGGCCGGGCCACGTGCTCCTCGATGGCGGCGGAGGCTGCTGCCACGTCCAGCCGGACCGAGTCCCCGAGTACGCGGCCGGTCGGGAGAAGGCCGAGGACTAGGTGCGCGTCCGTGATGGTCGGCCGGTCACCTCCCTTGCCGTAGCCAGCGGGCCCCGGGTCGGCCCCCGCGCTCTCGGGGCCGACCCTCAGAGCACCGAAGCCATCCACTGACGCGATCGACCCGCCACCGGCTCCGACCGACAGGATGTCCATCTGCGGAAGGTTGATGGGATGGCCGCCGGCGTCACCGCGAAAATTCAACTGGGGTTGGCCATCGAGGACCAGGGCCACGTCGGCAGTGGTGCCACCCATGTCGAATGTGAGCAGGTTCTTGACCCCTACGTGCCGGGCGACGGTTGCCACACCCATCACTCCGGCTGCCGGGCCGGAGGCGACGAGGCTGACCGGCAGCTTGGCCGCGTCCGAGGCCGGCGCCAAGCCGCCGTTTGATCGCATCATGAGCAGGGTTGCGGGGACCTCGCGCTGCTCAACGCCCTCAACGACCTCTTCCAGGTACCCACCGACGAGTGGTAGGAGTGATGCGTTCAGGACCGTGGTGCTGGTGCGCTGGTACTCCCTGAACTCTGGAGAGACTTCGCTGGAGATCGAGACGGGCACCCCGGGTAGGAGCTCCAGCAGCAGGTCCCGAGCCTGACGTTCATGCGCGGCGTTCGCGAAGGAGAAGAGGAACGCAATGGCCACGGCCTCGACGCCTTCGTCGCGGAATCGCTGTGCGGCCTGAGCGACGTCTTCGACCATCAGAGGTCGGACGACGTCACCGTCAGGCCCCACGCGTTCGTCGACCTCGAGCCTCAGCTCTCGCGGGGAGACAGGCGGCTTTCTCGACTCGCCAAGGTCGTAGAGTGTGGCGCGCTGCTGAGTGCCGATCTCCAGAACGTCTCGGAAGCCCTTGGTCGTCAGGAGCCCGGTCCTCGCGAGCTGGTCGGTGACGATGGCGTTGGTAGCCACGGTCGAGCCATGGGAGAGGTACTGAATGGCCTCCACAGGGACTTGGGTTCGCTCGGCGATCGCGCTGAGTGCCGCGAGCACGCCTCGTGCGAACTGCGGGGGCGTCGTTGGCACCTTGGTCACGGACAGCCCGTTATCGGGGTCCAGCATGACCGCATCCGTGAACGTTCCTCCGACATCGATCCCGACGCGGTTACCGGCATTACGTCGCTGGCTCATCGCTTGCCCTCAACCCCTTTGTCGTGACGTTCGATCGCGACCGCGACGAACTGGTCAAACACCTTCAACTCATCTCCCATCTCCGGGTGCCATTGCACCCCGTGGATCCAGGTCGCGGTCTTGTGACAGGCGGCTTCGATCGTTCCGTCTGGCGCCCATGCCCAGGGCTCGAGATCAGGCGCTACCTGATCGAGCGCCTGATGGTGATACGAGGGGACCGACGAGATCTCACGGGCGCCCGTGACCGGGTTCACGAGGCTGACCTCGTGGCGGACGAACTCGTCAGCCCTGGCCAGGTGATCGTGATGGCCGACCGTTTCGGGCAGGTGCTGGGTGAGGGACCCCCCGAGGGCGACGTTCAAAACTTGCAGACCTCGGCAGATGGCCAGCATCGGGAGGTCGCGTGCGATCGCTGCACGGGTCAGGGCCAGGTCGGTGACGTCACGCGGCTCGTCAGCCGGGACTGTCATCTCGTGCGGGTCTGCTCCGTAGTGTGAGGGGTCGACGTCCGCACCACCGATCAGCAGGAGCGCGTCCAGGAGCGTCACGACCTCCTCCGCCGGCACCCCCGGTGGCAGCAACACCGGCACGGCTCCCAGATCGCGCAGACGCTCGAGATAGGCGCTCGGGACAAATACCGCAGGGCGCGACCAAGGCCCGAAGCTGATCGGTCCCTCATTGGCGGCCACGCCGATGATAGGACCTGTGCCAGCACAGTTGCTGTTCTGTGTCATGGCATGCGAGACTAGCAGTGAACGGGCATCCGTCAATCCCCTCAAAGAGCTTGCGACGTAACAGTCGCATTAACGGGCGTTCGGTGACGTGCGGGCATCTCCGCATCGTCCCCGCATCAGCAACCGATGGAAAGGACTACAGGCATATGACGAACGAAACTGGCGCGGCGGGACGCGTCATGCAACGAACCGACCGCACGACCCTGAAGCGCTACCCGGAGCGGGCGTCGTACGACAGGGACTTGATCGACCCGATCCTCGACGAGGCGCTCGTGTGCCACATGGGATTCGTGGTTGATGACCAGCCGTACGTGATCCCCACACTGTGTGCTCGCGTCGGTGACTTCCTCTACCTCCACGGTTCCTCGGCCAGTCGTGCCCTGCGGACGATGAGCAAGGCCCCTCGCGTGTGCGTCACGGCATCACTGATGGACGGCCTCGTCCTCGCGCGATCGGCGTTCTTCCACTCGGTCAACTACCGGGCCGTCGTCGTGCTCGGCGCTGTCACTGAGGTCGAGGATGCCGCCGAGAAGGAACTGGCCCTCGAAGCCTTCACCAATGCCTTGGTTCCCGATCGCTGGTCGGATGTCAGGCGGCCTACGGAGAAGGAGCTCAAGGCCACCAAGGTCCTCCGGATGCCGTTGGACGAGGTGTCGCTCAAGACGCGCAACGGACCCCCGGCCGACGAGGAGGCCGACCTGGCACTCGACGCATGGGCCGGGGTGATCCCTCTCGAGGTTCGCGCACTTCCGGCTGTGCCGGATCCCGCGCTGCGACCCGGCATCAAGATGCCTCGGGCGATCTCCGAGTTCGCGGTGGGAACTGGAGAACACCCGTACGAGCAGCACCAGTCTGGCGGTGCGTCGTAAGCGCATCTCCCCTGCTGATTGGTGGGCTGGGAGCCAGCGAGCTTCTCATCATCTTGGCGGTGCTAGTCCTGCTTTTCGGTGCCACCAAGCTGCCGGAGTTGGCTCAGGGCAGCGGCAGAGCGCTCCGGATCTTCAAGGCGGAGACGAAGGGGCTGATGGACGATGACGGTTCGTCGGCGGGATCGGTCGACGCCGCATCTGTCGACGCAACCGACGTGCTCGGAACTGGGACACGGAGCACGATCGCCAGGGACGACTAGCCGGGACAACGCGGCTGCCGGGCGCCGCTGTCCGCCACCCACATCACCAAGGCCGAGAGCCCGAAAGGACGGAGCCTCATGAGCACTTCACAGTACGACCTGACCGCTGACGGCGGGCGGCGACTTCAGAGGTCGGCGCACGACCATCTCTGGATGCACTTCGCTCGCCACACCGACGCCGACATCCCGGTCATCGTCCGAGGCGAGGGCGCCTACATCTACGACGACCAGGGCAAACGCTACCTCGACGCGCTGGCCGGGCTGTTCGTGAGCCAGCTCGGCCACGGCCGCTCCGACCTCGCCGAGGCCGCCTCGAAGCAGGCCCGGGAGCTGGCCTTCATGCCGTTGTGGTCCTACGCGCACCCGGGTGCGATCGAGCTGGCCGAGAAGGTCGCGGGCTACGCGCCAGGCGACCTCAACCGGGTGTTCTTCACCAGCGGCGGCGGCGAGGCCGTCGAGACCGCGTGGAAGCTCGCCAAGAACTACTTCAAGCTCACCGGCAAACCGATGAAGCACAAGGTCATATCCCGTGCGGTCGCCTACCACGGCACCACTCATGGAGCGCTGTCCATCACGAGTCTTCCGGCACTCAAGCAGCAGTTCGAGCCATTGGTCCCCTCAACATTCCGCGTCGCCAACACCAATGAGTACCGAGCGACCGAGCAGGGAGCTCCGGAAGGCCTCAGCCCAGGGCAATTCGGGCGCTGGGCAGCTGACCAGATCGCCGTCGCGATCGAGAACGAGGGCCCCGACACCGTCGCCGCCGTCTTCCTCGAGCCCGTCCAGAACGCCGGCGGCTGCTTCCCGCCACCGCCCGGGTACTTCCAGCGGGTCCGCGAGATCTGCGACGAGTACGACGTCCTGCTGGTCTCCGACGAGGTCATCTGCGCCTTCGGCCGCCTCGGCCACATCTTCGGCGCGGAGCGCTTCGACTACCAGCCCGACATAATCACCTGCGCCAAGGGCATCACCTCGGGCTACGCGCCCCTCGGCGCCATGATCGCCTCGGACCGGCTCTTCGAGCCGTTCTCGCGCGACGGCAACACTTTCCTGCACGGCTACACCTTCGGCGGCCACCCGGTCTCGACGGCTGTCGGCCTCAAGAACCTCGAGATTTTCGAGGAGGAGAAGGTCCTCGAGAACGTCCGCGGCAACACCGACGCGTTCCGCGCCACCCTCGAGAAGCTGCTTGACCTGCCGATCGTCGGCGACATCCGCGGCGACGGGTACTTCTTCGGCATCGAGCTGGTCAAGGACAAGGCGACCAAGGAGAGCTTCAGCGCCGAGGAGAGCGAGCGCATCCTCTACGGCTTCGTCTCCAAGCAGCTGTACACCGAGGGCCTCTATTGCCGCGCCGACGACCGCGGCGACCCGGTCGTCCAGCTCTCCCCGCCCCTCATCTGCACTCAGGAGCACTTCGACGAGATCGAGCAGATCCTCCGCGTCGTGCTCGACAAGGCCGGCCAGATGCTGTGAGCGGCTTCGCATTCATGAAGCGGCGGCTCTCCGCCCGACGGTGGTAGCCCAGACGAGCCGTGGATTGATGCAGGTTGAGCGCGATGGCCAAGTCCTTGCTACGAGCGGTCGATCATGAATCGCACTCATCCCCAGCTCGCCGAGTCCAGCCGTGCGGGCCAGCGCGAGAACCGGACCAGTCCGGCCGACGACACGAGATTCGGATCATCGGACACTGCCGAGGTCGCGCGGGGCGTGTGGCAAAGTCGCATCTACGAGATGCCCTTCGTGATGGTGGAAATCGGTCCCTAGAGAAGACAGGTTGCCCCAGCCCGTAAGGGCATTCTCACTTCACAACGCGCTCACCCGACCAACCTCATCGGTGGATCGAGGCTACGTGGCGCGCCCTGCGGTTACGCCCTTGCCCGCTCGGGCCACAATCCTCGCGAAGCCCTCGAATCGCCATTGGTCGAACGCGGTCTTCGCGTCGGCGGACCGACCAAAAGACGCGCCTGCTGGTTACCGCAGATCCAGACTCCCTCAGCGGCAAGGCCAAGAGGGCTCGCGAATACGGGGTCGCGATCGTCGCCGATACTGTTCTTCTCGGTCTACTGCTTGGGATGGCTGGCGTGACTCTGCATTGAAGTAGCCGTCAGCGCCCCGCGTCTCTTCGCCGGGACGACGACCGACCTGCTGACTGGCTTGGCCGTTCGGAGGGGATCCGGGGGCGGAAGGCGAGCCGCGGCGGGTGAGCACATGGTCGCCGTCGATGACTACCGGACGGTCGAGTCCATCAGCCACGAGAACGACTTTCCGGTCTTGGGCGACGGCATTAGGCTCGACTCGGAGAGGACCTGGAGCGCTGGGACCTCATCGATCGACGAGCCTCCCAGCTCGCCCCAGAACGACAAGCCGATGATGCCGCACGCAGGGCCGTCGAGCAGGTGCGCGAGGCTCACGCGGAACTGCGAGCCCTCATGTCGAGCGTGGCCGACCCTGATGTGCTGACCCGGCTGGGGAGCATCTCGAGCATCCTCCAACCGGAGCCTGACTCCTCCGCCGTCTGGCTGACTGCGCGCGAGGTCGACGTTCTTTCGCTCGTCGCTCTCGGCTTCTCGTACGCCGAGGTGGCGCGGCTCCATCTCAGCCCGCAGCGCGTGAAGATCTACATGCGCGTCATCGCGGGACGGCTGGGGGCGCACTGACGTCACGAGGCAGTCGTGGTTGCGCGGAGGGTCAGCCTGCTCTTTTGAGCTCGCGGGGCCGCCGGTGAACCTCCCCATCGGGGGATGGTGCGGGCGTGACGGTGACCACACCATGGTCGGGAACCGGACCATGAGGAGAACCATGTCGAGCTCGACCACCGCCCTCCGCGAAGCCCGTGACCTGTTGCTGGAGCTGCGGGAGGACTACGCGTCCGCCGTACAGAGGTTTGAGTGGCCCGACGTTGGCGACACGTTCAACTTCGCACACGATTGGTTCGACCCGTTGGCCCGCGGCAACACGGGGGTCGCGCTGGTCATCGTCGAAGAAGACGGATCGCGGCAGTCGTACACGTTCGACGACATCGCCGCACGGTCGGATCGGCTTGCGGTCTGGCTCCAGCAACATGGCGTGGAGCAAGGGGACAGCGTCATCCTGATGCTCGGCAACCAGTCTGAGCTGTGGGTGTCGATGCTGGCTCTCATGAAGGTTGGGGCGGTGTTGGTGCCGACGACCACTGCTGTCGGGTCGTCGGAACTGATGGACCGGCTGGCTCGCGGAAATGCGCGGCACGTCATCTGCAACCCCGCCGACGCCAGCAAGTTTGACAAGGTTCCGGGTGACTACACCCGAATCGCGGTGGGGGCTGCGGAAGGCTGGCTTGATATCGGTGAGGCCGAGTCGATGGGCGACGTCCGGCCGCAGCATCCGGGCAACTCGTCCACGGACCGACTTCTGCTCTACTTCACCTCCGGGACCACATCTCGGCCCAAGCTCGTCGAGCACACCCACACGTCCTATCCCATCGGCCATCTGACGACGATGTACTGGCTGGGGCTTCGTCCAGGCGACGTCCATCTCAACGTCGCCTCGCCGGGTTGGGCTAAGCACGCGTGGTCCAACTTCTTTGCGCCGTGGCTGGCCGAAGCGACCGTCTTCATCTACAACTACAGTCGCTTCGAACCGGCCGCCTTGCTCGATCAGATCCGCCGGGAGCACGTCACGTCCTTCTGTGCACCGCCCACGGTGTGGCGGATGCTCATCAACGCCGACCTCTCCGGTGGGCCCGGCTCGCTCCGCGAGGCGATCGGCGCCGGTGAGCCGCTGAACCCCGAGGTCATCAGCCAAGTCCAGAAGCAGTGGGGTCTCACGATCCGTGACGGCTTCGGGCAGACCGAGATGACAGCCACGGTGGCGAACTCCCCCGGACAGCCTGTGCGGCCCGGCTCGATGGGCCGCGCCCTCCCCGGCGTCCCCCTGGTCCTGGTCGATCCGATGAACGGCCAGCAGGTTGATGCTTCACAGCCGGATGCCGAGGGTGAGATCTGCCTCGACCTGAGTGCCCGCCCGCTCACACTCATGACTGGCTACCAGGATGACGACGAGCGCAACCAGGCGGCCATGGCGGACGGCTACTACCACACTGGCGATGTGGCCTCCATCGACGCCGAGGGCTACATCACCTATGTGGGACGCACCGATGACGTCTTTAAGGCCAGTGACTACAAGATCAGTCCCTTCGAGCTGGAAAGCGTCCTGATTGAGCATCCGGCGGTAGCAGAAGCGGCAGTAGTGCCGGCCCCTGATCCCGTGCGCCTCGCAGTCCCCAAGGCCTACATCATGCTGAGCCCGGGCTACGAGCCCAGCCGGGAGACCGCCCTGTCGATCCTCGCCTTCGCGCGGGAGAACCTGGCTCCCTACCTCCGTGTGCGCCGGATCGAGTTCTTCGAGCTGCCTAAGACCATCTCGGGCAAGATCCGGCGTGTCGAGCTGCGGGCCCGCGAGGAGGAGAACGCGCAGGAGGACATCGCCACCGAGTGGCGGACGGACATGTTCCCGGAGCTGGCCTAGCAGAGGCCCACAACACAAGCCTCCTTCGTACCACCCTCTTCCGGAGCCCGACATGCCCGCCACCCGTCACCTTCCCACCGAAGAAGCCAGCGACCTCGTCGACCTGACCCGCGACATCTTGTCCAAGGAGGTCCAGCCCAAGGTCTCGCACATCGAACTGACCGCCGAGTTCCCCCGGGACCTGTTCCGCACCTTGGGTCGAGCCGGCCTGCTGTCGCTTCCCTACCCGGAGGAGTTCGGTGGTGGCGGCCAGCCCTATGAGGTCTACCTCCAGGTCCTCGAGGAGATCGCCGCCGTCAGCGCCTCGATCGGAGTTGGGGTGTCTGTGCACGCGCTCTCGTGCTTCGGCCTCTATACGGCAGGCGCCGACGAGCAGAAGGAGGACTGGCTCCCACAGATGCTCTCCGGGGAACAGCTCGGCGCCTACTGTCTCTCCGAAGCACACGCCGGATCCGACCCCGCAGCCATGAGGACGCGCGCCGTCCGCGATGGCGACAGCTACGTCATCAACGGAGCGAAGGCATGGACGACACATGGCGGTGAGGCGGACTTCTACAAGGTCATGGCGCGTACGAGCGATGACGGAGGCCGCGGCATCTCGTGCTTCCTTGTCCCTGCTGAAGTTCCTGGTCTCACGGCCGACACACCGGAGCAGAAGATGGGCCTCATGGGGTCCACGACGGCCACGATGCTCTTCGACAACGTCAAGGTCCCTGTCGCGCGGCGGCTCGGCGACGAGGGCCAAGGTCTCCCCATCGCTCTGGCCGGACTCGACGCCGGGAGGCTCGGCATCGCCGCGGTCGCGACGGGGCTCGCCCAAAGTGCACTGGACGCAGCCATCGCCTATGCCAAGCAGCGCGAGACGTTCGGAAGAGCGATCATCGACCACCAAGGTTTGGGGTTCCTGCTCGCCGACATGTCCGCGGCCGTCGAATCCGCGAGGGCTACTTACCTCGCGGCAGCACGGCTCAAGGACGCCAGCAGGCCGTTCTCACGACAGGCCTCCATCGCCAAGATCGTCTGCACCGACAACGCAATGCGCGTGACCACCGACGCCGTCCAGGTCCTGGGCGGTGCCGGATACACGCGCGACTTTCCCGTCGAGCGCTACATGCGAGAAGCCAAGGTCATGCAGATCTTCGAGGGCACCAACCAGATCCAGCGTCTGGTCATCGCGCGCGACCTCGCCCGTTGACCTGTCCTCAGAGCCGATCGCGCCATGCGCCCTGCCGCTGTCCACGCCTGCGGGCCTGCTTGATCAACCGAGACCCCGGTGGCACATTCGTGGCACGGGCCTAGACGCAGAACAGCCCTTGACTGCCATGTTGGCTGGTCAGGGGCTGTTCCTCTGTTCTAGTCCTGGCACAGGCGAAGACCAAGACCCCCGCGTCGCTCAGCACGCCTACCGATCGCACCGACGCTCGGTCTCCCGGCTCAGAACGAACGCGGGTCACTGACCGACTTCGAACCGAGGTTGTGCATCGCTACGAACGCGGCAACGTCAGCCCACAGAACATTGGCGAAGAACTTGGCCTCAGCAAGTCCACCGTCCTCCGCGTTCTCCGACAATCTGACGTGCCCGTGCGGCCGCAAGGGCAGCGTCTGACATAGCTCTGGCGTATCGCTCCGCCAATGGCCCGCGCGGGTCGCCGGCTACGTCGGGCCCGCTGATCCGCCCAGGGTCCCCTACGCCCTCGCGCTCCACGGGGACTCCCGGGTCTACCTCGACGCCCTCCGTCGACCGACCGCGCTGCCCAACCACCATGACCCGGGCCGCCTCGTTCTGTTCCCGCCCGGCCAAGGGGCCCGGCGTGCCACGATTCACCCGTGGGACTCTTCAAGCGCAGCGAGGCCGTCCGGGCCAAGAAGATCGGGGCTCATGCCCGCTACGTCGACGAGGACGTCAACGCATCCACCTCAAGGTCACCAGCATCGACGGGGAGACGGCGACGATCGACCTCAGCCTCGACCAGACCCGTCAGCTGGTGATCGATCTGACCAACGCCTACGGGGCCTGCCGGCCGGCGCTCTTCGACCAGAAACAGGTCGACCGGATTACCTCGGTCGCGGGCTCGCAGCGGCGGACGGTCGGGTGCCCCGCCACCGGGACTGCTCCGTTCCCCTCTCCACCACGCGCACGTGGGCGGTCGCAGCCGCGCTGACGAGCGACATCGACGTGGCTGACGTCAGGACCAGCTCCGCATGTTCGACCTGGCGGGCGCCCACGTAGGGATTGGGAATGGCGATGCAGGCAAGACCCGCGCCGTGCGCCGCAGCCACACCATGAGGGGTGTCCTCGACGGCTACGACGTCGTCGGGAGCCGCACCGAGTCGGTGCAATGCCAGTCTATAGACGGCTGGGTCCGGCTTGTGGGCGCCGACCTCGTCCCCTCCAGCCAGGACGTCGAAGCCGTCGAGGACTCCTACCCTCCCGAGATGCTCCTCGAGCCACGAGGTCGGGGACGACGACGCAACGGCAAGCGCAACCCCACGCTCTGCCGCCTCGCCGATCCAGTCGCGGATGCCCTGACGGAGGTCGAGGTCCTGATGAAGACCGTCGCGGTACTCGAGGCGCCGACGCCGACTCAGCTCCTCGTCGAAGTGGTCGCCGACCGCTCCCGCCAGCCGACGCATCCGCTGATGGGTGACGTCGCCACCGTGGGGGGCGAAGAAGCCCTCGACGGGTAGGTCCAGGCCCCACTGCTCCCACTCGTAGCGCCAACTCTCGAACAGAGTGGATTCGGTGTCCACCAGGAGTCCGTCGAAGTCCAGGACGACCGCCCGGGGAGTCCACGCGGCCGCCCCTTCCGCGCCGGACCGGGCGGCGCCCCGCGGCGTCACGGCGACCCCTCGGAGCGGCGCATGGCGTCGACGGCCTCGTCGACGTCATCGGTCACGACGACGAGATCGAGGTCGTCGGCCGAGATGACCCCCTCGGCGAGGGCCGAGGTGCGAAGCCAGTCGAGGACACCGCTCCAGTAGTCCACGCCCATCAGCACGACCGGGAAGCGCCGGACCTTTCCTGTCTGCATCAGCGTCAGCGCCTCGAAGATCTCGTCCAGCGTGCCGAATCCGCCCGGCAGGGTGATGAAGCCCTGCGAGTACTTCACGAACATCGTCTTGCGGGCAAAGAAGTACCGGAACCGCACCGGCAGATTCACCCATGGGTTCAACTCGAGTTCGTAGGGCAACTCGACGTCCAGCCCGACACTCACACCACCCTGCCTGCTCGCACCTAGGTTGGCGGCCGCCATGATGCCCGGGCCACCTCCGGTCATCACCGCAAAGCCCGCCCGCGCGAGCTCCTCACCCACCCGAACCGCCACGGCGTACCAGGGATTGCTCTCCGGCGTTCGCGCGGATCCGAACACCGAGACCGTCGGCCCCAGCCCGGACAGCCGGGCGAACCCTTCCAGGAACTCGCCCTGGATGCGCAGCACCCGAAGTGGATCGGTGCCGGCCCACTCCTCCGGGTAGTCGGCGCCACGGCCCAGCAGGACCAGCCCGGGCTGTCCGGAACCACCGGTCGGCGCCGGAGCCGTGGGCTCCGGCGCCGACCAGATCGAAGGCGGCTCAGACACGCTGTGGCTGCGCCGAGCCGTCGCCGTCGACGATGGCCTGATCGCCGCGGCCGAACAGTCCGGTCACCAGGCCAGTGAGCCGGACCGACGCCACACCCAGGAGGATGCCGCACAGCATGCTGACCGAGATGCTGAACCACATCCACCCGTACGGCATGGAGATGACACCGCCGAACGCCCCGGTGCCAGCCGTCGTCGGGTCCGCCAGCGCGGCGACCGTGTTGGGTCCGCCGCCGCCGGACGGGAACCAGAAGTCGAGGCCGGTGGCGATCCAGTAGAAGAAGACGGAGGCAAACGCGCCGAAGCTCGCCGGGACCGACAGCCACTCGTCGAAGGCACCGAGGAGCACGAGTGGGACGGAGAACACCCCGACCCAGAGTGCGATCCCCCAGAAGTCGGGGAAGTCCGCGGTCGTCGACGACAGCGCGATGGTCGCCAGAGCGGCCAGACCGCCGCTCAGGACACCCGTGGCGACCTTCACGATGGCCCGGTTGTCCGCGCCCGCCGCGAAGAAGAAGCCCCAGCCGACGAATCCTGCCGGGACGATCAACTGGAAGTTCCGGGGCAGTTCCAGCCCGTTGCCCAGGTCACCCGCTGTGAACCAGTGGAAGGTGAAGTTGAAGGCGAAGTGCGTCCATGCATAGGCGATCACGCCCACGACGATGGCAAGGGGCAGAGCTGCCCGCATCTTTTCTCTCACGACAGTTCTCTCTCTGTGTGTGGAACGTCCGGAATCAAAGGGAGGTGGTGCAGGGGTGCACCTTCGCCCAATCGATGCTCGGGCGGGACCCGTCCGGGGCCGGATTCGGGGACGGCTCCCGAGCGGCGGGAGCTCGGCCACGGGCGACACCCGCGCCGGCCCGAACGAGCTGCTGGGAGCGGGTGCTGACCTCCAACTGGAAGAGATCCGCCCTCGCGTAGTGGCCGACCGCGTCGAAGTCGAGCTGGGAGCGAGCGATGTCGTCCAGATCGAGCTCGGCCACCAGCAGCGCCTCACCGCCCCGCTCCGGGCCGGCCAGAACCCTGCCGAGCGGATCCACGATCATGCTGGCGCCCTCACTGAGGACGGTCTCGGGCGGCACGTCGAGCGGATAGTCGTCGGGATAATCGCTGCGCCGGACGAACTGGTTGGCACTGAGCACGAAGCAGCGGCCCTCGAGAGCGATGTGACGCATCGTTGCTTCCCAACCCGGCCGGTCATCGGCCGTTGGAGCGCACCAGATCTTGACGCCCTGGTCGTACATGAAAGTGCGCAGTAACGGCATGTAGTTCTCCCAGCAGATGGCGGCACCCACCGGTCCGACGGCGGTGTCCACGACCGTGGGGCGGGCCAGATCGCCCTGGCCCCACACGATCCGCTCGGTGCCGGTCGGGAGCAGCTTGCGTCGGGTTCCGACCAGTCCGTCGTCGGGGTCGATCCACACCACCGCGCAGTACAGGGTGCCACCGTCACGCTCGATGATGCCGACAACCAGGGTTGTCCTGGTGTCAGCAGCGATCCGCTCGAGTTCACGAACCTGAGGCCCGTCGATCTCTACCGCCGCGGCGTGGTAACGGCGGAACCACTCGCGTCCCTCGCTCGTGCGACGCCCGATGGTGGCTCCGAAGGTGATGCCTCGCGGATACCCGCCGAGAAAGGCTTCCGGGAACAGGACCAGCTCGCAGCCCTGCGACGAGGCCTCCTCGGCATACGTGCGCACGATCTCCACCGAGGCGTCGGCGTCGAACGGAACACCCGCAGCCTGGACAACCCCGACGACGCAACGCGAGGTCGTCACAACGTGATACCCGTCATCACGCGCTGCCACGGGTCACGGCCACCATGCATGGTGTCGGGATTCGTCCCCCGCACCCTGGCGAGCTCCGCCGTCAGCAACTGCAGCGGGAGAATGCTCGACATCGGCTGGAGCAGCGGGTGCGTCGTGGTGAACCCGAGCCCGCTCGAGTCGTCGTCACGCATGACCTGCACGGTGGGCATCCCGAGGTCGCCCAGCACCTGCTCGAGCTCTTCCGTGCGACCACCGTCGTTGTGGGGCGGGTCGATCAGCAACCCTGTGACTCCCGGGTGGAAGCTCGCCGGCGTTCCGTGGAGGGCGAACTCAGGGGACATCGCCTCGGTCCACATCCACGCCCCCTCCTTGATCTTGAGCGCCGCCTCCTGTGCCGTGGCCAGGTCGATGCCGAATCCGATGATCAGCAGAGTCTGCGCATCCTTGATCTGGGCCGCCACGCGAGCCGGGTCGCCCAGGGTGAGGGTGGTCTCCAACGCTTGGGGCAGCTTGGCCAGGGCGCTCTCGAACTCCCCGGCCGAGGTGGTGTCCACACCCGCGGCGAGGCGGGCGAGCACCGCGAGGGAGCTGAGGTACGAGACCGTGAAGGTGCCGGCGGTCTCATCGGGACACGTCCGGACGGTGTGGTCGGCTCCCTGGTCAGGCGCTGCCTCACCCACCACCGCGATGGTGGTGGCACCAGCCTCCTTCGCACGACGCAGCGAGGCGTGCGGGAAGGTCTTGGTGCCTCGGTGGCTGATGACGACCGCCTGCTCGCCGGGGCGGATCGTCGCCCACGTGCCGTAGTCGTGAGCGTCGACGGCTCGGGACACGACAGCGCCACCGCTCAGTGTCGTCACCCAGTCCGACGCCACCTTGGCTGCGTGCAGCGAAGTGCCGACGCCGACGAAGCTGACGGGACGCGAGGGGTCCAGATCGGGCACCCACAGGTCGTCGAAGACCTGCCTCACCGCACCCGGGATGGACGCGATCTGGGCATCAAGATTGAAACTGGTCACTGCTTCGACACTTTCTGTTGAGTAGTGTTGAGGACCGGCCCGGTGGGGCCACAGCATCCCTGCCATGACCCCACCGAGATGATCCGTTGGTGCCTCGCAGCCGTCAGCTGACGGCTACAGCCTCCGCAGCGGATGCACGACCGCTCGAGAAGTTGAGGGCACGGGACGAGCGAATGTCCGCGACCGCGTCGATGTAGTACGACTCGGGCACCTGCTCCTCGCTCTTGGCGATGACCTCGCCGAACTCCCACATCTTCAGGAGCTTGCCGTTGCGGAACACCGGCTGCAGGATGTTCTCCTCGGCACTGACCGTCTCGCGGCGGACGGTCTTGTACTCGCCGTCCACCCGGATCAGCGCGAGACGGCCGGACTTCGAGTGCTTCACCACATCGCCCGACGGCGCCTTCGACACGTCACGCCATTCGCCGTTGACGCGCACCGCGCTCACCTTCATGCCGAAGGCCATGGTGTCGCGGTTGACCTGCTGGAGCAGGCCGCCGCCCATGCCGAAGACCGCGTTGTCGAGGGCGAGGCCCCGTCGCTCCATCTCCATGAGCACCCGCGGGAAGGACTCCCGGCTGATGCCATCGCCCTGAACGACCTTGACGAACGGCGGCAGGACCTTGAAACCTTTCGAGTTCACGGTGTAGCCGAAGCACTCCATCAGCCACTCCGCCGTGTCGGAGGTCACCTGGACGGGGTCACCGGAATCGGGACGCACGCCGATGAGACCGGGGAAGTTCTCCACCAGCTCCTTGAGCTCGCCGCCGATGATGTTCTTGACAGCGTTCTCATGGTCGTAGGTGTCGGTCAGGATGATCGCGACCCCGTGGTCGCGGTAGGTCTCGATCATGTTCCGCATCGCGTCGACCTCGTTCTCGCGCCCCCACGAGGACAGCACCGCGTGCTCGGTGTTGGGACCCGAACTGGAGGTGTAGTCGGCGTTGTAGTAGCGCTTCGCCGCCAGGATGCCGGCGATCGTGTCGGTCTGGCTGAAGCAGACCAGGCTCGCCAGCCCACCGAGGCCAGCCGACTCGTGGGAGCTGACACCCCGCGCGCCGTAGTCGTGAAGAACCCGTCGAACGAGGCCCTCACTGTCTGACGTCGCCTCAGCAATGTCGGCAATCTGCTGCTTGGCGCGCCACGCAACGGTGCCGACCGTCGTCGGGTACCACACCGCTCGCTGCAGCGCCGTCTCGATGAAGGCAGGCAGCCAGTAGTACTTGGGATCGGTGTTGACGACCTGAAGCAGGACGTTGCGGATCGGGACGACCGACCCTTCGGGAACCGCCTCGATCTCGATGGGCAGGTAGCCGTCGTGATCCCGGAGCAGGCCGAGCCAGATGTCGCGATTGAAGTGCATGCCCTGCTCCCGAGCGATCGACTCGGCCTCGTTGATGTGCTCGAGCGTGATCGGGCGCATGAGGTACTCGCGGATGAAGGCCTGCAGCCCGACGAACATCCCGACCGGCATCTCTCCGCCGCGCGCCTCGATGTAGGAGGACACGTACTCGGTGCCGGGCGGGTACAGCGGGTAGTGCGAGTTCTTGTAGCTGTCGGTGTTGGTGATGATGTTGTTCGGGTCGAAAAGGGTCACGGGAGTGCCTCCGGTAGAAACGTTTTCACTTCGGTACTGAGAACTCAACCGGACTCCAGTTACGCGGATCCTGCCATTTGCGTAAATCCGACGTTACGTTGCGCCTTCGACGTACGTCTGGATCAGTCACTCGTCGACATGGACTGAGCCAGACCCAGGCCCTCATCCGCACGGGTGTGTTCACCGGGTCGCTCCCGGGCAGCGAAGTACTCGGCGCGGGCACGACGAGGCTCCCGGTCCGGGGCCGCGAATCCGGCGCCGATCTCGTGTGCCAGCACCAGTCCGGCCTCGCGCTGCTCGGTGTTGCGCTCGCTCTCCACGTCGAAGATCAGTCGCGTCTCGACGTCATCGAGACGGCAATAGCTGAAGACGCCCATGTCGAGCTGCGCCCGCATCGCTTCCCGGTAGCCGTACTTCGCGTAGCTCCGCTCGGTCGACCCAGCCACGCCCAGGATGAGGGTGGGAACGGGAAGAAGTCCCGGCTCGCTCGCCGCCCGGCGATGCGCCCACCCGCCGGTGAACACCCGCTCGACCCAACCCTTCATTAGCGCAGGCATCGACCACCAGTAGACCGGGAACACCAGGGCAAGCCGGTCGGCTGCCTCGACCCGACGTTGCATCTGGGCGACGCCGGCATCGATCGGACCGCCCCGGAAGTAGTGTTCGTGATCTGTCTGGCTGAACCGAGGGTCGAACCCCTCGGCCTGGAGGTCCAAGAGGTCGACGCTGTGCCCCAACTCGACGAACGGCTCATGGAATCGATCCATCACGGCACCGACGTAGCTGTCGCGGAAGGGGTGCGAGAACACGGTCAACAGATGCATCGGCGTGCTTTCCAGGTGTGCTGGGTCATCATGGTTGTTTCTTGACGTCTCGCTGCAGCCTGTCGGCTCCCTGGCTCGTTGGCCCGGCGGGCTGGACGAGCAGCCGGTAGCGAACGAAGTCGTCGGCGGCGACGAACTCGTCGTAGAGGCCTCGGGCCGGATTGGTGGACTGAGTGTGCCAGTACAGCCGGGAGCAGTCGCGGTCCTGCGCCACGTCAAGCAGGTCCTCGATCAAGGACCGTCCGATGCCTCGACGCCGCGCGACCGGGTCCACGAAGAGGTCCTCGAGGTAGCACGTTCCAGCCACCGACCATGTGGTCGGATGGATCACCGCAACAGCGAAGCCCACGACATGGTCGTCCAGGAGGGCCACCCGACCCACGACCCCCGAACGAGGGTCCATCATTCGCTGCCACGTCATGTCGGTGACCTGGTCGGGCAATTCGACCTCGTAGAACTCGAGGTACCCCGTCCACAGTTCACGCCAGCGACCTTCGTCCCCAGCAGCCGCCGCTCGGACCAGCGGCGCACTCGCCTCGTGCTCGGGGCGATGCTCCAAGGTGGCCGCCTCCGGGCTGCCTGCGCGACCGGCGTCCAGGCCAGGTGACACCACGACTCTCCCCCGTTCACCCGAGGCCGTTGAAGAGCGACGTGACCGATCCGTCCTCGAAGACAGCCCGGATCGCCTCTCCGAGGAGAGGAGCGATCGTCAGCGTCGTGAACTTGTCGATCTCACAGTCTGTCGCCGACGGCAGCGTGTTCGTCACGATGACCTCGACCGCTGGGCTGTTCTTGAGCCGGTCAACGGCGGGATCGGACAAGATGGCGTGGGTCGCGGCGATGACGACGGCTGCAGCACCGTCCGCCATGAGGGCCTCGGCTGCCTTGACGATCGTTCCCCCCGTGTCGATGATGTCATCGGTCAGGACGCAGGTGCGACCGCGCACGTCGCCGACCACCCGGTTGGCGACAACCTCGTTGGGTCGATCAGTGCGCCGGGTCTTATGGATGAACGCAAGTGGAGCGTCCCCCAGGCGAGCGGACCATCGCTCGGCCACCTTGATCCGGCCGGCATCCGGCGACACCACGGTCAGTCCTTCGGTGCCGTACCGCTCGCGCACATAGTCGGTGAGGACGGGCATCGCCATCAGGTGGTCCATGGGTCCGTCGAAGAAGCCCTGGAGCTGATCCGCGTGCAGATCGACGGTGATGATCCGGTCAGCGCCGGCCGCCTGGTACATCGAGGCCATCAGACGGGCCGAGATCGGCTCACGCCCCCGATGCTTCTTGTCCTGCCGGCTGTAGCCGTAGTAGGGCATCACCGCAGTGATCCGCTTGGCGCTGGCCCTCTTCAGCGCATCGATCATGATGAGCTGTTCCATGACCCACTTGTTGACCGGCGCGGCGTGGCTCTGGAATACGAAGGCATCGCAGCCCCGCACCGACTCCTCGAACCGGACGTAGAGCTCCGAGTTGGCGAACTCGTAGGCCGACGTAGGCACCAGTTGGGTGCCCAGGTGCTTGGCCACCTCCTCAGCGAGCGCCGGGTACCCCCGACCGCTGAAGATCATCAGGTTCTTCTCTGTCGTCTTCTTCATCAGCGTGGCGCCCTGCTCCTGGGTCGGTTTCCGTCGTGCTTCACTGCTGCTGGCCCTCCACCGCTGCATAGGCGACGGCGATCTCGCCGGCCAGTTCTGCGGTGTCCAGGATCAGCTGCTTGGTTGCGTTCTTCGTGCGGCCGCCGCTCAGGCGATGTACCTCGCCGAGGACGTGCGCGGTGATGCCGGGCCCGGTCACACCCTCGATCTCCGCGCGATCGAGCGCGCCGGCTATCAGCTCCTGCACGTCCGTCAGGTCCTCGCGAGGGGGCCGACCGAGCAGGATGCCTCCGTGTCGTTGCAGCGTGTTCCAGTGGTGCCAGGCCACCTGCGCGACCTCTGCGGCCGTCTCCAGCCGAGCGGAGACTTCCGGTCCACCGACTCCGCTGAAGTACAGCGGGAGAGAGTCCGTGCGCCACCCGAGCATCGGCACCGAGAGCGTCTCCAGCACTTCGGCCGTGGCCCGCACGTCGAGGAAGGACTTGACGCCGCCCGTCACCACGAGAAGCCGGCTCGACGCCAACTCACCGATGTCGGCGGAGATGTCGAGACGCTCGCTGTAACCGCGATGCACCCCGCCGAGTCCACTGGCCGCTGCGAAGCGAATGCCTGCGAGCCGCGCGACGGCCAGCGTCGCCCCGATGGTGGTGGCTCCGTAGGTGCGCCGGACCAGGCACGATGAGACGTCTCGGGCACCGATCTTCTCCACGCTGGGACCCATGTCTGCGAACTCAGCCTCCTCGGCTTCGCTCAGGCCGATGCGCACCTGCCCGGCGGCGACGGCGATCGTCGCCGGAACAGCGCCCTGCTTGCGCACCAGGTCCTGCGACAGCCTGACCAGATCGAGGCCGGCCTCACCGGGGAAAGCAGGAAAGACCGCTGACTCCAGGGCCACGACCGGCCGACCGTCCGCGAGCGCCTCGCAGACCGCGTCACTGACTCGCAGTGTTGACATGAATGTCCTCATTTCGACGACGGCTGAGGCGAGTATAATCCTTTCTACACTCCCGTCAACGACCAGCCATGCGTGATTTGCGCGATGTTACGAGCGTATTGCGAAGGGATGTTCAAGTAGTACATGATACGTTTCTACCGCGCCCCAACAAACTGCACGAATTGGAGTAACGACCATGTCCATCGACACCGCCAGCCTCGCCCTGCCACGCGTGGTGACTGAGCACGCACGCCAGTTTTTCATCGACGGACGGTGGACCGAGCCGTCCTCTTCCGCGACCCTTGATGTCATCAACCCTGCGACCGAGACCCCGGTCGCGGCGATCTCGCTCGGCACTGCCGCTGACGTCGACGCGGCGGTTGCCGCTGCGAAGCGTGCCTTCGACACCTTCTCCCAGACCAGCGTCGAGGAGCGGATCGCGCTCCTCGAGAGGGTCGTCGCGGCCTATGAGGACCGCATGGACGAGATCGCCATGGCCGTCATGCTGGAGATGGGCGCGCCCATCTCCGTCGCCCGCCAGCGACAGGCGCCAGCGGGCCTCGGTCACTTCAAGACGACCCTGGCAGCGCTGAAGGCGTTCTCCTTCGAGCAGACCATGGGGACGACCACCTTGCGCCATGAGCCCATCGGCGTCGCCGGCCTCATCACTCCCTGGAACTGGCCCCTCAACCAGAGCGCGCTCAAGATCGCGCCGGCCCTGGCCGTGGGTTGCACCATCGTCTTGAAGCCCTCCGAGGTCGCTCCGCTCAGTTCCATCGTCCTCGCCTCCATCCTCGAGGATGCAGGCGTCCCGGCCGGAGTCTTCAACCTGGTCCAGGGAGACGGCCCGACGGTTGGCGCGGCACTGTCCGAGCACCCCGACATCGACATCATCTCGTTCACCGGATCCAACCGGGCCGGCGCGGATGTCGCACGTCGCGCGGCCGACACCTTCAAGCGCGTCTCCCAGGAGATGGGCGGCAAGTCCGCCAACATCGTCCTGGACGACGCCGACCTCGAGACCGTGCTCATGCGCGACGTGGCGAAGATGTACGTCAACTCCGGCCAGTCGTGCAACGCGGGTACTCGCATCCTCGTCCCCCGGGACCGTATGGACGAGGCAGCGGCCATCGCCGCGCGCTACGTCGACCAGCTGGTCGTCGGGCCGCCCGCCGACGAGGCGACCAACGTCGGCCCGCTCGTGTCGGAGATCCAGTTCGACCGGGTGCAGGAGCTCATCGAGTCCGGCATCGCAGCAGGTGCCACCCTGGTCACGGGCGGCACCGGCCGGCCTGAGGGCCTGTCGACAGGCTTCTACGTTCGCCCGACGGTGTTCGCCGACGCCAGCAACGACATGCGGATCGCACGTGAGGAGATCTTCGGGCCTGTGCTCACGATCATCGGCTATGACGACGAGGCGGAGGCGGTCGAGATCGCCAACGACAGCGACTACGGCCTGGCTGGCATGGTCTCCTCGGCAGACCACGATCGCGCCCGTCAGGTCGCACGTCGCATGCGGACGGGCATGGTCCACATCAACGGCGCCTCCGCGAACCCGGCTGCACCCTTCGGGGGGTATAAGAAGTCGGGCAACGGACGCGAGGGTGGCGAGCACGGGATGCGTGAGTTCCTCGAGGTCAAGTCGCTCTTCGGCGACCTCAGCTGAGGGCGACGATGTCCGTGAGCGACGGCGACGACGACCACCTCGTGCCCAACTCGCGGCGCTATCCACGAGTCATCGCACCGACCGAGATCGAGCAGTTGCCGACGCTGGAGTACAGCCCTGGGATCGTGACGACCATCTTCATCACGCGCGAGCGGGATGACGCGCGCTACTTCCGACAGGGATTCTGCACGATCGAGATCGAGGCGGAGCCGTACGAATGGCACGGGACGAACTTCGACGAGTCCCAGTTCTGCCTCGAGGGACTCATTCGCGTCGAAGCGCGCGACACGGAGGGGACGTCGGTGACCCTCGAGGCCGGCCCCGGGGAGCACATGCTCCTGCCGGCCGGGTACCACTACCGCTGGGTGCCGACGGGACTCCACACCACCATGCTGTGGACGAGCGGACCGTCAGCACCGCGGGGTCTCAGTGCCCGCGCCTACGGGGATCAGCTGATGGCTGCCCGGCGCGGCGTCGGGGGTGGGCAGTGAGTTTCGACGACATTCGCAGGCCGGTCTTCTCGCCGGACAAGCAATGGGCCTACCTCGCTCGGGCGCGGACCATCCGGGTCGCATCGCTGGGCGAGAACAGCCGGATCCGTCTGCTGCCGAACTGGTTCGTCGTCCACGAGCGCCGACTGGTGCTCGTGGTCGAAGAGCCGGAGCAGGCAGACGACCTCCTGTCCGGTCGTGCCTTCTCTGCTGTGGTCGATGACGGCGAGGACTACCGCTCGCTCCACGGCCTGGCGATCGAGGGTCGGGCGCGCGTCCTCGAGGACCCCGACCTGCTGGAGTGGGTGCCGCAGGCGCTGTTCGACAAGTACTTCCACGTCGGGCACCCGCACGCCGAGTCCTACTTCGAGTTCGGTGCATGGGTGGGCCGGCGCTACCTCGAGATCTCGCCCGAGCGGATGGAAGGCTGGGATCTGCGGGAGGAGACACATCCCCAGAATCGAGAGCGCCGGAGTTTTCCTCACCCGTTGAGCGACCGGATCTACCAGCAGTAACGCCGGTCTCGGGCGTTCGCCCGCGCAAGCCGAAGGTCCGGGCCCGGGTCGTTGTTGAGAACCAGCGACGACCCGGGCACCGCGGCAATTCCGTCAGCGATGTGGCGCCAGACCAACAAGCCGAGTTCGTCCCCCGCTATGCCCTCCACCACACATGCGCCCTAGACTCCCCACTCGGTCGATGGAAGCAGAGGGGCCTGTCGTCGCCAAAGAGTCCTCGATCCACACCTCGAACGATGACCAAGTACAAGGGGCGTCTGGAAATGTCAGAGCAGCGTCGACCCACGATGAAGGACGTCGCGCGACACGCCAACGTCTCGCTCAGCACGGTGAGCTACGTCCTCAACGACAGCGGTCCTGTTGGCCACGCCAGACGTTCACGTGTGCTCGACGCGGTCCGCGTTCTCGGCTACACACCCAACGAATCCGCTCGTCGACTTCGTACCAAGCGCGCTGCGACGGTTGGCCTGATGCTGCCGGACCTGCGCAACCAGTTCTTCGCCCTGATCGCGGAGGGCGTGGAAGCGGCTGCTGCGAATCAGGAAACTCTGGTGGTGCTCTGCGCGCCGGAGGCGGTCGGCAAGACGCCTGAGCACTACGTCCGGCTCCTTCGGAGCCAGTCCCTCGACGGCCTGGTCTACCTCCCCAGCGGCGACGGGATGACCTTGAACACCGCCCTGGCGCTGGCGGAGGCTGGGCCGGTGGTGATGGTCGACGAACTGATTCGCGGTTTCGACGTGCCCAGTGTGGTGGCTGACAGCCGGGGCGGTGCGCGGCAGATCGCCGAGCACGTGTTCTCCCACGGACATCGTCGAGTCGCGATCGTCGAGGGCCCGGAATCACTCTGGACCTCCGAACAGCGCCTCTCCGGATACCGGGAGGCGATGGCGAGGTTCGGCATCGCACCGAGCGAGGCCCTGTACTTCACCGGCGACCACCAGGAGGAGTCCGGGATCCGAGCGGCTGCCGAGCTGCTGAAGTTGCCGGAGTCGGAGCGGCCGACGGCATTCATCTGCGTCAACGACCTCATGGCTCTCGGGATCTACCGCTACTGCCGCGACGCCGGACTACGGATTCCGGCGGACATCAGTGTGGTCGGATTCGACGACATCTCCGCAGCCAGCCTGGTAGCGCCGGCTCTGTCCACCGTGCGCCAGCCCGCGCGAGAGATGGGGTACATGGCGGCCGAGCAGCTCTTCCACATCATCGACCAGAGTGACGGACCAGAGGAGCAGCGCATGGTCACGCTTCCGACCGAGGTCGTCCTGCGCGAGTCCGTTGCACCACCACCGGGCGGCTGACCTCCGAGAAGAGCGCGCCCTCAGACCTGCCTCGGCTCGAGGGTGAGGCTGATCGAGTTGATGTAGTAACGGTCGCCGGTGTCGACTACTTCTGAGGCAAACGACCCCAAGGCGCTCATCGAGGTCTCCCTCGGTTTCGCCGGGCATGGAGCAACCTGAGCCCCATCGCAGTGTTCGCGTTCAGCCTGCGGAGGCCACGCCCTGGCGCCGAAACCACCGTGCCAGCGCCCGTCCCAACCTTAGCGGGAAGCTGAGGACTGCCATCCAGGCGAACTTCATGGCGTTCCAGAAGAAGAGGAACACGAGCACGTTGAGCCAGCCGAGGCTAGGGCGGGCGGCTCCTTGGATGGCCAGCGCCGTCACTTCTTCGCCAGCACCGCTCTGCACGAGGGCGAGCGGCAGGGACGCACGCGCGCCTGGGCCGAGCACACTGCCTGGGGTGCCGTCGCGATCCTGTCGAGCCGCGACGCCGACTGGCTCGGAACAACGCAAGCCTCACGGCTGCGTTCGGCTCTGCGTGAGATCGACGATGTCGACGACCTGCTCACCCGGATGCGAGACCGCGCCCAGGTCCATACCTTCGAGGCGCACCGCGCCGCACTCCCCCGCCTTCGCGAGCTGATCACCTCAACCAACCTCCGGCTGCTGGGAATCACCGACGCCGTCGACGACAGCGTGGACGGTTATCTCGCCGAAGCCGACCTCGACGGCGTGGTCCGCACGCTCGGCCTACGAACCGCCACCGACGGGACTGCCGTGCTGCGCACAACCGGATTTGAGATCGACACTGTCCGGGACCTCGTGGCCACCTCGACCGTCGCGGCCTTGGAGGCCGCCACCAGCACCGATCCGCGGCTGCGGGGCGCCGGCCGCCGAACGCTGGGCGAGCTGCTGGAGGCGTACCGATGACTGCCGAGCGCCCGACCATCGACGCCACGTCTGCGCCTGGCGGGTGGCCGGCGCCGCGGCCCAGCTCCACGCGATCCATCACGGGCTCGGGATCGTGCGGCCGACAAACGACGTCGACATCGTGCTGCACGTCGAGACCCAACGGGGCGTGCCGAACAAGGTGGCCGCCGCCCTGGAAGCACTCGGCTACCGGTTCCAGCCCAGCATCGACGACCGCAACCACACCGCGCACCGCTTCGTCCGCGGCACCTCCACGGTCGATCTGGTCGCCGGCGCCCGGCGACGAGGACCAGGTCGATGTCCTGATCGCCAACCACCCGGCACCGCGAGTGATCGAGAAGCTGCGCGGCCACGAGATGATCCGCATCGAGGGCGGCACCCAAGCCCTGCGCCGCACGGTGAACGCCCGACTGGAGATCACACCGGGCACGATCGGGGCGCTGATCCTCAAGGCCGCCGCCTACACCACCGACTCCCGCGATCGCGAGCGCCAGCTCTTCGACGCCGCCGCCCTGCTCGCCTGCATCGACGACCCGTTCGCCGAGCGCGCCGAGTTCACCGGCTCGGACCGGCGCCGCATCGCCAGACGACGCCGCGGCGCCGTCGTTGATGCCCGATGCGTTGCCCGCGGTCACGGTCCCTCCCTTGGCGAACGCGGGTCGCAGCCCGGCGAGCGTCTCCACCGTCGTCTCCGGTTTGGGGTGCTGGTCCTCGGTCACTGTGAACGGCTTGCGGCCGCCGACCTCGACGGGGACGATCTCCTCCGCAAACGCTGCCCGGGCCCCGGGGGTGGCGGCGCGACGCTGGGACTCGGCCGCGAACTCGTCCTGCTCGGCACGCGAGACGCCGTACTTGGTCGCGACGTTCTCGGCGGTGACCCCCATGTGGATGTCGTTGACGGGATCGGTCAGCATCATCACGGTGCCGTCGGCCATGGCCCGGTCGCCGAGCTTGTACCCGTTGCGGGCACCGAGGTCGTAGAACGGCATCCGGGTCATCGACTCGTCGCCGCCGGCGAGGGTCAGGTCGAGCCCGTTCCAGCGCATCTCCATCACGGCCGACCAGATGGCCTGGAGCCCGGACCCGCACAGGCGGTTGACCGTGTACGCCGGTACCGCCTGCGGCAGACCGGCCGCAACGGCGACCCGGCGGGCATTGTAGGCATCGGCCCCCACCTGGCCGATGCAGCCCATCACGACCTCTTCGATGCCCGCCGCGGAGACGCTGGAGCGGTGCAGCGCGTCTCGTGCGGCGACCGCGCCGAGCTCGTGGCCCGGCACGTCCTTGAATACTCCCCGAAGCTGCCCACCGGGGTCCGCGCCCCGTCCACCAGTACGATCCGCTCATCACTCATCGCTCCGATACTAGGATGTCAAAGTAACTTTCACTACCCTGTCCATATGAGCGACCGAGAGCGCGATCCGATCCGTGAAGCGCGGAGTCAGTGGGCCAAGCACGGTTGGGGCGAGACCGCCGATGGGATGGCGATGGTGACCTCGATCTTCCGCGTCCAGCAGTTGCTCATGGAGCGCATCGACGTCGTCCTGCGCCCGCTGGACCTGTCCTTCGCGAGGTACGAGGTCCTGATGCTGTTGTCCTTCTCCTCGGCCGGGGCGATGCCGATGACTCGCCTGGGCTCGCTGCTCCAGGTGCATCCCACCAGCGCGAGCAGTGCGGTCGCGCGACTGGAACGTCAGGGCTTCGTCCAGCGCTCCCGACCCGAGGCGGACCGGCGAGTCGTGCTCGCCTCGATCACCAGCCGCGGTCACGACGTCGCGCAGCTCGCCTCCGAGGGCCTCAACAGGGACGTGTTCGGCAGCCCCGGACTCGGCCAGGCCGAGACGATCGAGCTCACTGGCCTGCTGGAGCGGATGCGGGTGTCGGCCGGCGACGTGGTTACCGAGGTGTAGGACTTTCCTCATTTAGTTGGACGTCCTACTATCTAGGTTGCTAGGACGTCCAACCATCTCGATCTGAGGGTTCCATGCCTGACTTCCACACCCCCGTCCACCCGGTACGCCTCGTCACCGCCTCAAGCCTGTTCGACGGCCACGACGCCTCGATCAACATCATGCGGCGGATCTTCCAGTCCCAGGGGTGCGAGGTCGTCCACCTCGGGCACAACCGGTCGGTCCAGGAGGTCGTGGACGCGGCGCTAGAGGAGGACGCGCAGGGCGTCGCCGTCTCCTCCTACCAGGGCGGGCACATCGAGTACTTCGAGTACCTCGTGGAGTCGCTGCGGGCCGCGGGCGCGGACCACGTGAAGGTGGTCGGCGGCGGTGGTGGTGTGATCGTGCGCGACGAGATCGACCGGCTCCGCGCCTCCGGGGTCACCATCTTCTCCCCCGAGGACGGGCAGCGGATGGGCCTGGTCGGGATGATCAACTCGGTCGTCAAGGACTGCGACTTCGACCTGTGGTCGACCCGGCAGGTGGGTGCCGACCAGGTGATCAGCGGCGACCGGTTCGCCATCGCCCGCGCGATCACCGGGGCCGAGCAGGGCCAGCTGCCGGCCGAGGTGCTCGACCAGCTGCGCGCCGCGAGCAGCGGCCGCGTCACCCCGGTGCTCGGCATCACCGGCACCGGCGGCTCGGGCAAGTCGTCGCTGACCGACGAGCTGGTCCGCCGGTTCCGGGTCGACCAGCAGGACAAGCTCCGGGTCGCCGTCATCGCGGTGGACCCGACCCGCCGCAAGGGCGGAGGTGCGCTCCTCGGTGACCGGATCCGGATGAACTCCCTCGACGGGGACCGGGTCTTCTTCCGCAGCCTCGCTACCCGCGGTGCCCACGAGCTGCCCGAGCACCTCTCCGACGTGATCGACGTCGTCAAGGCCGCCGGGTTCGACCTCGTGATCGTCGAGACTCCCGGTATCGGCCAGGGGGACGCGGCGATCGTGCCCTTCGTCGACACCTCGATGTACGTGATGACGCCCGAGTTCGGGGCGGCTTCGCAGCTGGAGAAGATCGACATGCTCGACTTCGCCGACGTGGTCGCGATCAACAAGTTCGAGCGCCGCGGCGCCAAGGACGCGCTGCGCGATGTGGGCCGTCAGCTGGTCCGCAATCAAGGGGCGTTCGGCAAGCAGCCCACCGACATGCCAGTCTTCGGCACCTCGGCAGCCACCTTCAACGACGACGGCGTCACCGCCCTCTACCAGCACCTGCGTGAGCTGCTGACCGGCGCCGGGCTCGCGACGACCGAGGGCACGCTCTCCGAGGTCGACGTCCGCCACTCCTCGGGCATCCGTCAGGTCGTGCCCACCGACCGAGCCCGCTACCTCGCGGAGATCACCGAGACCGTCCGCGGCTACCGCGCCCGGACCGAGGAGCTGGCCGAGGCCGCCCGCCGGGTGCAGCGGGTCGAGGCGGTCGCCGAGGAGCTCGCCGACGGCGACCTGGGCGATGTGCCCGCGCTGCTGGAGAAGTCGCGCAAGGCGCTGCCCCCCGAGGTCTCCGACCAGCTCGCGGCGTGGCCCGCGGTCGTGGCGTCCTACTCCGGCGACCAGCAGGTCGTGCACGTCCGCGACAAGGAGCTGGTCACCACGCTGACCCGTGAGTCGCTCTCCGGCAACAAGATCCCCCGCGTGTCGCTGCCCCGCTTCACCGACCACGGCGAGCTGGTCCGCTTCTGGCGCCGCGAGAACCTGCCGGGCTTCTTCCCGTTCACCGCGGGCGTCTTTCCGTTCAAGCGTGACGGCGAGGACCCGGCCCGGATGTTCGCCGGCGAGGGCGACCCGTTCCGCACCAACCGGCGCTTCAAGCTCCTCTCGGCCGACGGCGACGCCAAGCGGCTCTCCACCGCGTTCGATTCCGTGACCCTCTACGGCCGCGACCCCGACCTCCGCCCCGACGTCTACGGCAAGGTCGGCACCTCCGGCGTCTCGGTCGCGACCCTGGACGACATGAATGCCCTCTACGACGGGTTCGACCTGGTCTCCCCCACCACCAGCGTGTCGATGACCATCAACGGCCCTGCCCCCACCGTGCTGGCGTTCTTCCTCAACACCGTCATCGACCAGCAGGTCGAGAAGTTCCGTGCCGAGCACGACCGGGACCCCAACGCGAACGAGCACGCCGAGCTCACGGCGTACGCCCTGGCCAACGTCCGCGGCACGGTGCAGGCCGACATCCTCAAGGAGGACCAGGGCCAGAACACCTGCCTGTTCTCCACCGAGTTCTCGCTGAGGATGATGGCCGACATCCAGGAGTGGTTCATCGCCCAGAAGGTCCGCAACTTCTACTCGGTCTCGATCTCGGGCTACCACATCGCCGAGGCCGGGGCGAACCCGATCAGCCAGCTCGCGTTCACCCTCGCCAACGGGTTCACCTACGTCGAGGCCTACCTCGCCCGCGGCATGGACATCGACGACTTCGCCCCCAACCTGTCGTTCTTCTTCTCCAACGGCATGGACCCGGAGTACTCCGTGATCGGTCGCGTCGCCCGACGCATCTGGGCCGTCGCGATGAAGGAGAAGTACGGCGCCGCCGAGCGCTCGCAGAAGCTGAAGTACCACGTCCAGACGTCCGGCCGCTCCCTGCACGCGCAGGAGATGGACTTCAACGACATCCGCACCACCCTGCAGGCGCTGATCGCGATCTACGACAACGCCAACTCGCTGCACACCAACGCCTACGACGAGGCCGTCACGACGCCCGGCGAGGAGTCCGTCCGTCGGGCCCTCGCCATCCAGATGATCATCAACCGCGAGTGGGGGCTGGCGATGAACGAGAACCCGCTCCAGGGCTCGTTCATCATCGATGAGCTCACCGACCTCGTCGAGGAGGCCGTGCTCGCCGAGTTCGACGCGATCAACGAGCGCGGCGGCGTGCTCGGTGCGATGGAGACCGGCTACCAGCGCGGCCGGATCCAGGACGAGTCGATGCTCTACGAGCACCGCAAGCACGACGGGTCGCTCCCGATCATCGGCGTCAACACCTTCCGCAAGCCAGACTCCGAGGGCGGTACCCCCGCCAAGGTCGAGCTCGCCCGGGCGACCGAGACCGAGAAGCAGGGCCAGCTCGACCGGGTCCACGCCTTCCAGGAGAGCCACACCGCCGAGGCGGCCGAGGCGATCGCCCGCCTCAAAGAGGCCGCCGTGTCGGGCGAGAACGTGTTCGCCGTCCTCATGGACGCCGCACGGGTGTGCTCGCTCGGCCAGGTCACCGAGGCCTTCTTCGAGGTCGGTGGCCAGTACCGTCGCAACGTGTGAGTCCGGTGCCGCCGTCCGATGACCTCGGCACACGGCTGAGCCGCACGGGTCCGGTGCGGCGTGTCGTGTCGCTGGTCCCATCCCTGACCGAGGCGCTGGCCACCGCACGAAGAGACGCCATCGTCGGGGCCACCGAGTGGTGCACCCACCCACCCGGGCTCGACGTCGCCAGGGTCCGGGGAACCAAGAACCCCGATGTCTCCAAGATCGAGCTGCTCGCACCTGACCTCGTCCTCGCCAACAAGGAGGAGAACCGCGAGCTCGACGTCCGACGTCTCCGCAACGCCGGGATCGACGTGTGGGTCACCGACATCGCGGCGGTTCCGCAGGGGATCCGCTCGCTCGAGCGGGTCTTCGACGAGGCTCTCCTGTGGCCCCGCCCGGCCTGGCTCGCCCAGGCGCGCGACCTGTGGTGCGGGCCCCGGCCACCCGTGCGGCAGCAGGTGGTCATCCCCATCTGGCGCGACCCGTGGATGGTGGTCGGCGGAGCGACCTTCACCAGCGACCTCGCCAGACGAGCCGGAATGCAGAACACATTCGCGGATCGTCCTGAGCGATATCCCCACGTCGACCTCGCCACCATCGACGCAGCAGGCGCCGACGTCGTGCTCCTCCCCGACGAGCCGTACGTCTTCACCGCGGGCGACGGACCCGAGGCCTTCTCGACCACCCCGACCCGGCTCGTGAGCGGTCGCCTCCTGACCTGGTACGGGCCGTCGATGATCGAAGCCCACCGAGTCTTCGCGGGCGTCGCTCCGGACCCGACCACCACCGACAGGAAGAGATGAAGATGAAGAAGCTGGCAGTTGTTGGTGGCGGCCTGATGGGGTCGGGCATCGCCGAGGTCAGCGCCCGAGCCGGGCACGACGTGATCGTGATCGAGTCCAACGAGGACGCCGGCAAGGCCGCGCTCGGCCGCCTGGAGAAGTCGCTGCAGCGCGCCGAGGCGAAGGCCAAGATCGACTCCGCCTCCGCCGTACTCGCCCGCATCCGGGTCGAGACCGACCTGGGTGCCGTCGCGGACCGTGACGTCGTGGTCGAGGCGATCGTCGAGGACGAGGCGGCCAAGGTCGCGCTGTTCAAGCAGCTCGACCAGATCGTGGAGGCGCCGGACGCGATCCTCGCGTCCAACACCTCCTCGATCCCGATCATGAAGCTCGGCGTGGTCACCTCCCGCCCGACCCAGGTGATCGGCATCCACTTCTTCAACCCGGTGCCGGTACTGCAGCTGGTCGAGCTGGTGCCGTCGCTGCTGACCTCGACCGACACCACCGAGCGGTCCCGGGCCTGGGTCGAGGGCTCGCTGGGCAAGCAGGCGATCGACTGCCAGGACCGGGCGGGCTTCGTGGTCAACGCGCTGCTGATCCCGTTCATCCTCTCGGCGATCCGGATGTTCGAGTCCGGCTTCGCCTCCGCCGAGGACATCGACCGCGGCCTGGTGCTCGGTGCCGCCCACCCGCAGGGCCCGCTCGCCCTGGCCGACCTGATCGGCCTGGACACCACCAAGGCCGTCGCCGAGTCGCTGTACGACGAGTTCAAGGAGCCGCTGTACGCCGCCCCGCCGCTCCTGCAGCGGATGGTCGACGCCGGCCTGCTCGGCCGCAAGACCGGGCGCGGGTTCCACACGTACTCCTGATCCAGTGCACTCGGTCCTCTGGCCTGGCCACGCGCGCGTCGCCCATCGCGAATCCGCTGCTCCGTTCCGCAGCCTTTGCGGCCATTGCCACGGCCAGCTCCGCGTGGCGCAAGAACGACGAGTAGACGCCGGCGTAACCCAGGGTCAGCGATCAACCGCTCGTGACCCTGGGCGACGCCGAGGCGGCCGCCCGCGTGACACACCAGGTGTCGGTGTTCTTGGAGGTGGAGGGCGCGGCACTACCTGTCGGCCTACGCAGGCAACCTTGACATCATGACCAGCGCCGCGCTGCGGGTTGCTGAGAGGCTCGCGGACCGCCGCGCCGTCGACACCGCCGTCGCCGCGGGTCTTCTTGCAGGACGTCACGCTCCGCGATGGCATGCACGCCGTGCGTCATCGCATTGGAGTCGACTGCGGGCCCGAGTCGTTGCCCTGGCAGGGTGACGACCAGGCGTCAGCCTGCCCGAAACAACACCCCACAGGCCACGCGAATCGGGGCCCGGGAGCGAGTTGAGCACGCTCGTGACCGAGCCCTGGCTCACCGACGGCACCCATCAGTGCACCCAGCCCGAATGGCCAGTTGATCAGCGCTTCCCTAGCACCCGCCAGATCCACCAGCGCAAGATCCTTGCTCGCTCGCGCAAAGTGAGCCATAAGGCGGGTCTACGGGGGTCGGCCGTGCGAGTGCGAATCGCATCAGCGCAGGTCAGAGTCGGATTTCGCCAGCAGCGCGACGCATTCGACGTGGTGCGTCATCGGGAAGAGGTCGAAGCCTCGCAGCTCACGCAGCTCGTAGCCGTGCTCGGCGAAGATCGCGAGGTCGCGGGCCAGCGCGGCCGGGTCGCAGGCGACGTACGCGATGGCACGCGGCGCCCGGTCCACGACCTGCTCGACGACGGGACGACGGGCGCCCTCGCGCGGCGGATCGAGCACGACCAGGTCGAAGCGCTCGTCGAACTCAGTGGCGAGCACGTCTTCGACGGAGCCCGCCTGGGCCTTGATGCCGGGGCAGTTGCGCACCGAGAGGTCGGAGGCGGTGCGGTCGCCCTCGACGGCGACGACGCGACCGCGCTCCCCCACGGCGTCGAGCAGGAACCGGCTGAACAGGCCGACGCCGGCGTACAGGTCGAGGGCCTTCTCCCCCGGCTGCGGCGCGAGCATCCCGAGCACGCTGTCGACGAGGATCCGTGGGGCGCCGGGGTGCACCTGCCAGAACCCGTCGGCCGCGACCTCGAACTCGTGCGGGGCGACCGTCTCGACGACGATCCCGGGCGCGGGCTCGCGGGCGTCCACCCGGGCGATCAGGCAGTCGTCGACCAGCACGACCTCCCGCGAGCGGTGCTTGCGCATCCCGAGACCGGCCGGCGTGTGGACGTACTGCTGACGGGTGCGCCAGCGCAGGCCGTCCGTGTCGCCGGGGACCGCCTCGACCTCGCCGTCCCAGGTGAGGCCGGCCAGGCGCGATAGCTGCTCGCGTACGACGGCCGTCTTGAGCGCACGCTGCGCCGGCAGCGCCACGTGCTGGAAGTCGCAGCCGCCGCACAGGCCCGGCCCGGCGTACGGGCAGGGCGGGGTCACCCGGTCCGGCGACGGCTCCAACACCTCGAGCGCATCACCGCGCCAGAACCGGTCGCCGTCGGTGCCCTCGGTGATCTCCAGGATGACCCGCTCGCCGGGGGTCGCGTGCCGCACGAAGACCACGCGCGCGTCCGGCGGATCCAGGCGTACGACGCAGTGCCCGCCGTGCGCGACCGGCCCCACGACGGCCTCGAAGCGCTCACCGACGCGCGACGCGCCCTTGGGCTGCTTGGGCCGCGGGCGCCGGCCCGGGCGCCTGCGGGGACGCTGCGGGCTCATTTCGGGATCTGACGGTCGTTCTCGCGCCGCGTCGGGACGTTGCCCAGGCGCAGCTCGGAGGGCCGCACCCATACGCCCTCGCGCTCCTCGCGCTCGCGGGCCAGCTCGGAGGAGCGCAGCTGGTAGGGCACCGAGGTGACCATGACGCCGGGGGCGAAAAGCAGCCTGCCCTTGAGCCGCAGCGCGGTCTGGTTGTGCAGGAGCTGCTCCCACCAGCGGCCGACGACGTACTCCGGGATGTAGACCGACACCACACCGCGCGGGTTGGCCTTCCTGATCTCCAGGGCGTAGTCGACGATCGGTCGCACCAGCTCGCGGTACGGCGAGTGCAGCACCTTGAGGGGGACGTCGATGTTGCGCTCGTCCCACTCCTCGAGGAGCCGGTTGGTCGCGTCGGCGTCGACGGACACGTAGACGCCCTCGAGGACGTTGGGGCGGGTCGCCTTCGCGAAGGCGAGCGCGCGGAGCGTGGGCTTGTGCAGCTTGGACACGAGGACGATGGCGTGCACCCGGGTGGGCAGCACCTTGTCCTCCTCGTCGGCCGCGAGCTCCTCGTTGACGCTGTCGTAGTGGCGGCGGATCGCCCGCATCAAGATGTAGAAGACGACCATCGCCAGGATCGTGATCCAGGCACCTGCGAAGAACTTGGTGATCAGCACGATCACCAGGACGACGGCCGTGAAGGTCAACCCGACCGCGTTGATCACCCGTGAGCGGTACATCCGGCGGCGTACGGCGGGATCGCGCTCGTCCTTCAGGTGCCGGGTCCAGTGCCGGATCATGCCGAGCTGGCTGAGGTTGAACGAGACGAAGACGCCGACGATGTAGAGCTGGATCAGCCGGGTCGGCTCCGCGTTGAACACCTGGATCAGGATGATCGCCATCACGGCCAGGAAGAGGATGCCATTGCTGTAGGCGAGCCGGTCGCCGCGCGAGGCCAGCGCGCGCGGGGCGTAGCCGTCCTTGGCCAGGATGGAGCCGAGCACCGGGAAGCCGTTGAAGGCGGTGTTGGCCGCCAGCACCAGGATCACGCCGGTGACGATGACGACGAAGTAGAAGCCGAGCGAGAAGTCGTGGAAGATCGCCTGCGCGATCTGGGCGATCGCCGTGTGCTGGTCATAGTTGTCCGGCAGCGGCTCCCCGTTGCGGGTCAGCCGGTCGACGTCTTCGGGGTCGACCAGCTGCAGCCCCATCTGCTTCGCCAGGACGATGACGCTGAGCATCATCGTGATCGCGATCGCACCGAGGAGCAGCAGCGTGCTCGCGGCGTTCTTGCTCTTGGGACGGCGGAAGGCCGGCACGCCGTTGGAGATCGCCTCGACACCGGTCAGCGCCGCACAGCCCGACGAGAAGGCCCGGGCCAGCAGGAAGATCAGGGCGAACGTCGTCATCGAGTCGCCGTACCCCGGCTCCGCCGCCATCTCGAGGTCGGCGCTCGCGACGTCCGGCAGGGTGCCGGCGGCGAGCTCGAAGAGCCCGTAGGCGCACATCCCCAGGATCGCGACCATGAAGGCGTACGTCGGGATCGCGAAGAACGTGCCGGACTCCCGGATGCCGCGCAGGTTGAGCGCGGCCAGGAGGATCACGAGCGCTGTCGCGAACGTCGCCTCGTGCTCGTTGAGCGGACCGATCGCCGACGCGGCGTACTGCGCCCCCGACGAGATCGAGACCGCGACCGTCAGCACGTAGTCGACGAGCAGCGCGCTCCCGACGACGGTGCCGGCCTTGGAACCGAGGTTGACCGTGGCGACCTCGTAGTCGCCCCCGCCGCTGGGGTAGGCGTGCACGGTCTGGCGGTACGACGCGACGACCGCCGCCATGACCACGGCGACCGCGATGCCGATCTTCCAGGACCAGACGTACGCCGACGCGCCCGCCAGCGACAGCATGATGAAGACCTCGTCCGGGGCGTAGGCCACAGACGAGAGGGCGTCGCTGGCGAAGACGGGCAAAGCGATGCGCTTGGGCAGCAGGGTCTCGCCCAGCTGCGAGCTGCGCAGCTTGCGGCCGAGCAGCACGCGCTTCGACACGTCGCCGATACTCACGAGCCGAAAGGTTAGACCCACGGTGGGACGCGCGGTGCATCCGCGCCGAACGGAGCAACTACCTAGTAGCGTCTGCCCCGTGCATGTCGTGATCATGGGTTGCGGGCGGGTCGGCTCCACGCTGGCCCGCAGCCTCGAGGACCGCAACCACACCGTGTCGATCATCGACGCCGACCCGGACGCGTTCCGCCGCGTCGGCCCGGGGTTCAACGGCGACAAGATCACCGGCCAGGGATTCGACCAGGAGGTCCTGGAGAAGGCCGGCATCCGTCGGGCCGACGCCTTCGCGGCCGTGTCCAGCGGTGACAACTCCAACATCATCGCCGCGCGGGTGGCGCGCGAGACCTTCGGAATCCAGCAGGTCGTCGCCCGCATCTACGACCCGGGCCGCGCCGAGGTCTACCAGCGGCTCGGCATCACCACGGTCGCGACGGTCAAGTGGACCGCCGACCAGGTGCTGCGCCGGCTGCTGCCCGCCGGCGCCGAGCCGGACTTCCGCGATCCGTCGGGCACCATCCGGGTCGATCAGATCCCGGCGCCGGAGTCGTGGATCGGCCACCGCACGGTCGACTTCCAGATGCAGTCGAAGAGCCGGATCGCCTGGATCGACCGGCTCGGCGAGGGCATGCTGCCCAGCCGCGACAGCGTGATCCAGGAGGGCGACATCCTCCACGTCGCCATGCGCGAGGAGCACGCAGCCGGGGCCTACCAGGTCATCGACGCCGGCCCGGACGAGAGCTGAGGACGCCATGCGAGTCGCCATCGCCGGAGCCGGAGCTGTCGGGCGCTCCATCGCCCGCGAACTGATCCACAACGGCCACCAGGTCCTGCTGATCGACAAGAACCCCGACTCGATCAAGCCCGAGCGTGTCCCCGACGCCGAGTGGCTGCTCGCCGACTCGTGCGAGCTGTCCTCGCTCGAGGAGGCCCGTCTGGATCGCTGCGACGTCGTCATCGCCGCGACCGGCGACGACAAGGTCAACCTCGTGACATCGCTGCTCGCCAAGACCGAGTTCGGTGTGCCGCGCACGGTCGGCCGGGTCAACCACCCCAACAACGAGTGGCTCTTCACCGAGGCCTGGGGCGTCGACGTCAACGTCTCGACCCCCCGGATCATGTCGGCGCTGGTCGAGGAGGCGGTGACCGTCGGCGACCTGGTGCGGCTCTTCACCTTCCGCCAGGGCAACGCCAACCTCGTCGAGATGACACTGCCCGCGGACTCGCCGTACGTCGGGAAGCCCGCCGGACTCATCCCGTTCCCGGAGAACTGCGCGCTGGTCACGATCCTGCGCGACGGCCAGGTCTACGTGCCCAACGACGAGCAGCCGATCGAGGCCGGCGACGAGCTGCTGTTCGTGGTGCCGGCGGACGTCGAGGAGAACCTCGAGCGGATGCTCGCCCCCGCCGCCCACGGCGGTTAGGGAGACGCGCCAGCGGATCCGCTGATGGTGATCGAGCAAGCCGCGCGACCGAGGAACGAGGTCGCGACCGGCGTGTCGAGATCCGGTGACGTACCTACGAACTTTGAGTCGCAGACTCGATCGGGGTGTGATTGCGCGAGAGCAACCACACCATCGCCGCGAGCGCGGCCAGCTGCAGCGGCCACCCCATCGCGATCTTGAGGACGCCGAGGGCGGCGACGGCGGAGTCGGCGTCGATCGACCCGGACTTGCCGGCCAGCCAGATCGGCGTCTGCACGACGACCCGCACCAGGCACGGGATCGTGAGCAGCCAGGTCAGGCGGGAGCACAGCCGCACGACCTGCTTGTCCGCGTGCCAGGCCGTCGGGTCGCCGGTTACGCTGCCGACCATGAAGCCGACCAACGGCCAGCCGATCAGGCAGGTCGCGGCGAGCACGACGGAGTAGCCGGCGTTGTAGATGATGCCGGGCAGGAAGTAGGCGAGCGCCTGGTCGTCCGCGCTGCCTCCTCGACCCGCGGAGATCGACACGAAGAGCCAGCCGATCCCGATGCCGAAGATCGCGTTCAGGACGAACTGCACCGTGGAGCGCTGCACCAGCCGGACCGCGAGCAGCACGACTGCCGCGCCCAGGCTGATGCTCAGGGCGAGGGTCAGCTCGCGGGTCGCCAGCCACAGGACGGTGAAGACGATCGTCGGGACGGCGGCCTCGATCATGCCCCGACGGCCACCGAGCGCCTTCGCCATCTGGGCCCGGACGACCGCCTCGACAGTCTCGACCTCGACCTCGACGTCGGTCTCGGTCTCGGCTTCGGGCTGCTCCGTCATGGGATCAGCTCGTAGCGCGGGTTGTAGAGGATCCGCTCCCCGTCGTGGGACCCGATCCGCCCCTCCACGGACATGGAGCGACCCGGTGAGATGCCGGTGATCCGACGACGCCCGAGCCAGACGATGGTGATCGAGCCGGTGCCGTCGGAGAGCTCCGCCTCGAGGGCGGGTACGCCGCCGCGCGGGCGGAGCGTCACGGTCCGCAGGGTGCCGCGCAGCCGCACCCGCTCGCGGTCCGGTGCGGCACCGATCTGCTCGCAGCCGTCCTCGGCGTGCGTGCGCCGCAGGTCGCGCTCGTCCTGGTCGGTGGAGTCCGCCCACCGGCTGATCGTGCGGCGCAGCCTGGTCTTCTCGCCCATCGGACTAGGACTCCCGGCGCGCGAGCTGGTCGCGCGGAGGCAATGTCAGCGGGAGGTCGGCGCCCGACGGCATCGCCACAGCGCCTCGTCGTACGACGGTGGAGGCGATCGCGTCATCCCACGGCCCGGATGAGTCCGGCTCGGTGGCGGCCCGGCCCAGCAGGGTGGCACGCAGCATCCAGCGACCGCCGTTGATGCCGACCACGCGGGACGGCTGGGTGGCGGTCTTGCCGTCCTCGGTGCGGACCGTCAGCTGGCAGTGCAGCTCGGTGCCGTAGCGGCCCTCGCGCTCGCTGGCGGTCCCGCCACGCTGGGCATACTCGGCGGCGATCCGGGGCCGGATCTCCTCCCACAGGTCGCCGCCGCGCGGGGCGGCGAAGGCGCGCAGCTCGACGGCACCATCGGCGCCGGCGAGCATGACGGACTGCACCGCCTCGGTCTCCTCGTCCACCTGGAGCCGGATCTCGAGACCCTCGATGTTGCTCAGCAGCAAGGAGCCGAGGTCGATGCGCTCGGCGGCGGCGGCCTCGTCGACGTCATCGGCGTCCCACGGCCCACCCAGCACAGGCTGGCCGGGCTCCTGCGGAGCTGCCTGCTCGATGTCCTCGTCGACCGGTGCACCGGCAGGCTCGCTGGACTTGCGACGGAACTTCACGCGGACCTACTCACTCTTGCTCGTTGTTGCTCTCTGTTGATCGGAAACCTCCGGTAGAACCGTAGCCCCCGTCACCACGAACGGACTCGGGGAGTGCCTCGACATCCACGAACGCCGCCCGCTCGAATCGCTGGATGACCAGCTGCGCGATCCGGTCGCCTCGTCGCAGCTCGATCGGCTCGCGCGGATCATGGTTGATCAGCATCACCTTGATCTCTCCACGGTAGCCCGCGTCCACAGTGCCCGGGGTGTTCACAATCGAGAGTCCGTGGCGCGCCGCCAGCCCCGAGCGCGGATGCACCAGCGCGACGAACCCCTCGGGCAGCGCGATCGCGACCCCGGTCGGGACCATGGCCCGCTCCCCCGGCGCCAGCGTGACGTCGACCGTGGTCACGAGGTCGGCGCCCGCGTCACCCGGATGGGCGTACGACGGCAGCGGCAGGTCGAGGTCGAGGCGCTGCACGAGGACCTCGAGAGGGGTGTCGTTCACGTCGGCGGACCCTACCGGCAGGCGTCGCGGTCGCCAATGACAGGATTCCACCTGTGAGCCAGACCCCCACCTACAGCGAGCGCCTCGGAGTGCCGCTGCGCTGGTGGGTCCAGGGCACCATGCTGGTCGCCACGCTCTGGCTGGCCGTCGTCGTGGCGCTGCCCGCGGTCGCAGCCTGGATCATCACCGCTGTCGCGATGGCGGTCCTCTCGCTCGGTCTCTGGGCGTACGGCGCCGCGCGGATCACCGTCGACACCGCGACGTTCCGGGCGGGCCGCGCCCACATCGACGTGGCCCACATCGGCGACGCGATCCCCCTCGACGCAGGCCAGACCCGCAGGATCGCCGGCATGGACGCCGACGCCCGGGCCTACCTGCTGCTGCGTCCCTATCTCAAGCGCGCGGTGCGGGTCGAGATCACCGACCCGGCCGACCCGGCGCCGTACTGGCTGGTGTCGACCCGTCGCCCCGAGGAGCTGGCCGACGCACTCGGCGCCCTCTCCCGGCCGTCGAAGGCAGAACCCACCGAGCACTGACCCGCCGAGCACTGAAGACCGGTCGTGGGTACTGTTCCCGCATGGCTGAAGGTGGATCGAAGATGTGGAGCGCGTTCTCGGTGGCGTCCGCACTGGCGGCGGCGGCGCTCGCGAAGAAGGCGGTCGACACGACGTGGACGGTCGCCACCGGCAAGAACCCGCCGGAGAACCCCGCTGACCCCGACGTCGATGTCTGGGAGGCCGTCTCTTGGGCCATCGTGAGCGGCATGGCCGTGGGCCTGGCCCGGATGCTCGCCCAGCGGCGGGCGACGTCGTACTACGTCCGATCGACGGGCCACCTGCCCGGCCAGCTGGCCAAGGACGGCAAGTAGCCCAGGACGCAGCAAGGGCCGCAACCCACCGGGTTGCGGCCCTTCGCTACGTCGCGCTCAGGAGCAGTCATAGCAGATCATGTTCTTGGGGTCTGCCAGCTGGCTGCGGTGGTGCACGAGGAAGCAGCTCATGCAGGTGAACTCGTCCTCCTGCTTCGGCTTCACCTCGATGGCGAGCTCCTCGTTCGAGAGGTCGGCGCCAGGCAGCTCGAAGGACTCAGCCGCCTCCGTCTCGTCCTCGTCGACCTTGCCGGAGTTCTTGTCGTGGCGCCGAGCCTTGAGCTCTTCGATGCTCTCCTCGGACTGGTCCTCTTCGGTCTTGCGCGGTGCGTCGTAGTCAGTCGCCATTCGTCACTCCACTCTGCGAGGCGCCTGGGCGGTGCGCCTCGTGCTTCTTCGTCATCGTCATTCTTGGTCGGCTCGGCGGCCAGATTGTGCACCATGAACCTGCCAAAAGGCACACCCGGTCGGCCTCGCGGAGCGTGAACAGTGGGTGCTCGGCCGCTATTCCCCCGAAACGGGTGAGAATCCGGTGCTTCTGACGACCGCCAGGAGCTCCTCGAAGCCATCCGCCGGAGCGCACACCATCAGGTCCAGCCCGCCGATGCCGGCGGTGACCAGAGTGCTCGCGCCGGCGATGCGAGCGATCAGTCCGGCGGCCGCGTGGTCCCAGAGGTTGACGCCCTCCTCGACGTACCCGTCGAGCCGCCCGTCGGCCACCAGGCAGAGGTCGAGGGCGCACGATCCGAGCCGTCGTACGTCGCGCACCAGCGGGAGCAGCCGGGTCACGGCCTCGGCCTGGAGCACCCGGACCCGTCGGTCGTAGGAGAAGCCGGTCGCGATCAGCCGCTGCGACATCGGGGCCGGCGCCCGCACTGCGACGGGTACGCCGTCGCGGGTGGCGGTCTCGGGGGCGTCGGCGTCCCCGAGGTGGCCGACGTACTCGGTGCGGCCCTGGACGTCGAGGACGACCCCGGCGACGACCTCGCCGTCGCGCTCGGCCGCGATCGAGACGGCGTACTGCGGAATGCCGTAGAGGAAGTTCACGGTCCCGTCGATCGGGTCGACGATCCAGCGCACGCCGGTGCCGCTCGTGACGTCGGCGCCCTCCTCGCCCAAGAAGCCGTCCTCGGGCCGGACCGCCCGGATGTGGGCACGGATCAGCTCCTCGCTGGCGCGGTCGGCCTCAGTGACGACGTCGACGTCGCTGGACTTCGTGGCCGCTACGGTGACGTGGCCGAGGGCGCGCTCGCGGACCAGCTCCCCGGCCGCCCGGGCCGCGGACAGCGCGAGGTCGGCGAGCTCCCTGTTGGAAAGGGCCGCATGGGAAGGGCCGGTCACGAGTCGACGCCCGCCAGTGCCGGGCGCTCGCCGCGGGGGTTGGGGCAGCACCCCACCGCACAGCGGTCCCAGCAGGCGGGCCACGAGCCGGTCGATGCGCGGACGACCTCGTCGCCCCGCTCGACGGCGGCCCGCTCGAGCAGCAGGTCTCGTACGGCCGCGACGAAGCGCGGGTCGAGGCCGGCGGTGGCCGCGCGGCCGGCCGGGAGCCCGAGCTTCTCGGCAGTCGCCATCGCCTCGTTGTCGAGGTCGTAGACGACCTCCATGTGGTCGGACACGAACCCGATCGGCACCATCACCACCCCCGGAGCTCCCTGGGCGTGCAGCTCCTCGAGGTGGTCGTTGACGTCGGGCTCGAGCCACGGAGTCTGCGGGGAGCCGGAGCGCGAGCAGAAGACCAGCTCGTGCGGGTGCCGATGGCCGGTCTCCTGACGCACCCGCTCGACGACCTCCGCCATCACGCTGCGGTGCTGCTCGACGTACGCGCGACCCTCGGGGCCGCTGCCGTCGTTCATGGTGTCCGGGATCGAGTGCGTGACGAACGCCAGGTGCGCGCCCTCGCGTACGGCGTCGGGCAGATCGGCCAGCGCAGCGAGCGTGGCGTCGACGGCCGGCTCGACGAAGCCCGGGTGGTTGAAGTAGAGGCGCAGCTTGTCGAGGACCGGAGCTCCCTCGACCGCGTCCGCTGCGTCGAAGAGGTTCTCGCGGTACTGCCTGCAGGAGGAGTACGACGAGTAGGCGCTGGTCACGAAGCAGGCCGCGCGGGTGACCCCGTCGGCCGCCATCTGCCGGACCGTGTCGGTCAGGTACGGGTCCCAGTTGCGGTTGCCCCAATAGACCGGCAGGTCGAGCCCGGCGCCGGCGAGGTCCTCGCGCAGGGCCGCCAGGAAGGCGCGGTTCTGGTCGTTGATCGGCGACCGGCCACCGAACCCGAAGTAGTGCTGCCCGACCTCCTCGAGCCGCTCGCGCGGGATGCCGCGACCACGGGTGACGTTCTCCAGGAAGGGGACGACGTCCTCGGGCTTCTCCGGGCCGCCGAACGACACCAGCAGGACGGCGTCGTACGGGCTGGGGTCGGGGGTCATGCCAGCCATCCTAGGAAGGGCGTCGCAATGATTCGTCGGCGGTCGGCGGCCACCGATAGCGTCGCTGCTGATGTTCACGTCCTACCGCCGGATCCTGGCTCAGCCCGGCACACTCCGCTTCTCGCTGACCGGCCTGGTCGCCCGGCTGCCGATCTCGATGATCGGTCTGGGCATCGTGCTGCTCGTCTCCGCGGCCACGGGCTCGTACGGCGTCGCGGGGGCGATCTCGGCGGCGTACATGATCTCCAACGCGGGGTTCGCGATCCTCCAGGGTCGCCTGCTCGACCGGCTCGGCCAGGGCAAGGTACTGGCCTCGGCGAGCATCGGCTTCGGGCTCGCCATCTCACTGCTGGTGGTGTCGGTGCAGGAGGACTGGCCGGTCGGCTGGACCTACGTCCTCGCCGCCATCGGGGGTGCGTTCCTCCCCCAGGTCGGCTCGTCGGTGCGGACCCGGTGGTCCCATGTGCTGGACCAACCGGCCGACGTGCAGACGGCCTTCGCGCTGGAGGCGGTGCTCGACGAGGCCGTCTTCATCCTCGGTCCGATCCTGGTCGCCGTGCTCGCGACCGCGTGGCACCCCGTCGCCGGCATCGCTGTCGCGGTGGTCGCCTGCGTCGGTGGCACCCTCGCGTTCAGCGCCCAGACCGCCACGGCCCCGCCTCCGCACCCACGCGACAGCACCTCGGAGTCGCGACCGCCGCTGCCCTGGCGCTCGGTCGTCCCACTCGCCGTCGTATGCGCCTGCCTCGGTGTGCTCTTCGGCGCCGCCGAGGTCACCACCGTCGCCTTCGCCGAGGAGCGCGGCCACAAAGCGGTCTCCGGTGCCCTGCTCGCGCTCTGGGCCTTCGGCAGCCTGGCCGCCGGTGTCATCACCGGTGCGATCCACTGGCGCCGCGGTCCGTCGTTCCGGGTCCGCTGGGGCGCCTTCGCGATGGCCTGCGCCATGGTGCCGCTCTACTTCATCCACTCGCTGCCGCTGATGGGTGCGGTCCTCTTCGTCGCCGGCTTCGCGATAGCCCCGACGATGATCGCCTCGATGTCGCTGACCGAGGCCGTCGTACCGTCCGGCCGGCTGACCGAGGGGATGGCGATCATGCAGACCGGCCTGGTCGCCGGCGTAGCCCCGGGCGCGACGCTCAGCGGTCTCGTCGTCGATCACCAAGGTGCCTCGGCGGCGTACCTCGTCTCGGCGGGTGCCGGCCTGGTCGCGGCCCTCGCCGCCCAGGCGCTCCCTCGGTCCCGGGACCTCGCTCCGACGAAGTTACCGGCGGGTCTACGATCGCGCCGTGACTGAGTGGATCAACTGGTCGGGCATCGAGTCGGCACGACCCGGCAGCATCGAGGACCCGGCCGACACGGCGGCGATCGTCGCCTCGATCGAGCGCGCGCGGGCGGCGGGATCGACCGTGAAGATGGTCGGCACCGGCCACAGCTTCACAGCGATCTCGGCCCCCGAGGCGACCATGCTGCGCCCGACCAACCTGCGCGGCATCCTGTCCGTCGACCGTGAGGCGATGACGGTCACCGCGCTCGCCGGCACCCAGCTCAAGACGCTCAACGCCGGGCTCGCCGCACTCGGCCTCAGCCTGCACAACATGGGCGACATCGACGAGCAGACGCTCGCCGGCGCGACGTCGACCGGCACGCACGGCACCGGCGGTGTGTGGGCCTCGCTCTCGGCCCAGATCGCCGGACTCGAGCTGGTCACGGGCACCGGCGAGGTCATCCGCGCGACGTCCGACGAGCACCCCGAGATCCTCGAGTTCGGCCGGCTCGGCCTGGGCGCCCTCGGCGTACTCACCACCATCACGTTCCGGGTCGAGCCGCTCTTCGTGCTCGAGGCCAACGAGACTCCGATGAGCTGGGACGAGGCGCTCGACGGGTTCGACCAGCGCGTTGCCGAGCACCACCACGTCGACACCTATTGGTTCCCGCACACCGACCGGATGATGACCAAGACCAACGACCGGCTCGACATCGGCGTCGACGAGGCCGAGCCACTGTCGCGGTTCAGCGGCTGGTGGGAGGACGAGTTCCTCTCCAACACCCTCTTCGGGGCGCTCAACCACGTCACCAACCGCTTCCCGGGATCGATCCGTCGGGTCAACCAGGTCTCGAGCCGGATGCTCTCGGCGCGGTCCTACAGCGACGCCGCCCACAAGGTCTTCGTGTCGCCGCGCACCGTGGTCTTCCGGGAGATGGAGTACGCCGTGCCGCGCGAGGCCGGCATCGCCGCGCTGCGCGAGGCCCGGGCCGCTCTCGAGGCCTCGCGCCTCAGCATCACCTTCCCCGTCGAGATCCGGGTGACCCCGGCCGACGACATCCCGATGTCGACCTCGACCGGCCGGGACTCGATGTACCTCGCGTTCCACACTCACCGCGACGCCGACCACCTCGAGTACTTCGCCCTGCTCGAGCCGATCATGCGCGCGCACGACGGGCGCCCGCACTGGGGGAAGGTGCACACGCGTACGGCGGCCGACCTCGCGCCGGCGTACCCCCGCTTCGAGGAGTTCCTCTCCCTGCGCGACCGCCTCGACCCCGACCGGGTCTTCGCCAACCCCTACCTGCGCCGCGTCCTCGGCGCCTAGCAGAGCTCGGGTCGTCCGCCTCTCCGCTAGCAATAGGTGCTTGTGAAGCGGACGACCCGACTTCAGACGCTCGCAGGACCCGTCGGCACCGGCGCCTGCCAGTGCCGCCAGATCGCGACCAGCCGCCAGGTGGTGCAGAAGCCGCCGCCGATCAGAGCGATCGTCCAGTAGCTGAGGTCGGTGTGCGAGAGGGCGACCACGACGATCGAGCCAGCGAGCGCCGGGGTCGCATAGAGCTCCCCGCGGAACACCGCCGGGACGCGTCCGGCGAGGAGGTCGCGCAGCATCCCGCCACCTATCCCGGTGACCATCCCCATCAGCGCCGCCGGCGCGACCCCGAGCCCGTAGTCGAGCGCCTTGAGCGAGCCGGTGACGCAGAAGAGCCCGAGCCCGAACGCGTCGAGCACCGTGACGGAGCGCTCCATCCGGCCGATCGCCGGGTGGTAGACGAACGCCAGCACGCCGGCCAGCACGGGCACCATCAGGTAGCGCCAGTCCTGCAGCGCCGCCGGCGGCGTCGCGCCGATCAGCACGTCGCGCAGGAACCCGCCGCCGAGGCCCGTCGTACCGGCCAGGACGAGGACGCCGAACACGTCCAGGCCCTTGCGGACGGCGACCAACGCGCCGGAGATCGCGAACACGAAGATGCCCGCCAGGTCGAGCACGATCTGGGTGGTGGAGGGATCGGTGGTGGCCACGATCGGACGTTAGTACGTGGGGTTCGGGCGGCGGGTTTCCCCGGCTGCCCGGGGAAACCCGCACGACGCGCCGGAGGCCTACGGTGTGTCGTGCGGCTTTCGGCTGACGAGTGTTGCCGGTGTGACTGGAGTGACTCGGGGACGCGCGGCGGTGCTCCGCTGCCGGTGCCTCCCACTGGCGTAGGCTCGGCCCACCGATGACCGCACCCATCCAGCACCAGACGCACCGGTCCGACCCAGGGACGGCGGCCCAACCTGCCCTGGCGTACCTCAGGCTGGTCGGCGTCAGCGAGGAAGGCACCCGGCTGCGCCTCGTGGACGAGGAGGGTGCGGAGCACGTGCTCGCGGTCGACGACCGTCTGCGAGCAGCAGTGGCACCGAGCACACCCCCGACCAGCCGAGGAATGGAGAAGACGATGGAGAGCACCCTCCGCCCTCGAGACATCCAGGCCCGGATCCGTTCCGGCGAGACGCCCGAGGCGGTCGCGCAGGCGGCCCAGACGTCGGTCGACAAGATCATGGCGTTCGCCGCGCCGGTGCTCGCCGAGCGCCAGCACGTCGCGGAGCGCGCACAGCGTTCGTCGGTACGCCGCAGCGATGCCGGCCAGGCCACGGGTGCCCGCACCCTGGGTGACGCCGTCGCCGCCCAGCTGCGCTCCCACAACATCGACCCGCAGACCGTCGAGTGGGACGCCTGGCGTCGCGAGGACGGCCGCTGGTCGCTCATCGCCGGCTACGACACCCCCGAGCGGTCCGGTGCCGCCGAGCTCACCTTCGACGCCCCCGGCAACTACGTCACGCTCGACAACGAGGACGCCCGCTGGCTGGTCGGCATCGCGATCCCCGTCGCCGACGCTCCCCCGGCCCGGGCCGACGACCTGCAGGCCGCACGCGAGCGCCGCCTCGGCTCGGTCGACGAGCCGACGTACGACGACCAGCTCCCGCTGGGTGATGCCCTCGGCGACGACGCCATCGACCTGGTCACCGAGCAGCCGATGGAGGCGTTCCTCGACACCGAGCCGGCCACCGACGAGCAGGTGGTCGTGCAGGAGGCCGAGCTGCGCGAGGAGGCCACGGACGCCGCGGCCGAGGAGCCCGAGCCGGCGCGCAAGCCCGCCAAGAAGCGCGGCCGCGCCTCCGTCCCGAGCTGGGACGAGATCATGTTCGGCGGCGGCGACAAGGTCTAGGCGACAGGTCGCGACGGATCCGTGATCCAGCCCGACCAGCTGCCCGGGTAGAGCGCCGCCCGGATCCCGGCGATCTCCAGCGCGAGCACGTCGTGGGCGGCGGTGACTCCCGAACCGCAGTAGACGGCCACCTCCTCCGACCCGTCGACCCCCGCCGCGGCGTACAACGCCCGCAGCTCGCCAGCCGAGCGGAACCGCCCGTCGGCGGCCAGGTTGGTCGTCGTCGGCACGTTGACCGCGCCAGGGACGTGGCCGGCGACGGGGTCGACCGGCTCGGTCTCGCCGCGGTAGCGCTCCGGCGCCCGGGCATCGACCAGCACCGGTACGCCGAGCAGGTCGTCGGCCTCCACCACCGGCATGGAGCCCGGCCGCGCCGTGAAGTCGCCGCGGCCCGGCAGCACCGTGCCGGTGTGCACGGCTCCCCCGGCGGCCAGCCAGCCCGCCCACGCGCCGTCGAGCACCCGCACGTCGCTGTGCCCGTGGTGTCGCAGCAGCCACCACGCCCGCCCGGCGGCGAGGCCGGACCAGTCGTCGTAGACGACGACCGTCCGGTCGTCGCGGACGCCGACCCGCCGCATCGCCGCCTCGAAGTCCTCGACGGCCGGCAGCGGGTGTCGGCCCCCGTCGCCCGGAGGCGCCGCCAGGTCGGCGTCGAGATCGACGTACGACGCCCGCGGGATGTGCCCGCGCTCGTACTCGCCGCGGCCTCCCGGCCCGCCCATCCGGTAGCGGACGTCGAGCACGGTCACCTCCCCGATGCGTTCGTGCAGCTCGGTGGCAGAGATCAGTGGGGAGACCATGCGCTTATCTTGCCGAGTCCATGAAAGGATCCCGATCCGTGGCTGAACTGCATTTCTTCACCGGCACCATGGACTCGGGCAAGAGCACGCTCGCGCTCCAGACCAACCACAACCACGCCGCGCGCGGGCGGGTGGGCCGGATCTTCACCAACCACGACAGGTCCGGCGAGGCCCAGCTCTCGAGCCGCCTTGGCCTCACCCACGAAGCGCTCGAGGTCAACCCGGAGTTCGACTTCTGGCGGTACGTCGTCACCACCCTCACCCAGGGCGGACGGGTCGACTACCTCATCTGCGACGAGGCGCAGTTCTACAGCCGCGACCAGATCGACCAGCTGGCGAAGGTCGTCGACGAGCTCCAGATCGACGTCTTCGCGTTCGGCATCCTCACCGACTTCCGCACTCAGCTCTTCGAGGGCAGCCTCCGGCTGATCGAGCTCGCCGACCGGGTCAACGTCCTCCAGGTCGAGGCCCTCTGCTGGTGCGGCAAGCGTGCGACCCACAACGCGCGCACCGAGGACGGGATCATGGTCACCGAGGGCGAGGTCATCGTCGTCGGCGACGTCGAGGACCGCGGTGGTCCCCCGGCCGAGGTCGCCTACGAGGTGCTCTGCCGCCAGCACCACCGCCGCCGGCTCACCGCCGCCCGCGCCAAGGCCGTCAGCCTCGCGCCCGAGCCGCTTCCCTTCGGCTAGCGGCCCCGGGTCCGTGCTCTAGGCTCTGGCCGTGGTTTCGAGAATGGTCGAGTTCAGTCAGAGGACGCCGGACGGCCAGTACGCCGCAGTGCTCCAGCGCATCCTGGATCACGGCGAGTGGTCGGAGACGCGCCAGGGGCCCCGGGCGCTCACCCTGATGCAGCAGACGATGACCTTCGATCTCTCGAACGGGTACCCGGTGATCGTCGATCGGGACATCTCCAGCTTCTGGAGCAAGGCCATCGGCGAGCTGTGCGCCTTCATGAACGGTGCGACCACCGTCGAGGAGCTCGCCTCCTTCGGCTGTGACTGGTGGGCGCCCTGGGCGTCCGAGAAGAAGACCCAGCGGCGTGGCCTCGAGGTCGGCGACCTCGGCCCCGGTTCGTACGGCGGCGCCTTCCACGACTTCCCCGCGGACGGCGAGCCGTTCGACCAGTTCGCCCATCTCGTCGAGCAGCTCCGGCAGTATCCGTCGATCCGGACACACTTCGTGTCACCCTGGATCCCGCAGTACCTCACCCGGGTGGGTACGACGCCGCCACGCGCCACCATCGCTCCGTGCCACGGCTGGGTCCACGTCAGGGTCCTCGGCGGCAGGTTGCACCTGCACATGTTCCAGCGGTCCGGCGACGTACCGGTCGGCGTCCCGTCCAACATGGTCCAGTACTCGGCCCTGATGCTGATGCTGAGCAACCTGACGGGGCTTCCTCCCGCGACGTACTACCACACCATCTCGGACGCTCACATCTACGAGAACCAGGTCGACGCGTCGCGGGAGCTGGCCGCACGAGCGCCGCGGCGGCTGGGCATGATCACGTTGACCGATGAAGGCAAGGCGGTGTCCGACATCCACGACTACCGTGCCGAGCACTTCAGCCTGGTGGAGTACGACCCGCACCCGTCCATGCCGCGAATCCCAGTGGCGGTCTGATCAGTTGAGCAACACTCCCCCGCTCTACAACGTGCAGGCCTCGCGGGATCCAGACCAGCGCGCGTACATGGAGGAGCTCGAGGCGCGGGGAGAGTGCCTGTTCTGCCCTGACTACCTGCTCAACGACACCAGTCAGACCATCGTGCGAGAGACGCCCGGTTGGATCGTCATCCGCAACCGGTATCCCTACTCGGGGACGAGCGAGCACTTGCTCCTGGTCCCTCGGCCACACGTCACCCGGATCACCGATCTCGACGAGGCCACGCAGGCCAGCTTCTGGCAGACGCTCGGCCAGGTGATCGACGACCTCGGCATCACGACGTACTCCATCGGGGCGCGCAACGGCAACCCGGAGCTGACGCGCGCCACCGTGGCGCATGCCCACGTGCATGTCCTGGTGCCGGACGGATCGACACCTCTGCGAATGCGACTCGGCTAGTCGACAGGTGCGGGTTCGCGGCGTACCCAGTGCAGTTCGACTCCGAACGACCGGAGGATCCGGTCACCGGCGAGCTCGGAGTAGGGCGTGTCGAAGTAGCAGACCGACACCCCGGCCTCGCCGATGAGCCGGGCGCAGGTCGGGCACGGGAACGTGGTCACGTAGATCTCGGCACCGCGGAGCGACCGACCCTCGCGCGCAGCCTGGGCGACCAGCGACGCTTCGGCATGCATGGCCGTGGACAGATCCGTGCGCTCGCCCCGGCGGTGCTCGTTGCGAGGGTCGCCGTCGATGTACGGCGCGTGCTCCGTCGGGTGGTGCCGGTTCCACGCCTCGAGCGTCGTACCGTCCGGCAGCCGGACGACGGCGCCCACCTGACGCCACCAGTCCGAGCTCCTCTCGGAGAGCTCCACCGCTCGGCGCATCGACGCACGTACGGCGTCCGGCACGACCGCCATCGGCTCGACGCCGTCGACGGGCTGGGGCTTGCTCCACGCGCGATCCCAGCGGAGGAAGGTCGAGTCCCAGTGGATCTCTCGACCCTCGGCGAGTCCGTAGGCGTCGACGATGGATCGCAGCAGGTCGTCGTCGGGGACCACCAGGTCGTCGCCGCCAACGGCCTGGACGATCTCGGACGGCTCGACTACGCGCGCGCTCAAACCGGTCGCCGCCCGGACGAGGGTCACCGCGAGCCCCGGGGAGACCGCGCGGATCTCCTTCTCGACGGTTCGGTAGTCCTGGGCGAAGCCGCGTCCGACGAGCAGGACCCCGTCGACATCCGTGTGGCGGGCGAAGAAGTCGACATGGCCGGCGTGCAGCACCGGCAGGTAGAGCAGCGCCTGTCTACCCACGATCGTCCTGCACGAAGATGTCGAACGGGCGATCGCCCTCCGTGTGACCGAGCTGCAGCGAGCGGACCCGTCCGCTCGTGCTCACCATGGCCATCCGGGGCAGGACCTGCACCTCGCAGCGGAAGCGCTTCTTCAGCTCAGCCACCTCTTCCGGCGTGTAGGTCTCCGAAGTGACCACCAGGACGTCGGGCCGGACGCTCTTGATCATCGCCCACCGCTTGTGCGCCGGCTCCTTGAGGAACATCGCACCGACCGCACGCTGGTAGGCGAGCATCTTCAGCCGCTCGTCCTCGGGGATCAGCGGCCGGTCCGGGCCCTTGCGCTCCTTGATCTTGGCGTCGCTGTCGACGCCGACGATGAGGAAGTCGCCGTACGAGCGGGCCTCCTGCAGATACATGGAGTGTCCCACGTGCAGCAGGTCGAAGGACCCGCTGGTCATGACGATCCGATAGCCACGATCGCGGACCTTATCGCGCAGCTCCTGAAGCTCCCGAAAGGTGCGGATCCAACGGCGCTTGAAGTTCGGCTCGTCCTCGAACAGCGGCGCCAGCGGGTCGTGCCCGGCGGCGACCTTGCGCTCGCGGGGCGAGAGCGGGAGTGCGAACAGCGAGTCGTTGTCCGAGGTCAAGGGCGCGTCCAAGTCAGCTCTGCCTCGCCATGCCGTCATGCTACTGGGAGCCAGTACGCCGTGGGTGGCCACGCTCGGCGACTCCTCCATCAGCGGGGAGACCGGACGCCGGGCCGGCAGCAGCGGCGGCGGCGGCGACAGCTTCAAGCCCGGCCTCGACTTCGAACTAACGGCGAGACGGTGATGACGCTCAACTGAGAGCGAACGAATGCCCTCTCCGGATCTGAGATCCGCGGCGGACATCCCGCCCATAAGGACGCATGTCACCGGCTTTCGTTCGAGGCGAGGAACGCCACTGCTGAGGCGACTTCCTCGGGGCGCCCGATGCGGCCGATCGGCGTGCTGCCGGCGAGGCCGACCCTGACGGCTGCTGCGTTCTCGTCGCCCACGAGCTGCTCGACGATCGCGGTGTCGATCGAGCCCGGCGAGACGGCGTTGACCCGGATGCCACGACCCTTGAGCTCCGTGGTCCAGGACCGCGCGAGGGTCCGCACCGCCGCTTTGGACGCCGAGTAGACGCTGAATCCTTCGATGCCCTGCTCGGCAGCAGTCGAGGAGCAGAGGATCACCGCGGCTCCGTCGTTCAGCAGTGGGAGCGCCTTCTGCACGGTGAAGACGGTGCCGCGGACGTTGACGTCGAAGATCTGGTCGAAGTGCTGCTCGGTGATGTGTTCGAGGGGCAGCAGCTCTGCGACGGCCGCGTTGGCGAACAGGATGTCCAGTCCGCCCCCGTGAGCTCGAATCGCAGCGAAGAGCCGATCCAGATCGGCGAGGTCGGAGATGTCGCCAGACACCGCAGTGACCGACTGGGCGCCGATCTGTCGTGCAGCTGCGTCGAGCTCGGCCTGACGCCTGCCAGTGATGAAGACGTGCGCGCCTTCCTGCACGAGGCGGTCGGCGGTGGCTCGGCCAATGCCAGTGCCGCCACCGGTGACCAGCGCCACCTTGCCATTGAACTGTCCCATGGGGCGTCCTCTCATTATTCCGTACCGATCGGTACTTAAAGGCACGCTAGCACTATTCAAGACCGATCGGTACAGAACCTGTACGCTGAGACACATGGACAGTGGCGCGGGCACGAAGCCGGGGCGACCGCGAGGGTTCGACGCCGAGGCGGCGCTGGAGCGCGCCACGCGAGTCTTCTGGGAGCAGGGCTACGACGGCGCGAGCCTCGCCGACCTGACCGCGGCGATGGGCATCACCCGCACCAGCATGTACGCGGCCTTCGGCAACAAGGATGAGCTCTTTCGGCTCGCTCTGGAGCGATACACACAGGACGGCACCGAGTACGCCGCCGACGCCCTGGGCCGGCCGACGGCTCGGGAGGTGGCGGAGACGTTCCTGCATGGGGCTGCGCTCGCCAGCACCCGTCCGGGTTATCCACCCGGATGCCTGGGGGTGCAGGGTTCCCTCGCCGCCGGCCCGACTGCGCGCAACGCTCGCGACGCGCTCATCGCCTGGCGCAATGAGGGCGTCACTCACTTGCGCGACCGGTTCCAGCGGGCCGTCGACGAGGGTGACCTGCCCGCGACTGCCACGCCTGTGGATCTGGCCCGCTACGTGATGACCGTGGCGAACGGGATCGCTGTTCAGGCGGTCTCAGGGGCCTCACGCGCGGAACTGGAGAGGGTAGCGACAGCCGCTATGAAGGCTTGGCCTCTTTGACCCGAGGGGCACCCGCTCCAGCCGTGGACGGCGCGGCCCCGGAGGTGCGACGCTCCTATGGTTCGTCAAGCAGTTGGGGCCCCACTTTCGAGGAGCCGGTAGAGG